>JACDNU010000049.1 GCA_017656505.1 Archaeoglobus sp. | reverse complement strand
AGATATTGCAAGTTGAAAAATTAAAGGAAGTAGAAAGGAACGAAATAAAAGAAGTGGAAAGAAAATTGGAAAGGGAAATAGAAGTAGAAGAGATCAAGATTGAAAGAGAAGAGATTTTGAAAGCCTGTCCGGAATGTGGAAGCCCCCGGTTAATCAGGGATTACAAGAGGGGGGAGCTGATCTGCCAGGATTGTGGTCTTGTGCTGGAAGAGAGATATATAGAGCCTGGCCCTGAGTGGAGGGCCTTTGATCAGGAGGAGAGACTAACAAAAGTGAGAACTGGTGCCCCCATTACACATACAATCCACGACAAGGGACTTGCAACCGAGATCGGCCCAAGCTACAGAGACTATTCTGGTAAATCCATCTTAGGCGGGAAAAGAGCTCAGATGCAAAGGCTTAGAAAGTGGCAGAAAAGAATAAAAATTGGCAATGCAAGAGAAAGGAATCTTTCTTTTGCTTTGAATGAGCTCAATAGAATGGTTTCGACCCTTGGTTTGCCGAAAAGCGTTGAGGAGTCAGCAGCTGCAATATACAGGAAGGCCGTTAGTAAGAACCTGATAAGGGGAAGAAGCATTGAAGGAGTTGTTGCGGCAGCCTTGTATGCAGCATGCAAACAGTTTGGAATTCCTAGATCTCTCGATGAGATATCGCTCCATTCTAAGGTTGACAGGAAAGAGATCGGGAGAACCTACAAATTTATAATCCGGGAGCTTGGTCTTAGGCTGATGCCTACAGATCCATCCGATTTTGTTCCGAGGTTCTGCACAACCCTCAATTTGAATGGTGAAGTTCAGGGAAGAGCAATCGAAGTAATTGAAAAGGCAGAAGAGAGATATTTAATCTCAGGCCGAAGTCCAAAGGCGATAGCTGCGGCAGCCATCTACATAGCCTCAATCTTAGAGGGTTTAGATAGAAGTCAGAATGAGATATCGGCGGTAACAGGCATCACCGAGGTTACGATAAGGAACAGATACAAGGAGCTTTGTAAAAAGCTCGGCATCAAACTTTAAAACTTTTTGTTTATTTTTTAAACCAAAGTTATAAATATCGTTTACCATGTAAATTTGGCATGGAGGCTGAAGAGATTCTCAAAAAGATGGAAGAAATGATCGGAGAAAAACCAGTCCCGCAACTGCTTATATCGAAAATCGTGCCTGAGTGGATTCCGAGGCAGATGGATGAGAGACAATTTGTGATGAAGCTTGAGAACATTCCCGAAAAGTATAAACATCTTATAATGATTGCCGTCGCTGCTGCAATTGGAAGCAAGATGTGCACAGAAGTCTTTACAAAGATTGCAAAACGGAGGGGTGTCAGCGATCGAGAAATAGGTGAGGCAATCTTGGTCGCTCGGTTTGCCCTTTCTTCTACAATATTTGCAACTGCAACGCCAGCTTTAGAATGGCTTGTGGGAGGTGATTGAATGCTCAGCTTTGTAACGGCTATAATAGCTCTCGTGGTAACTGGAGTGGGTGTAGGATTTGCCAGTGGTTTGCTTGGAGTTGGCGGATGCTTCATAATGATTCCCGTCCAGTACTGGGTTTACACGAGCATGGGCATAGATCCAAAGCTTGCAATTCTGACAGCCTTCGGAACTAACCTCGCCGTAGTCTTTCCAACAGCAATTAGCGGAGCATATGGGCACAGTAAGAGAGGAGCTGTTCTATGGAGAGCAGCTATCGTTCTTGGAATAACGGGAGCCATTGGAGCTGTTATCGGCTCAATTATTGCGGCCCATCTGCCAGCAAAAGTTCTCACGGTAGCGTTTGGCTTAGCAATACTTGCTGGAGCCATAAGAATGCTAACAGCTAAACCGCCGAAGGTGGAAGAAAAGCCGAATGAGAATCCTTGTGTGCTTGCAGCATGGGGAATTGTGCTAGGCATCGTTACGGGCATTATAGGAATCGGCGGTGGGGTCCTGATGGTTCCGGTGATGGCTGTTCTGCTCAGATTCGGAATGCATAGAGCCGTTGGTTCATCAACTGCAGTAATGATCTTCACATCTATTGGAGGTCTCACCGGTTACATCTTCAACGGGCTAAATGCTGGTGTTTATGGCAGCTATGCAATAGGTCAGCTCATAGGTTACTTCAATCCCGAATCTTGGCTTGCTCTTGCAGCGACAAGTGTTCCAATGGCGCAAGTGGGTGTTAGAGTTGCCCACAGACTGCCAGCAAAGCAACTGAAATACATATTCGTCATAGTCATGATTTACATGGCTCTGAAGATGATTGGAGTTTTTGCATGGCTGCACTTACCAATCTGAGGTGATGAAGATGTTGGGAAAGGTTTTGTTTGCCACAGATTTTTCTGAATGTACGGAAAATGGGGTTGCTTTCCTCAAAAGGATCAAGGAAGTTGTGGAGGAGGTTATCGTTGTTTACGTTGTGGACGAAAAGGAGATTACAAGAATTGCTACCAACATCGCTTGGCTGGGCGAGACCACCAAAGAATATGAGGAAGAATTAAGGAAAAAGTTGCGAGAGAGGGCTGAAGATGAAATGAAAAAGCTAAAGGAAGACTTAGAAAAAGACTTTAAGGTGGGAACGGTAGTCACTGAAGGTCATCCTGCCGAAGAGATCGTAAGGATTGCAGAAAGCGAAGATGTCTCGCTCATAGTAGTTGGCTCTCATGGAAAGAGCAATCTGAAGAGCGCTTTGATAGGTTCCGTTTCTGAGGATGTTGTAAGGAAAGCAACGAAGCCTGTGACTGTGGTTAGAAGGGAAGCATCCATTTAACCTTCTTTTTTTAATGTTTATTTTGTAAACAAAAGCTTTAAATATTGTTTGAATAACAAACTATTTAGGTGAAAAATGGAAGAATATAAAACTTGGTTCGGTGTGCCGAGGAAGGAAATAAAGTGGTATCCACGCATAGACCCGGCAAAATGCATCGGATGTGGACTTTGCACCCAAGTTTGTGGCAGAGGTGTTTACTCTTACGATTTTGCAGACAGAAAGAGTGTGGTTATCAAACCTTACAATTGCCTGGTCGGCTGTTTGACCTGCAGCAACCTCTGTCCTGCAGGAGCTATAGATTTTCCCGATCCGGGAGTGGCAAGGGATGCAGCGAGAAAATTTGGAATCTTCAAGGTTGTTCGGGAGAGACTGAAAGAGCATTTCGAGGAGTTCCTTGAGAAGACTGAGAAGTATAGAGAGAATGTGGGAAAGGATTGAGATATGAAGCCGAAGATAGCCTCGCTCGTCTGCAACAGTCCTGCATCGAATACTGGAATGCTCACTGGAAGGGCAGCAGTTGAAATAGTGAAGAAGTACGAAGAGGTGTGTTTGCTCTCCTTGCCGGCCCTTGTGAACCTCGTAAGCAGGCAGATAAAGCTTGTAGAGGGTATAAAGCAACTGGTCGTCGTTGATGGTTGCAAAAATTCTTGTGCTATGAAGGTTGCAGATGAGATCGGACTATGGTATGAGTCCTACGCTAATGTTGAGGAGAATGTAGGAATAAAGAAGCTTGGTCCTTTCTCTACACATGAATTCTCTCAGGAGGAAGTTAAGGTTGTGAAGGAGGTAATTCTTGCGGTAATAAAGGATATTAAGCGGATGGAGAGGGAATATGATTCTTGAATTTTCTGAATTCATAAGAAGAAATTACTCCTACATAATTATTGCAACCCTCCTTGTTTCGGTAGTTGTTGGTTTTTATACTGCCAAGCCCGGTAAGGTGCTGAAAGCATACAGCACCCTCTTCGTTGTTCTAATGATTGCATCCATGGGATTCACGATTACGGCAAGGAGCTTGCTTCTTGCTTTAAAAGATGTAAGGGGTTTTAGCCTTGGAATGGCCCTAAACTTCGTTCTCTCTCCAATTCTCTGCTATGCGATATCCCGTCTAATTCCGAATCCCGAGGTTGCAGCCGGAATAATCCTGATTGGAGTGATTCCCTGTGCAGGAATGGCGATAGTCTGGGCTGGACTGCTCAAAGGGGATGTTCCGCTTGCCGTTGTAATTAACACAGGAACGATGATTGCTGCACCTTTCCTAATTCCGATTCTAATGCTCTACCTTGCAGGGGGCTATGTTAAGATCAACGCCCTCAGGATGTTTTTGAACCTTGTTTACACAATCCTAATTCCTGTGCTCGCTGGAATAGGCCTGAGAGAACTCTTCGAGAGGAGGAGGGATGTTAAAAAGTATTTACCTGTCTGTCCTGCAATTTCGAGTCTTTGTGCAGTTTTCCTGATGTTTATAGCTGTAAACACCTCAATGCCAATTTTGTTGAGAAATCTTGCTTTGCTTCCATCGCTGTTGATTTCTGTTATCATAATCTTCCCTGTGATGTTTGGATTTGCATACCTGATTACGAGAAGCATGCCATATGGTAAGGCCGTTGCGATAACGTATTCTTCCGGTATGAAGAACCTTCCCATCGGCCTTGGAATTGCAATAATCTCCTTTGGCATTCTTACAGCTTTGCCCATTGCAGTTGGTTTTGCATTTCAGATGCTTACTGCTGTTGGATTCTACAGGTATTTTGGCAGGATGGAGAAGGTTTTTGCTGTAACAGGAGGTGGTTAGATGTTTAGGAAGGTTTTGTTTCCGACAGATTTTTCTGAATTTGCAAATAAGGCTTTAGAATATGTTAAAAAGCTTAAGGAAGCTGGAACGGAGGAAGTTGTTGTTCTTCATGTCGTTGAACAGAGCTATTTCGACGCTTACGAGGAGGCCTTTGCATGGGCTGGTAAGAATATTGAGGAGGAGACTGAGAAGCTCGACGAAAAACTCGTGGAAAAGGCGAAAAAGGACATGGAAAAGATTGTCAGCCAGCTTGAAGGCTTTAGGGTTAAGGAAGTAGTGAAGATAGGCAATCCTTGGGAGGAGATCCTGAAGGTTGCGGAAAGCGAAGATGTTAGCCTGATAGTTATGGGCTCCCATGGCTGCGGAAGGCTCGGATGCACGCTAGAGAAGCTTATTGGCTCAACAGCTGAAAATGTAGTGAGGCATGCGAAGAAGCCCGTGCTGGTTGTGAGATAATTTGAGAAAATAGGTGAGATAATGAGCGTTAAAGCCGCGAAAATGAGCTCTAAGCCTTTCACCCCCCATATAATCTGCATTCTTTTGCTGGCGATCGTGGTGTTTCCGGCGAGAATGCTTTACAACCGAATAAGAGGGATTGGGTGAATCTGAGATAGGGAGGAGATGGTAAGGGAAGATGGTAGGAATTAGCATGATTGAAGTTTTGGTTATGCTCGTCGTTATTCAGGCGCTCCTACTCTCTGCCTGGCTTTGGATGGCCTATAAGAGGATGAAGGAGCGAAGAAGGCATTTGGAAAAAATCGACTCAAAAAGCTTTCAAAATTTAAGCTAGTGAAGTGGTTAGATGCTTTTCAGAACTCATTCAAAAACGGCAGATCTCATAGAGAAAAAGTTTAATTCAAAGCCCGTAGCGATCAGACTCGTATTTGAGGGGAAAGATGTAAGGGGAGAAATCCACCCCCTCCCCAGAATCTGCACCGCCATCGACAGGGCGAAGAGCCATAGCTTTATCCTCCCCTTTTCCTCGCTAACATGTCCGGTTGCAAAATTTGTTCTGAGGGGAGAGGGAAAGGAAGAAATTGCTGACAAGTTATTCAAGGAAGGTTTGGTGAGCTCTGAAAAGGCTGCAAAAAAACTTGTTAGCTCTATCCGGCACTTTAAAGGAAATGTGATTGGTTTGCAGCTCTCTCCCCTTGAGAAGGCGAGATTTGAACCGGATGTTGTTGTCTTTGCTTTGAAGCCCATAGATACGATGCGGATAGCCAGTGCTCTGGCTTTCGGTGGAACGCTAATTCACGCCGAATTCAACGGGATAACGGCTGCCTGCAGCGAAATTATAGCCATTCCGGTGAAAGAAAAAAGACCGAATTTGTCGCTGGGGTGCAGAGGTAGCAGGAGGTTCTTTAAGGAGGATGAAATCTTGCTCTCAATACCTTACTCTATGATTTCATCACTCGAGGTGTTTTTAAATGGAGAAAGTAAAACCCCAGCCTGAGTCCCCCAAACCACCAAGAAAACCTAGGCTTATGAGGTTCAACATGTTTTTTAGGAAGTACATGACTCTGTGGGTATTTACATCGATCTTCCTTGGGCTGGGTTTTGGCTACGAATTTCCAAAAATCAAACTCAGCTTCCTTGTTTTGCCTCTGGTTTTCCTGATGATATACGTGATGATAATTCCAACCCAGTTCAGCCTCTTCATCAGGGTTCTGAGATCTCCGAAAGAAGTGTTGCTTGGTTTGCTTACGATTCTGGTTGTTGCGCCGCTGATAGCCTTTGCGGTCTCATTTCTAACCCTTAGCGATCACAGCCTAATCACTGGTTTCGTTCTTGCCGGGGCTGTGCCGCCTGGTGGCATGAATGCTGCATGGACAGGCCTGCTTGGAGGAAATGTTCCTCTCGCTATAGTTCTGCAAGCTTTAACGCTGATAATCTCGGTTGTGCAAGTGCCGTATACACTAAAATTTCTCGTCGGCACCTATATTGAGATTCCTGTTGGATTGCTGATGCGAAGCCTATCGGTTTTGGTCTTTCTGCCCTTGACTGCAGGCTTCCTGACGAGATGGGTCATATTCAAGGTTACTACGGAAGAGGAATTCAATGAGTTCAGACCTCTCTTCCCAGTGCTTTCCGGAATGTCAGCTCTCGCTGTTGTTTTCATAGCTGCATCCCTTCAGGCGAGGAGAATAGTTCAAAATCCGTCGATAATTTCTTACGCTCTTATCTCGGCCGTAATCTTCTACATCCTGCTCTTCTTCACTGGAGCTATAGTTTCAAGGCTCTCGAGGCTGAATTACGAGAATTCGATTCCAGTAATATATGGAGGGGCAACAAAAAATCTGTCAATAGCGATAGCTCTGGCAATAGCAGCGTTTCCAAATTCAAGCGTTGTTCTTGGGGTTATAGCATGTTTCATGGTCCAGATGCCAATAGCGAGCGTCTTCTTTAGAGTAGTACCAAGAATGCTTGGTGGAGAGGGTGAAGAAAGTCGAGTTTAAAAAGGGTTAAGTTAAGGATTAAGTTGAGGGAGTAAAAAATGGAATTTAGGGTTGTTTACATTTCTGGAAGTCCCAGAAGGAAAAGCAACACTGACATACTTCTGAAAGCTGTGAATGAAGTTCTTGATGGGGATTTCATCAGCTTTCAGATTTCGATGTTAAACCATGTGTTTCCTGCAGAACATGCCAGAAAACGGGAGAATGCTCGATAGACGATGATATGCGTAATAAAATAACCCCCATGCTTCTAGAAAGCGATGCCATTGTTCTTGGCTCTCCAGTTTACTTCAACAACGTTTCTGCTCAAATGAAAGCATTCATGGACAGAACCTGGTGTATGAGGGGGAGGCTAAAAAATAAAATCGGTGGGGCTTTGGTTGTTGGAAAAAGATACCGAATAAAGTGCGGTTACGGCAATAAATGCATTCTTTTTGAAGCACGAGATAATCCCGGCGAACAGAGGGGTTTGTGGATTTGCATACGAGGAAGACGAGATTTTGATGGATGAAGAGGCTTTTGAAGCTGCAAAAAAGCTTGGTAGGAGAATAAAGGAGCTTTTGAATTCGCCTCATTCCTGATTTAAAGCGCCCAGGTAATGTAGAACCTTGACTGAATAGTAAGTGTTCTCAAGGGTCGAGATTCCCGTGTATAGACTTCTTCTGAAACCCCCGTCAAAGTTCTGAAGGGAGTAGAGGTAACCTTCTGTTGCGCGATCTTCGTAGCTATGTCCTACCTTTGAAAAAATAAAAAGGGCGTAATAGGTCTCTTCAAGAAATGGGGAAAATCCAGAGGGCTTTTTGGCAAACCCACCCTTTGGGTATCTAAATTTTTTTTACGAATCCCCATCTGCACTTAAAATTTTTGGAATAGGTAGATAATAGTGATAACTCAAACCTTTCTAGCAAATTTTTTATCCCATCCATTTGGACTTAAAACATGAGGCTTTTGATAGCAGCTTTAGCCTTCGCATTTTTTATTGTTTGCCCGAGAATGGCTGGAATAACGAGTGTAATATCGAGGTCGGCAGAGATTGAGCTCGTTGAGCTTGCTGTGATTGGCACGCTGATATCCATACCTTTGGTTGTGGTAATGGTTTACATCTTCAGCCATTACGCTTGGTTGCAGCCCTTGCATTTGCCGTCTTCACGGATCTGCTTTCTGCTTTGGTAATCAAGGAAATAAGCTTCAAGGCTGGAGTTGAAACTCTCATAATTGCCCTCTTCGTTATTGTAGGGGTTAGGGCGGCGACCTACATCTCAAGTTTTATTTGATTCTGATGTTTATTTTTTAAACTTTTTGATTCTGTGTAGTTTTTATTAGTAAAGTTTATTTAGGAGAAAGTGTCAGTAGTTTTAGAAACTCAAAATTTATTGCAATATTGAAGTAAACCACTTAAATATTTCAGTGATAAACATGTGCATGATTGAAAGCGGGGGAAACAAAAAATTTGAAAACTTTAGGCGAATCGTAAAAGCCTTACACTGCCCAACGAGGTGGCTGATAATAGATTGCCTGAAAGATTGTGAAAAGAGCACGAAAGAAATCCTCGATTGTTTGATTGAGAAGAATGAAGCGGTTTCGTCTTCCGGTTTGTATTATCATCTATCAGAGTTGAAGAACGCCGGAATCATCGAGATCGCCGGATACATCGAGCAGAAAGGCGCTCCACAAAAGGTGTGGAGGCTGAAAGTTAGGAAAGTCGAGATTCCGCTTTTAGATGAGGTGAAAGAATGAACGTTATTGAGGCTGAGAACCTCGTAAAAAGTTTTGGAAAGATAAAGGCTTTAGATGGTATATCTTTCAAGGTGAAAAAAGGGCAAGTATTCGGCTTTCTCGGCCCGAATGGGGCTGGCAAGACAACGACTGTAAGAATTTTAACTGGAATAATAAAACCGGATAGCGGAAAAGCAAGAATCAACGGTTTTGATGTTGTTAACGAGACGATAAAGGCTAAGCAGTCCATTGGCGTTCTGCCAGAAATCTCAAACGCCTATCTGGATTTGACGGCATGGCAGAATCTCATGCTTATCGCGAGCCTTTACGGAATGCAGAAAGATGAGGCTGAGAAAAGGGCTGAAGAATTGCTCAGGGAGTTCGGAATTTACGAAAGGAGGAACACGAGGGTGAGGGGATTTTCAAAAGGTATGAAGCAAAGGCTGATGCTCTGCATGGCTCTGATAAGCGATCCTGAGATAGTTTTTCTCGATGAGCCAACGAGTGGCTTGGATGTTCAGAGTGCTAGGATGATAAGGGGGAAGGTGCTATCGATTGCGAAGGAGAAAACCGTCTTCCTGACTTCTCACAACATGGATGAGGTGAATCTGCTTTGCGATGAAGTTGCGATAATCAGCAAGGGAAGGCTTGTGACCGTTGACACTCCTGAAAGGCTGAAAAGCAGGGTTGGAGGTAGCATAGCGATCGAAGTTAGCTTTGGTGGTAAGAGTGAGCTTAGGGTAGATGAAATGAATGTTGTGAAGTATGGCGACAAATACGTCATCTACACAACCAATCCCTACCAAACAATCTGCAGAATAGTTGATTTTGCAAAACAGAACAATGTGGAGATAATCTCAATTAACACCCGTACTCCAACGCTCGAGGACGCTTTTCTGAAACTTCTGGAGGTGGAGAAATGAAGTGTCTGGCTATAGCGAAAAAGGACATTTTGATGTACTATTTGAAGGGGCCTGTCGTAATCTTTGGGATTTTGCTGCCGTTGTTCCTCTTTCTTGCCTTCTGGATTGGGAGAAATTTGCCTCTGGACTTTCTGGTCGCAGGTTTACTTGCGATGACAGTTTTCTTCGCCTCAACCTCTGTTTCGCCGGTTGTGGCTCCTTGGGAGGGGCAAATGAGGACTCTGGAAAGACTGATGGCGTGTCCGATCTCAGTCAGCACTATCATTTTCGGCGATATTATCGCCTCGATCACCTTTGGAATTGGGATAGCTATTGTTCCTTTACTGCTCGGAATGGCTTTTGGCTTATCTTTTAGCTTTGTCGTACTCGTAGGTATAGTTCTTGCAGCCTTCTGCTTTTCATGTCTGGGCTTGCTTTTCTCATCCTTTCCAACAAACATGCCGTCAACTGTTATGATGATTTCTTCGCTTGTCCGTTTCCCGCTGATTTTCATAAGTGGCATATTTATCCCAATCCAGAGTCTGCCTTCATGGGGGAAGACGATCTCTCTGCTTTCTCCACTAACCTACTTCACAGATATTGCTAGAGCATCTCTCGGAATGAGTTCTTTCTTGCCGGTTTACTTGGACTTCCTCGCTTTAATTGCATTTTCAGGTCTGTTTCTGATTTTAGCGATAAAACTGCATGAGCGGGCTTTGCTGAGTAGATTGTAAAAAATTTAGAATTTTCGGAATTTTAAGAAAAATAGTAAAATTTTTAAATTGGAGATCCAAGTTGGTTTATGAAATCGTGCAGGATGACCAAGATCGAGGCAGTTCTCACCGTTGACACCAAGGGACAGATTCTCCTGCCTAAAGATTTAAGGGAAAGAGGGAACATCAAAGCTGGGGACAAGCTTGTTGCGATAGCTGGCTGCGATGATAGAGGAGACATTTGCTGTCTTATCTTGGTAAAAGCTGAGCTTATGGATGAGGGAATAAGGAATTTCATTACTCCGATGCTAAGACAGGTGGTGGATTGAGTTTAAAAGATAGAGAGGAAAAAATTGTTGAAAATCTGAAGAAAGCTGAACGAACAGCGGATCACCATCTAACACTTGGAGAAAAGAAGGAGTTATCTCTCATTGAGAAATTCCTGACACTCTGGATTTTCCTTGCGATAATTTTTGGAGTTGGTTTGGGATATACCTATCCTGAAATAGCAAGTCTAATCGGATCGCTCAGCATCGGCACAACCTCGATCCCGATAGCTGTCGGCTTAATTCTGATGATGTATCCGCCCCTTGCAAAGGTAAAATATGAGGAGATGGGTAAGGTTTTCAGCAATCTAAAGCTCCTTGGCTTCTCCCTTATCCAGAACTGGGTTGTGGGGCCAGTAGTGATGTTCCTCCTTGCTATTACCTTACTTCGAGACATGCCGGAGCTCATGATCGGCGTAATCCTTGTCGGTCTTGCGAGATGCATTGCGATGGTTATCGTTTGGAACGAGCTTGCTGAAGGAGATAGAGAGCTGGCTGTTGGGCTTGTAGCCTTCAATGCGGTATTCCAGATTTTGTTTTATGCAATTTACATCTACATTTTCATAACCCTTGCCCTAAACGCCCTTGGTTTGGTTGAGGGGGTTAATGCAAACATCAGTATTGTTGAGGCAGCAAAAACCGTCTTCATTTACCTCGGTATCCCATTCATAGCAGGGGTTGTGACGAGATACGGGAGCTTCAGGGCTAAGGGTAGGGTTTGGTTTGATAGAGTTCTGGCTCCAAAAATCAGCATGCTTACTCCAGCAGCTCTGCTTTTCACGATTGTTGTGATGTTCTCTCTCAAGGGCGAATATATTGTTGAACTGCCATTCCAAGTGATTAGAGTTGCTGTCCCGCTAACCCTCTACTTCCTCATCATGTGGTTTGTTACATTCCTCATAGCTTATAGGCTTGGAGTCGACTACCCGAAAACGACAGCAGTATCCTTTACCGCCGCCAGTAACGATTTCGAGCTGGCTATAGCTGTCGCAGTTGCGATGTTCGGCATTTACAGCGATCAGGCCTTTGCAACGGTAACAGGGCCTTTGATTGAAGTCCCTATCCTCATATCTTTGGTGAATGTTGCTTTAAAGTTCAGAGAGAAATTGTATAGTTAATTTATTCAGTTTAGATTTTAAACAGAAATACTTAAAATGAGCTTATAAACCGATGATTGAAACTTGATAATTGCAGGGATAACGGCTCTGCAGCTAGAATAGTCGCAGCCCTGTCGACGACTTTTATAGTGGGCTTATACTTTACCGGATCTTCGATAAAAAGGTCAAGCTCCCCGAACCTACCCTTGTAAAAGGCAATCCTGGAAATCCCAATCCCACTCAAGCAAAGCTCGTTGAAAATAGAGCGCTGGTTCTATTCATTCTGCTCGTTCTTACTTTACTTCTGCCGAACTATCTCGGAATCGGGAGACTCTATCTTTTTAAGGTGGAGGTTTTTGCTGCGGGCTTATTCATAAGTCTGATCTACCCCTTCAAAGCCTTCAGCAGAGAAGAAGTCCATGCATGGATGCTCGAAACTTGGTTCTTCGTGAGGCAATAATTCCTCTGCTGCTGGTTGGTGTTTTCATTGTTGGGGTTGTTGGTGAAATTTTGAAGAGCACGGGCATAGTCGAAACATGGCTTGGTGGGGAGGGATTCCGGCAAAGCTTTATCGCTGCGATAATTGGAGCTTTGAGCTACTTCGCAACTATGATGGAGGCTCCCTTCGTAAGCATGCTTATGAAGGTCGGTATGGGGAAGGGCGCTGCCTTGGCTTTGCTGCTTGCTGGGTCAGATGTCGAGATGCAGGACAACCTAGTATGAGCGAATTCCTTAGAAGTCTAGAGGAATGTAGGTTTAGAATTTAAATCTTTTATTTTAAACTCAACGGCTAAATTAATTTTTAGAGCTAAACTTTTTAACCTTAAAAGTTTTAATTTGATTATGGATGAGAAAGATAGGAAGATAATATCAATTCTTCAGAAAGATGGCAGAGCAACACTTTCTGAAATAGCAAATGCAATTGGCCTTTCCTCGATGGGTGCAAAGAAAAGAGTTGACAAGTTGGTAGCCCAGAACCTAATAAAGGTAAAATCACTTCTAAATACGGAGAAGCTAAATATAATAACAGCCTTGGTTGCAATGGAGCTTGAGAGCGCTGAAGCTCTGGAAAAGCTTCTTGAGAGGTTTAAAGATTGCCCGCGGATTATTAAGTTTTTCATCACAACCGGAGGTTACAACCTTTTTGCTCTGATATTTGCCGAAGACTATCATTCCCTTGAAAGTGTAAGTTTAGAAAAATGCTCCCTCAGAAGTCAAAAAGGTGTTAGGAGGTTTGAGCTTTATCCGATTCAGGAAATAGAGTATGATGCTTTTTTGGATATTAACGTCGTTTCTGATAAATCTCTTGAATATGCCCCCTGCGGTGTTTACTGTGGAGATTGCAAAAGGTACGAGCAGGAAAGGTGTTTGGGCTGTCCTGCGACGAGGTTTTACAAAGGAAGACTATAGTCGCCTTCTTTAAACTTGACAGCAAAAAAGGATCCAACCAGAAAAACAATCCTCGCTAACTCCGATTCCCATAGTTCCATTGAATGCTTTCTTTCGTAGCGAATCCATTTCTTTCTTTTCTGTTTGTTCTTTTCTTCCTTCGCATAGCCATTCATCTTTAGCACTTCATGGATCTTGTTTTTGCTTACGTTAAAGCCTTTCTTTCTTAAAATAGTTTGTAGGATTATTGCGTTACATCTATATTCTTCGTATGCTTCCTTTATAGCTTCTGTTTCCCTATCCGAGAGTTCTTTTCTTGGTCTTCCTGGGTTTCTTAGCTCAGGTGTCCTTCCTGTGTCTTTGTATTGCTTGTAGATCTGGTTTACTCTCCTTGGTGTTATGTTCTCAATCTCAGCTATTAGCTTGGTTGGTGTTCCTTTCTTCTTTTCTCTGATTATCCATCTTATCGCTTTCTCATCGAGTTTCACGTAAAGGTTTGTTGAGGTGGGAAATAATTTCGGGAAAGGACATATCTATTTTATTACAGAAATGACTTCGATAGCTTAGATAAGTTTGTTAATTGGGGTATAACAATATAACCGGTATAAGATTCCACGAGAGCTTGGATACTAAATGGTACTTCCAGAGAAAGATGCCTCTTGGGCAGGTTGTCTGTGGAGGTGAAGTTGATTTAGCTGCTGAGCTTTTTGAGGTGGTTTATAAGGTCAAAAATTTCAGGCTCATTAGGGTTCTTACCAAACTAACTCTCAGCCAACTTCTGCAAAACCCTCTTTTCTTTGAATCCCAGAGCAACAACAATCCCAACCAAAAAGACATTCAACGCAGCAAGCTCTGAAATCTTCTACAACGGGGTAATTTCACTCTGATCACCCAATACATAGTGGCTATAAAAATGGGTGCAAGGATTGTGTGGATGCCAGGAATCGATTCTGCATGGACTATTCACCAAGTTCACGTTGAAAAAGTTGGAAAATGGTTGGAACCTTTTGTGAGAATCAAAGACCCAAAAAAAGGATTAAGTGTGTTTAAGGATGGTTTGAATGGAAGGAAACTTCTGCACGAAGTAAAAGATATTCTTTCGATTATGGGGGAAAACAATACTATTCTTGATATACTACACATATCTCCAAAAGAGAGGGAAACTATTGTAAAGGAAGCAAGAAAATATGGAATTGAAAAAAATAGTTTTAACTCATCCGAACTGCGATATAGGATTTGCTGATATTGAAGAACAAAAAGACTGGCTTCTCAAGGTGTTTACATGTGTTACGCTTTCTTACCATGTATGCCAGGATTCGATGGACAAAACCCATCTGTAATTTCGAAGATGTTTAGAGCTGTTGGAGCTGAAAAAAGCCTGTTATGTACGGATTTTGGACAAATGATAAATCCACCACCAAGGATACAAACTTTTCATCTCGCACCTGCTAGCAAATGGAATTTCAAGAAAAGAAATAGAAATTGCTGCATCTAAGAATCCTGTTGAGTTGCTTGAACTTTGATTTAGAGATTTAGAGAATGTAGAATAAAGAATAATGAGTTTAAACTAATTTCATCCCCATTCAAAGGGATAGTAACCCAAAGCCACATCCAAGCGAGCGCGCTGCGGCCCTCCAAGCCATAGCTGCAAGATCTTGCAATCCCTCAGATACTTCTCAACATGACCGTCTGCCGAATATCCATAAGCCCCCATCAGTTCCATGGCCTTGTTCGTAACCCAGACTGCAACGTCGCAAGCATAGGCTTTTGCAGCAGATGCTCTGGCAAGTCTGCTCGGCATCCAGCCTCTGCCATATATTTTAGGATTATCGGCCATCCATGCAACCTGCATGTAGTATGCTCTGGCTGTTTCAATTGCTATTGCCATGTCCGCTATGATGCTTGCGTGTAGTGAGTGCTCCCTCACTGGCTTTCCAGCTATTTCTCTCTCCTTGGTATACTCCAAAACGATCTCAAAAACAGCCTGAGCAACTCCTACCGCTATTGCAGCCGTTCCTAGCCTCCCTCCACCAATTATGGCGTGCAAGATTTTTGCATCTTCTCCATCTCCAGCAACGCGATATTCTTTAGGCACTCTAACGTTGTCATAGAAGATCTCAGTATTTACATCGGTCCAGCACATTCCCATTTTCTCTATTGGCTTACCGAATGATAGTCCATCAGCATCAGGAGGAACGTAGATAAGAGCTATTCCCTCATCCCCTTTCTTTGGATCTGTTGTACAGACTGTGCAATATGCAATGTCGGCAATACTGGCTCCACTCGGCCAGATTTTGTGCCCATTTATCACCCATTCATCTCCATCAAGCGTAGCTTTCGTTCTTATAGTACGTCCATGCTGGGTGGGATCTTCAATGTTAGTGCCTCCTTGTGGCTCGGTTATTGCCATGCAAGCTGTGTGTGGTTCATCATCACAGATTTTTCTTCCAAAGATCTCCAGCAGATCTTTTCGTCTTGCTATTAGAGCAGCTCCCATAACCCATGGAATTATCGAGAGGTGGGTTGCAAGTCCACAATCCCCACGGGCAATCTCTTCCCATACCATGCACATTGTAACTGTAGAATTGATACCCAAACCACCGATTTCCTCCGGGAAAAATGCTCTCTGAACTCCAAGATCTACCAATCCCTTGTGGAGTTTTTTGAAAGTGGTGGTTGCAAGCTTCTCGTCATGATGCCAGCCCCCATCGAGATCTCTGCGGCGAGGCATAATTTCGTTCTCGACGAACTCGTGTACAGCCTCTACAATCTCCCAATCTTCTTTTTTAGCTATAGCTGCGACAAATCTCTTTCTAATACCCATCATATCGTCGATTCTGCCCATACATTATATTGAGCATGATTAAATATAAGTTAGTTTAGGGTCTTCCCCAGATCACCACTCTGATAACCTCTGAATAACCTTCTTTTCCCTGAAACCAAGCTTAACGGTCGTCCCCATCAGCAGGACAGAAAGAGAGCATCTCTTTCTCACGGGTTCGAAATCATAGCAGTGCAATCGCTTCAAACTAAAAGCTTCTTTCCCCAACTTGATTACATCCTCTATTATGCTCCTCAATTTCTTCAGATTCATCTTTAATCCTTCAAATAACCTCTCAACCAGGTTCTTATACCTCTTCTTCTCCTTCTCAACGTTCTTTGAGTTGAAGATAAACAGAGGATTACTCATTAACCCTTCAAGTCTTTCAAACCTGAAATTTTTCTTCGGGATAATTAGAGGAATAACACCGTATCTTATCCCGATCAGGTAGTTCTTGTAAGCGTAAAATCCCTTATCCATAAGAATTGAATCTCCAAACCTAATCAGCTTTCTCCTCCTAAGCATTTCCAAAATTAATGGGTATATCCTGCTTTCATGGACGTTAGCAGGGTAAACGTGGAAGAACAGAGGAGTTAGAGTCCTGTAATCGATCAAAATCATCATCTTCATGCCCAGAAAGAATCCCTTTGTTGAATAACCCCATTTATAGGGTTTATCTTTTAAATCTCTCCTTCTGAAAGGGTTTAGGTCAAGTGATATATCAGTCCAGTCTAATATTAGCAAAGAAGGCTTATTTCTTCTTTTCTTTACACTAACGTTGAGAATTGAGAGAATGAGATTTACAAACTGCTCTGATCCAAATTTTGCAATGAATGAATAGACTGATTTCAGTTTTATCTCCTCTTCCATCCTTAAGAACTTTCTGAGTTCATATCGCTTGTTTACCTCGCTAACAGCATAAGAAATCTCCAGTTCAAAGAACATTGCCAGAATAATTACTTTAAGCATTTTTATGGCTTTATTCACTGGAGTTATCTTATATCTCGCCAATGCCTTCTTGGTTTCTTTGCTCTCAAGCTTATCAATGACTTTCGATAGAATCTCCCATTTCTCGTCCTCTTTTATTGGAATGATGGGTAATCTCACTTAAATCACCGAGAAAATGTATAATCAAATAGATTTATCAATTTTACAGTTTATTATGGTTTTATTTTAGATTTCGGTCAATATGGTTTTGTCCCTTTAGAATAGGAAGTAAATCAATTGTTCTTTTTTAGTATGGGGCTATCTGAATTGAGATTAAATGGTGAGTTAGGGGAACACCCTAAAGTTATTTTGTTTAGGGTCCTTACAAAACTAACCCTCAGCCAATCTCTGCAAAGCCTTCTTTTCC
>JACDNU010000048.1 GCA_017656505.1 Archaeoglobus sp. | reverse complement strand
TGGGTTAAGAAGTTTTTGGATATTGGTTAAATTGGTTATGTCAGATACTATAAATTCACTTACAGACTCATTCGGATCCAAGCATTTGGATCTAGCATTCAGACTTCCCAGCTATCACCGTCATTGGCAACCGAAAGCCTTGGATCGTCCAGAAACCGCAGAATTTCGTCCTTAACTTCTAAAGTCTGGGGATAGAGATGGGTAAGAACTATTTTTTCAGCCTTTGTAACATCCAGCATCTCTTTCAAGTTTTCTGGAGTTGTGTGGTCTTGGGTTTCATATCCAAAAGGGAGAGAGAGCTCGTGAATCAGCAAATCGCAATCAACCTCGAAAAACTCCTTGAAGGGTCGAGTGTCTCCACTTATCAGAACTTTTCCATCGATCAAGTATCCATTACTTCTAACTGAATGAAAGGTTGGAATTGCCATAACTTCAAAGCCTGCTACTTCAAATTCTTCTTCACCCTCTTTAACCGAGAAGTTAAGCTTTGATCTTAGATAGGAGTATGCCTCAAGCAAAGCTTCTATGCAGTATTTTGTGCCCTTCGGTCCGAAAACAGAGAGCTCATCTTCGCTTCCGTTAAGCCATCTGGCCTTCAAAATTCCCAGCAGATCTCCATTATGATCGAGGTGGTTGTGAGTCAGCAATATTGCTTCGATTTCCCTAACATCAACATCTAGCTGATCCAGCCTCAGCAACGTCCCCATGCCAGCATCAACGAGAATCTTCCTCCCATCCTTTTCAATCATATAGCAGCTTTGTGATCTTCCCTCCGAAGGAACGGCTGTTCCACTACCTACAGCAACAACCCTCACCCTTCCACCTCCCTTAGCTTAAAAAATTCTGCCAAGAATGCGAAAAATCCATCAAAATCGAGGCTTAGAATCTCCTCGTCTTCTAAAAGCGTATAACTAGCGATGATTTCCGATATGTTTTTCCCCAAGGCTTTCGGGTTGGTTCGAATGTACTCTTGGATCGCTTCTCCGGGTTTTGTTATCTTCCTGACGTCAAAGGCGTAATACCTTCCGCCTTCGATGAAAGGTTTATAGAGTCTCTTCTTTTCCCTAAATCTTTTTACATGCTCCCATTCCTCGAAAGGCGGCCCCAAGACTTTCTTGACCTTTGAGATCTCTTTTACTTGAGTTTCGAAAACGAGAACGCACTTTTTTTGCGAAACGAAATACGCCGCGTTCAACGGCATGAAATCGTTCTCCTCCAAGAATTCGAAAAGCTTCGTTTTGGCCCTCTCCAGCTGGGTGTACAGATTGTCCTCGACTATATCGGGTCTATCAAAAATTACAGCGAGAATTTTACTCCCCCTCTTTTTCAGCTCTTCTTTGAGGTTCTCACCACTCACTTTTACTGGCTCTTTCTTTTTAAAGAAACCTTTACTCGGCTCCAGATAGAAATCTCTGCACTTCTCTACAAATTTAGCCATACTATCCAAGCTTAAGTTTGCCGCAACATTCCTCTTACTGTCAACCGGATCTACGATGAAAAGTGGAGCATCCCCTCCGTAATGCTCCTCTCCCTTGGCCACATCTATTACCAATCCCCTCTTCCAACTGCAAGCTTTCTTAATTAAATCTCTAAAGCTGCCATAATGCAAGATTAGAAGCTCGCAAAGGTATCCTGAGAATCCTCTTATCTTGTATTCCGCTCCATATATGTCTGAAGCTTTCAAAAAAGCCTTCAGAAGCCTGATATCATCCTCTTTTCCTTTGATTCTATCCTTAACCCAGTCGTGATGAAAAGGAGTCCGATCGACTGCTGACTTTATTTTTTCAGCAGATTTAAGAGCATAACATGGCACTACATCAACCTCAACATCCATTATTTTACCATGAATGTAAGGGTGGGCTGCATACCTTTCTTCGGTCTCATCAAGAATTCTCCTTCCAATTTCCAGTCCGATTCTTTCAAGATCCCGTTCTTCTTTTTTTTCGGGAAAGAGTATAAAGAGATCTATCTCTAAATTCCCTTTAATCCAAGTATTTCTCGGAAAGGAACCGAGAAACCTGTATTCTAATTCTGGATAATCCCTCAGTATTTCCTTTACTCTCCTTTCAAGTTCATCTTTCGCCTTTTGCCCCATCGAAACTTCCTGCTCGGTTGGTACAATCTCCTTAATTACATCCCTGACTATTCGATCGAACTCAGAATCGAAGTTAGGATTGGAAAAACTCGCTCTTCTTTTGCCTCTCCCCATTAGCTCACCTTGCCCTGAAAAGTTTTAAATCCTCATAAATCGGGCCCGAAGGTGTCAATGTGCTTTTTTTCAAAGAGAAATGCGTAACCATCATTTCTCCAAATTCTTGATTCTCGAACTCCTTGAGTCTCTCGAGCATCGCGGCTTTGACATTTGCATCAACCCTCTTAATCCTTGCGATAGTTGCGTGCGGAACGAATCTCCTCTCTTTTTTGAATTTCAGTTCCGCCATTTTGTCCTCAACCTCATATGCCAAAGCTTTAAGCTCATCTGCCCCTTCCTCAACACCAACCCAGACGACTCTCATCCTAGTAGCGTTGGGAAAGAAGCCAACCCCCTTCAGATTTATTCGGAAGCTTTTGAACTCAATTTCATCTAACGCCGCGATAACGCGATCTTTTTTTGATTCGTTAACTTCTCCCAAGAACTTCAACGTGAGGTGGATATTTTCCCTCTCAACAGTCTTTACTCCTTTAACCTTGAGAATTTTGGAAAGTCTGGAAATGTTTCCCCTTATTTCGTCACTTAAATCCACAGCAACAAAGAGTCTCATCACCACACCAAGGGTAAAGAATATTAAGCTGTTGAAATACTTTACTTTACAAATGAGCAAATCGAGGTCTTCGCAGGCACATAAGGCAAACCAACGGAGGAATGGGGAGGTAAAGTATCTGATTCTCAAGCCGCTAGGTTATCCCCTGAAAGCAAGCTACCACGAGTATCCTGTCGTTGATAACCCAAGGGTGTTTGAGCGCTACGCCAAAGATCAATGGAAAGGTGAGTTCGTTTCGAAAGGGAAGCTAATCTTCGACATGAGAATGTTTCCTGACTTTGCTTTTGAAGTTGTTAATGCAGAGCCGGAATTTGGCGTTATAACAGAATCAACTATAATCCTCGTGGAATCTCAAAACCGAGCCATCGAGACCGAAATCGTGAAGGATGTAACACTAAACGATGTTGTCGGGCACGAAGAGGCAAAAAAGAAGGTTAGAGTTATCCTCGAATATTTAAAGAACCCTGACAAGTTCGGGAAATGGGCCCCGAAAAACGTGCTGTTTTATGGCTACTCTGGTACGGGAAAAACGATGATGGCGAAAGCTCTGGCAAATGAGGCAAACGTTCCCTTCCTTTCAATAAAATCGACCAAGCTTATTGGTGAGCACGTTGGCGATAGCGCGAGAAAGATCCATGAGCTTTATGACAGGGCAAGACATCTTGCCCCTTGTATCGTTTTCCTCGATGAGTTCGACTCAATCGCTCTAGACAGAAACTACCAAGATTTAAGAGGAGATGTCTCCGAAGTCGTGAATTCGCTGCTAACCGAACTTGACGGAATTCAGAAAAACGATGGAATATGCACGATCGCTGCAACGAATCGAATAGAGATGATTGACTACTCGATCAAAAGCAGATTTGAAGAAGAGATAATGTTTGGCCTGCCTTCCTTCAATGAAAGGCTTGAAATTCTTAAAAAGAATCTGATCGATTTTCCGCTTGAAGTTAAAGCCAATCTTGAAGTGATCGCAATGCATACGGAAGGTTTCTCGGGCAGGGATTTGGTGGAGAAGGTTATCAAGACTACACTCCACAGAGCGATTGCGGAAGGTAAAGAGATCATCCACACCGAGGATCTGGTTTCTTCTATTACAAGGGTTAAACGGCCCTCTACCACACCACCGAAACAGATGTTTATCTGACATTTATCTGACGGTTTATCTGATAAACCCAAAAGCCTAAAATAACTCGCAGAAAGACCGCATAAGATTGCAAAAGAGGTTTAAGAAGAGTTGCAAGAGTTGCAAAAAGAGTTGGGAAAAGAAAAAATTATTTATTGATTTTTACTCAAAGCAGAATATTCAGAGGGGGTTCGCATGAAACATCTTATCTCCATTGCAGACCTAACAAGGGAAGAGATTGAGGAAATTCTGGATCTTGCAGATGAGCTCAAGGCAGAGAGGTATAAGGGTGTCACAGCAGAACATTTGCGTAACAAAAGCCTCGCTATGATCTTTGAACTTCCCTCCACGAGGACAAGAGTTTCTTTCGAGGTGGCGATGGCCGATTTGGGAGGGCACGCACTCTACCTTGGATGGAACGATCTTCAGCTCGGAAGGGGGGAACCCATAAAAGATACCGCCCGCGTCCTTTCACGCTACGTTCACGCCATAATGATCAGAGCGAGAGACCATTCTACAATCGAGGAGTTTGCAAGATATTCAAGTGTGCCGGTCATTAACGGTCTGAGCAATCTGGAACATCCATGTCAGATCCTTGCTGATTTGATGACGATAAGGGAATACAAAGGAACCCTCAGTAAGATCAAGCTTGTCTGGGTTGGGGATGGAAACAATGTTTGTAACTCTATGATTCTCGCAGCATCTCTGCTCGGTATAAAGATGATCTACTCAACGCCACCCGGCTATGAGCCGGACAAGAAAATCCTCGAGCTTGCTAAAGAACTGGGAGGGGATGTGGAATATGTAAGAGACCCAGATGAGGCCGTTAAGGGGGCTGATGTAATTTATACCGATGTATGGACTTCCATGGGCCAAGAGGAGGAAAGGGAGAAGAGGTTGAAAATTTTCTCAGACTATCAAGTTAACATGGAACTTGTAAACTTGGCAAACGAAAACGCAATCGTTCTACACTGCTTGCCGGCTCATAGAGGGGAAGAGATTACCGATGAAGTTATAGAGAGCTCAAATTCTGTCATCTACGAGCAGTCAGAGAACAGATTGCACGCCCAGAAGGCGATTCTGCTAAAGCTACTTGGTAAATTAGAAGAGTAAAGAGGAACAAAATTTAATTCATTCAAATGCATTTTCAAAAAGCTCTTTGTATTTGCCTGGTTTGTTTAAGAATTCCAGTTTCTCAGGATCTTTTACAAGCTTGTATACCTCTTCGCTTCTTTTCAATCCCAGCTCCTTGGGCAACTTAGGTTTTGTGAACCTCGGCTCGGGGACTTTCTCGTATTTCTCATTCCTTACCCATCCGTCTTCCGTATAATAGTACGCTGCTCCTCTGAGCATTGTGTAAGGATTGTAGATTGAGGAGAAACCTCTTGATACCCAGTTGCATGATTTAAGCATTTTCTGTGTTGGATTTATCATTACATGACCGTAATTGGGTGGGATTATTATTTTGTCCCCTGCCTTCGCTTCAACGACGATAACATCTTCAATGTGATCTATCCTCCTTCCTGGCTTCTGAATCACAAAAATTGCCTCACCTTCAAGAATCTCATATATCTCAGGAAAGCTCAGACCCTCTTCAGCCTCAGGGTGATAATGACCATAGGTTTTAATGTATTCTTTTCCCACCATTCCCGGATTCGTGAAGGTGTAATCGTATCTCACTTCTTTCTCCAAAATAACCTCTCTATCTTTAAGGCTGAGATAAACATCTCTAAACATCTCATAAGCAGGAAAGTTTTCTTGGAGATCATCAGGATAAGCGAGAACCGGTTTTAAATCATAGGCGAATCTCGTTTCAGACTTGAATATTCTTCCCCCAATCTCGAGTTCCATGGAAGTAGTAGGCTCTCATAATTAATAAAATTTTTTATTAATCAGTATGAAAATAATACTTCCTCCTCATCCTACCTCTATAATCCAATTATTAATCATCTCAAAACCCCTTTTCCCGATTGGGAGGGGCAGTTTGTCTCATTTGGTAAATAGACCGGAAGAATTAAATATATCTGAGAATAAAGGATTAGAGATGCCGATAACACCGATGGAAGTTTATAAATTGCTCCCAAAGACGAATTGTAAGAAGTGCGGTGAGCAGACGTGCATGAGCTTTGCGTTCAAGCTCATAAATCGCGAGAAAAAGCTCGAAGATTGCACACCTCTTTTTGAGGAGAAGAAGTATGCGGGGCAGCTTAAAGAGCTTCAAAAACTTCTTGAACCTTTGCAAGAAGCCACAGAAACAGGTTTGATAGTTGATGAAGACCTCTGCGTTGGATGCGGAAACTGTGTTGTTGTCTGCCCGGTGCATGCAGCAGAGGACCCGAAAGGCATGGGTTCCGGCTTCGGACCGACGATAGAAGATCCGATTCTCCGCATTGAGGATGGAGTTGTGAAGGTTATAGAGATGATGAAGTGCAGAAGATACGGAAAGAACAGAGTGCTTTGCGTTGCATGCAGGGAGAACTGCCCAAGCGATGCGATAAGATTTCTGGAGGGGTAGTATGCCAGATGGTATGTCAACTTGCACAGGCTGTTCGTGTTTGTGTCCGGATATAGTGATCAAGGATTCAAAGATATTTAACGCGTGCAGGAAGGGTTCCTCAATTTTCAAGCACCAAGATGAGAGGATTGAGCCTTCTATAGAGGGCAAGAAAGTTAAATTCGAGGAGGCTCTGAACAAGGCTATCGATATAATCTCTTCATCAGAAAAACTTGCTATCTTCGGCCTTGACACAATCCCCCTTGAAGCTCAGGAGGTTGCGATAGAGCTTGCAAAGAAGAGAAAAGCTTACATAGATGATAACTCCGCATTCTGCCTAGGAGACTTTATTGAACTAATCCTCAAGGGGGATTTGCCTACGACAACCCTTGATGATGTAAAGAGTAACGCTTATGTCATATTCTACTGGGGAACTGATCCCTACAACAGCCTTTCCCGCCATCTTTCCATGTATACCTATTATCCAAGAGCCGGCAAAAGGCAGAGAGGCTATGAGGAGGATCGGTATCTTGTGGTTGCTGATGTTAGAGAAAGCCACACTGCAAAGCTCGTGAAGAAGAATGCGAAATTCATAAAGGTCGAGAGCGATGAGGCACTCGTTGAAGGATTTCTTTCGTCGATGGAAGGAAAAGCGGGAAAGTACTATGAGGAGACAGGAAGAATCTTGAAAGAAATGCAGAGAGGAAAGTTCAACGTTATTTTCGGTGGGCTTGGGCTGAAGTACGGGCTGAATGGAAAATACGGCAGATTTATAGAAATGATAAAGAAAATGAACGAATTGGCCGAGGTTTACTTCATTCCTGCAGGCTTCCATGCAAACATGCGTGGGTTTAACGAGCTAATGTTCGAGAAAACCGGCTCTATAAACAGGTACAGCTTCGAAACAGAGAGTTCTGCTCCTGAATACGAGTTCAGCGAGCTTGTCAAAAACGACTCCATTGATACAGCATTAATTGTCGGGAGCGACCCTGCAAACTCCCTTCCATTTGATGTGGTTAAGAAACTGAAGGAGATAAACATTGTTTTGATTGATCCAAAGCCATCGCTCACCTCCAAGATTGCAGAGGTTGTTATTCCGTCTGCCATCACAGGCATCGATCAGGGAGGGACGATGGTGAGAAGTGACGGGGTTAGAATTAAAATCGAGCCCTTGTTGGAGGGAGAGTATACGGATGAGAGTATCCTACAGAAGATTCTGGAGGGGGTCTCATGAAATTCGGAAAATTCATAAAAAGGCTTACGATTGAGGTTATCGTAGCAAGGGATGCCCATCAGGGCGAAACAGTTGAAAACAAGCTCAGCGATGCATTCCAAGAGAGATCTGCCGTACTTTATCTCCATCCCAAGTTCGCGAAAGAGATGGGTTTCAAGGAGGGAGATGTTGTAGAACTTGAGGCAGATGAGAGGACTCTAAGAGTGAGGGTTGCCTATTCCGAAACTGCTCCGGAGAACGGAGGTATGATGCCAAACAGCATTTTCTCCAACTATTTCGTCAAAGGAAATAAAAAGAGGTTCGAGGTCTCGATCTCCCCTACAAACAATGGAGTTACGAGAATTGAGGAAATACTATTCAGTGATACTGTATAAATATTGTTATTAATTCGTGTTAAAAATAAATGGATTGATAATAAGTAATAAAATTTATCGATTAGTTTATAAATCAGAAAGTGAAGTGTTGTTGAAAATAAGCTGCAAGCCCCAGAGAACTTATCTCTAGGGGAGGGGGAAGATAGGGAGCCGAGAGGCAAAACTGGGTCGATGGGCTTATACCACTAACCCTGTACGGAAGGAGATAAAAATGGAGAAGACATCCTTGAATTCCACAGATACCGGGTAGATTGACTATACCAATTATGCGAATCTATCTGCACTGCCAACGAGTGTTAAAAGATCCTCGGAAAGCCTCTCGGGATCACCGCAAACGGAGCAAAAAGGGAAAAATAATTATGCCAGATGTGTAAGGTGAGGATGAAGAGAGAGTAAACAGGCAAAATGGTAGGAAAAATTGCGCTCGAAAGTTTTGATTTGAATTGGGGGTGTTAATTTTGGTGGAAAGGAAAAGGATCGAAATACCAGCGGATGTGAAGAAAGTTGAGAGTGTGGGCGAAGAGGCAGAATTTCCTTTTGATATATCTCCGATGTACGAAGGAGAGAGGATCAGAAAAAATGAGATGTACGTAGAACTGGGCGGAACAGAGCAGCCGGGATTCGAATTGGTGCTTGCTTTGCCAGAGGAGGAAGTTGAAGACATGAAAGTGACGATCGTAGGGCCAGACTTGGAGGAGATGGAAGAAGGGAAAGCGTATCCCTATGCGATGATCTATTATGTTGCAGGCTCACAGGTTGAAACCGATCTTGAGCCGGTCATTGAGCGAAGAAACCATGATTTCCAGAACTACTTGGAAGGCTACATGCATCTAAACCAGAGATACGACATATGGATCAGAATCGGAAAGGGAGCAATAAAGAAGGGCCTTAAAAGCCTTACCCAGATTGCTAAGGCCACGATGATGCTTTTCAAGAATGAGTTGCCTTTCATCGAAAAAATCGAGGCTGTATACATAACCGAGCCTACAATGGTTGAGAAAACACTCAACGAGGTTGCGATGCCGATTTACGATGAGAGAGATGCAAGGGTTGAAGCTTTGCACGATGAGGATGTTGACGAATTCTACTCATGCACTCTGTGCCAGAGCTTCGCTCCAACAAACGTTTGCATTGTTAGCCCCGACAGACCATCACTTTGCGGAGCTATCTCATGGTTCGATGGTAGGGCTGCAGCAAGAGTGGATCCAGAAGGGCCAAACAGAGCTGTTCCGAAGGGAGAGCTTATAGATGAAATCGGAGGAGAATACACCGGCGTGGATGAGTTCGCAAAAGAGGAGAGTGGTGGAGAATACGAAAGAGTGAAGCTGCACAGCTTCTTCGAGTATCCACATACAAGCTGCGGTTGCTTTGAGGTTATTGGTTTCTACATGCCAGAGGTTGATGGTATCGGATGGGTTCACAGAGGGTATGCGGAGCCTGCTCCAAACGGTCTGCCTTTCTCTACAATGGCTGGTCAGACTGGAGGTGGAAAGCAGATTGCGGGCTTCCTAGGTATAGGGATTAGCTACTTCAGGAGCAAGAAGTTCATCCAAGCGGATGGAGGATGGTACCGCACTGTCTGGATGCCCAAAGATTTGAAGGAAAGGGTTTCCAAGTACATCCCAGACGATGTAAGGGACAAAATCGCAACGGAAGAGGATGCAAAAACAATCGACGAGCTAAAAGAGTTCCTGAAGAAGGTAAACCATCCGGTTGTAACCGGAGTTGTTAGGCCAGTCGATGGGAAGAAGATAACTGAAGGATGGGTTGAGGAAGAAGAAGAGGAGGAGGTTGTCGAGGAGGCTGTTGAAGAGGCTGCTCCTGCCCCAGCGATGCAGCCAGCCCAAGTACAGCCAATGCAACCAATGCAGATGCAGTTACCACTTCAGCTACCTCAGCTCCAACTTCCAGCACCTCAGCAAGCGGGTGGTGGTGTGAAGCTAATTATAAAGGATGCAAAAATCTACGTGGATAAGATCGTGATAAAGAAACCGGAGGAGAAGAAGAAGGGAGGTAAATAATTGGTCGTTATCGCAGTGACAGGCAAAGGTGGAACTGGGAAGACAGTTGTTTCTGCCCTTCTCATCCATTTTTTATCTAGAAACCACAATCTTCTTGCTGTAGACGCGGACCCTGACTCAAATTTACCCGAGGCACTTGGAGTAAAACCGAGAAAAACCCTTGGAGAAATAAGGGAGGTTTTCCAAGTAAGCAGGGATGAAATGGGAACTATGAACAAAGAACAGTGGCTTGAAGGAAAGATCTATGCGGAAGCTATAACCGAAGCCGATAACTTCGACCTTCTTGTAATGGGAAGGCCCGAAGGAGAAGGCTGCTACTGCTTCGCAAATAGTCTGCTAAGAGGAGTCCTTAGAAAGCTCATGAGGCATTACGATGTTATAATTATCGATACTGAGGCTGGATTGGAACATTTTAGCAGAGGTACAATAAGCGGAGCAGATTACATCATTGTTGTTACAGACATGTCAAAGAAGGGACTCTCAACCGCTAAAAGGATAAAAGAACTGTCATCTGAGCTAAAACTGAACTTTAAGCAAATATTCCTTGTTGGAAACAGGATAATGAACGGAATGGGTGAGGACATAATTAAAGAGTTCGCGGATGAGGAGGGAATTGAGCTTCTCGATGTACTACCTTACGACGAGGAAATAGTAAAGCTCGACATTAAAGGTGAGCCTATAGTTTTGATGGACGAGAATTCAGATTATGCTGAAAGGGTTAAGAAAATAGCAACCAGACTGGTTGGTGATGGTAATGGGAAAAATGAGCATTGATCAGTTTTTTGAGCTTTTAAAAAAGTACGATATAGAAGTTCTCGAGGGAGTTACTATCGAGGGAGATCTAGAGATAGAAGTTGAAGAGGGGGCTGCAGCGGATCAAACAACTCTCGCATACCTATACACAGTCGTTCAGGAAGTTCAGAACTTTTTGTACTATGCTAACATGGCGATGGGGCATCTCAGCAATGTATCAAACCTCCTCGGAATGCCCAATCCATTCGCAGCCGCTCCGGCAGCTCCGGCGGCTCCAGCAGCAGCTCCAGCTGCAGAAGTGGCACCTCCAGTCCCGGAAATTAAGCTGCCTGAAGAACTTGTAAAGGCTAAATTTGAGCCGTTTAAGGTTGAATATCCGGGCAAAATACAGGAGGTTGTTCTCGGAGCGACGAAAAAGGATGGAGGAACAAGGGACACGGTTGTTGTTTTGGGAGGGGAAAAGAGCCTTCCATTCTACCTCTTCGACTCCCCACAACCAAATTTACCGGCAGTTGCGATAGACGTCTTCGATAGAAAGCCCGCTTTGGCAAAAGCTGTTAGAGAACACTATGATGATGTTCTTGAAGATCCAGCAGACTGGGCGAAAAAAGCTGTTAAGAAATTCGGGGCTGATTTGGTTACGATCCACTTGATAAGCACTGATCCGTTATTAGAGGACACACCAGCAAGTGAAGCCGTTAAAGTGCTTGAAGACGTTCTTCAAGCTGTTAAAGTTCCGATTATCGTTGGTGGGAGTGGAAACAAGGAGAAGGATCCGGAAGTTC
This sequence comes from Archaeoglobus sp., assembly GCA_017656505.1. GTDB lineage: Archaea > Halobacteriota > Archaeoglobi > Archaeoglobales > Archaeoglobaceae > Archaeoglobus_A. The sequence continues at coordinate 6,183 of JACDNU010000048.1, read as the reverse complement.
TTGAAAAGGCTGCAGAGGTGGCTGAAGGAGAAAGAATCATGCTCGCCTCCGCAACGCTCGACATGGACTGGGAAAGGATCGCTAAAGCAGCAAAGGATTACGGCCACGTAGTGCTTAGCTGGACTCAGATGGACATAAACAACCAGAAAACGCTCAACAGATATCTGCTCAAGCGTGCTGAAATGAAACCTGAAGATATCGTGATGGATCCAACCACAGCTGCTTTGGGCTACGGTTTGGATTATGCGTTTACTAACATGGAGAGGATAAGAATTAGCGGTTTGCGTGGTGATAGCGATCTCGCATTCCCGATGTCAAGCGGCACAACAAATGCTTGGGGAGCAAGAGAGGCATGGATGAAGAGCTCTCCAATCGAAGAAGACACAGATTGGGGACCGAGAGAGCTTAGAGGTCCAATTTGGGAGATTGTCACTGGCCTAACGCTTTCGCTAGCAGGAGTTGACATGTTCATGATGATGCATCCCGGAGCGGTAGCGGTGCTCAAAGAGATCATGGAGACGCTGGGAGGAAAGATCTCAGGAAGCGTAGCAGATCCAGGAGACTGGATTTTCATGAAGGAGTAGACGGAGAGAGGTGGTGGAATGAAAGTAAAGAGTCCGCTAGAAGTTTACAAGTTCTTGCCTCAAACAAACTGTGGCGAATGTGGTTTTGATACCTGTATGAGCTTTGCCGCCCACATCATAGACAGGAGCGTTAAACCTGAGAACTGCCCTCCTTTGGTGAAGGACGCTGAGAAAGACCCAAAGATGAAGAAAAAGCTTGAACAGCTTATAGAACTGACCTCCCCCGAGGTGGCGGAAGTTATCATCGGCAAAGGTGACATGGCAGTAAAAATTGGGGGAGAAGACGTTGTCCACAGGCATGAGATGACCTACTTCAATCCAACGGGCTTCTTCTACGATGTCTGGGACACGATGAGCGAGAAGGAGCTTGAAGAGAGATGTAGCAAAGTTATAGAGTTCAAAAAGTTTTATGTTGGAAAATTCTTAACGCTTGATGGTTTCGCTGTAAGATGCACTTCTGACGATCCAGAGACTTACAGGAGCGTTGTGAAAAAGGTTGCCGGCTATGGAAAGCCGATGATCCTCGTAGCCTTAAATCCCGACTGCATGAGGGCAGCGTTGGAAGAAGTTGCAGAACAGAAACCGATGATCTACGCTGCAACTGAGGGGAACTGGAGGGAGTTTTTGAAACTAGCCCTTGAGTTCAAGGTTCCAGTTACGATAAGGGCGAAAGATCTTGACATGCTGAAAAGCATGGCTGTGACTTTCAAAAATGCTGGAGTTGACGAGATCGTTCTCGACCCGGTGACCGAGCCTTTAGGAGAAGGGCTCAAAGGAACTTACGAGAGGGTGATAAATCTAAGAAGGACAGCCATCCAGGGCGAAGATAAGGACGTCGCCTTCCCGATAATGGTCACACCTATAGCAGCATGGCTCATGGAAGGGGACGAGGTTGAGAAAGCTTACTGGGAGACTGTCTTAGGCAGCCTTTTCATAGTGAAGTATGCCGATGTGATGATCTTTAGAAGTCTCGAGCCGTATTCGCTGCTGCCCTTGGTAACCCTGAGATTCAACATCTACACCGATCCGAGAACGCCCGTGCAAGTAGAGCCCGGTTTAAGGCCAATAGCAGATCCAGACGAGAATTCGCCGGTCTTCATCACAACTAACTTCGCTTTAACTTACTACACAGTTGAAAGCGATCTGACAAGTGCGAACATTAAATCTTGGCTGCTAGTTCTCGATACTGAAGGCCTTGGAGTTGAGGTCAGCGTAGCAGGCGGACAGTTCACCGCTGGTAAAGTAAAGGAACTCATTGAGGAGACAAAGATTGAAGAAAAGGTGAGGCACAAGGTGCTTGTGATTCCGGGCCTTGCAGCAAGATTGCAGGGAGCTATAGAGGACGAGACCGGCTGGACAGTTAAAGTCGGCCCCATGGATTCGGGAAGGATTAAGGGCTGGTTAGAGACTAACTGGCCACCCAAGTAATTTCCCTTTTTGATTTTTTTGTTTCCCGGTTTTCTGATTTTTCCTGATTTTTCTGAATTTTCTTGCAATCAAAAACATTTCTTCGATTTTTATCGTTTTTATCATTTTCACCAACTTTTATCAACTTTTATATAGCCTCGACTTGTCATCTCCCCATGGAATATGCCCTCAAGTGCATAGATTGTGGAGAGGAGTACGATAACGACGCACTCTACACGTGTCCTAATTGCGGGAGCTTATTGGAGGTTAAGCTCAGCCCTGACATCGAAGTGGACTTCAAGCTCGATGGAATTAATCTGAGAGTCTGGAAGTACGCATCCCTTCTTCCCGTAAAAATAAGGCCCATATCTCTTAACGAAGGGGGGACGCCACTATTTGAGACCGAACTCGGAGAATGCAAGGTTTATGTGAAGCACGAAGGCTTGAACCCCTCTGGCTCTTTCAAGGATAGAGGCATGACCGTTGGCATTACAAAGGCAATTGAGCTGGGAAAGAAGGCTGTTGCGTGTGCTTCTACAGGCAACACCTCAGCATCGATGGCGATGTACGCTGCTAAAGCTAATCTGAAAGCTTACGTTTTATTGCCCGCCGGAAAAGTTGCCCTTGGAAAGGTTGCCCAAGCTTTGATGCATGGAGCGAGGGTTATTGGCATAAAGGCGAACTTTGATGTCGCCCTTGATCTGGTTAGAAGAATAAGCGAGGAGGAGAACTTTTACCTGCTTAACTCGGTGAATCCATTCAGGCTAGAAGGACAGAAAACCATAGCCTTCGAGATTGTTGATGAATTGGGCTACGTTCCCGACAGAGTAATCCTTCCCGTCGGTAATGCCGGGAATATTTCGGCCATCTTTAAGGGATTCAGCGAGCTGAAACAGTTCGGATTGATAGATGAAATTCCCAAGATGGTTGGTGTGCAGGCTGAAGGGGCGAGCCCAATCTACAAAGCTTTCAAAGAGGGCAAGAAGGATATAACTCCCGAGTTGAGGCCAGAAACCATTGCAACAGCGATAAGAATCGGAAATCCCGTTAATGCAAGGAAAGCTCTGCGTGCAATTTACGACTCTGGAGGTACTTCTATCACCGTAACAGACGATGAAATCACAAATGCTCAGATAACACTTGCAACTAAGGAAGGAATTGGAGTGGAGCCTGCTTCAGCCGCCTCGGTTGCTGGATTTAAGAAGTTGGAGGGAGAAGGTGAGATAGACAAAGATGAGACGATCGTATGCATAACTACCGGCCATCTGCTTAAGGATCCGGAAACGGTGATAAGAATCTGTGGCGAGCCGATTGAGGTTGAAGCTGAGCTGGACATGATTAAGGAAGTTCTTTAGCCGTATCAATTAAATTTAAAGCTAAAAAATAAATTTTCTAAAAATTTATCGCAGATAGTAGTTTTTGAACCTATCTCTCAGAACTTTTTTGTCAAACTTTCCAACGCTCGTTTTCGGGATTTCATCGATGAAAACAACGTCGTCAGGCAGCCACCACTTCGCAAACCTCGGCCTGAGAAACTCGATAAGCTCTTCTTTAGTGACGCTCTCTCCTTCTCTGAGAACAACGCAGGCTAATGGCCTTTCCTGCCATTTCGGATGCTCTATACCAATAACAGTAGCTTCAGCAACCGCAGGATGAGCCATCAGAGCGTTCTCCAGATCAACACTGGAGATCCACTCTCCACCGCTCTTTATAACATCCTTAACCCTGTCAACAATCTTGATATATCCTTCCTCATCGATCACGGCAATATCCTCGGTTCGGAAGTAGCCGTCTTCGGTGAACTTCTCCTTGGTTTTCTCAGGATCTTTAAAGTACTCTTTCGCTATCCAAGGTCCTTTCAAAACCAGCTCTCCCATTTCCTTCCCATCTCTGGCAACCTCCGTTCCATCCTCCTTCACTATTTTCATCTCAAGGAGTGGAGCAACCAAACCTTGACTCGTTTTGAGTTCGTAATAACTTTCATCATCAAGCTGGAGATAGCTTTTCGGCCTGTTCAAAGTCACAAGCGGGGTTGTTTCAGTCAAGCCATAAGCATGAATAATTTCAATGCCAAATTCCTCCCTGAAGGCTTTTATCAAAGCGACTGGAGGAGCTGATCCACCAGAGATGACTTCTTTAAGGTACTTTGGCTTCTTATCCGGGTTCTGCTTGAGGTACTGGTAAACCATCAGCCATATCGTTGGCACACCTGCTGTGAAGGTTATCTGCTCGGAATTCATTAGATCGACCAAGACTTCTGGAGTTGGCTGTGGACCCGGAAATACCTGCTTCGCTCCTACCATAGCGGCTGCAAAAGGAATGCTCCAAGCATTTGCATGGAACATCGGCACTATGTGCAGAACGTTATCCTTCTCGCTCAGTCCCATTTCATCCGGCAGGGCTGCGACGATGGAATGCAAAACCAGTCCGCGATGTGTGTATTCAACGCCTTTGGGCAAGCCAGTAGTGCCGGATGTGTAGGCTGTGCCAGCAGCATCCCATTCGTCGATGGCCGGCCAGTCGTAGCTTGCTGACTTTCCTGCGATCAGTTCTTCATAGGCATAGGAATCGAATTTTGTGTCGTAGCTCTTCTCCTTCCCCATTATTACGAAATTTTCAACCTTTATCTTATCCCTGATTTTCTCTATCAGCGGAATTAAGTCGGAATCGATGAAAAGCACTTTGTCGTCAGCATGGTTTATTATGTACGCTATCTGATCCGGGAAAAGACGGAGATTGATCGTATGGTACACAGCTCCCATGCACGGCGGTGCGAAGTAAAGCTCGAGGTGACGATGGGTGTTCCAGGCGAATGTTCCTACTCGATCTCCCCGCTTTACCCCAAGTTCTTCCAAAGCATTCGCAAGTTTACAGACTCTGTTGTAGAATTCGCTGTAGTTGTATCTGAAAATCGATCCATCAGCCTCCCTCGAAGCTATCTCTTTTTTCCCAAACAGCTCCTTAGCCCTAAACAAAAAGTTCTGCAGAGTTAAAGGATATTTCATCATCTCTGCTCACCTTTTCAGAATTAAATTTTTAATTATTAAATTTTTTGATTTTTGTGACAACTGTATTAGAATTACCTTTCCTTAACAATAAACTTTCGAAAACCATATACAAGTAACATTGCCCCTAATAATAGCGCAAATTGACCACTGGACTCACTAAAACCCCCTCAATCCTGCATATAATAGAGCCGCTCGATTACGATTGCTACAAAGTCATCTACATACTCACATCCTCAATATTTTATCACAATCTCCTTTCGTTTACCTATCTTTCTTACAACCCCTTTTAGTATTTTTACTTCCACTCCAAGACCATTTAACATTCCCTGAAATTTTCCCAAATCAACATTATACCCAACGTCTAGGATTATGGCAAGTATTTGATCGAAATATTCTCTATACTCCATAACTTGTCCAACCAAAGTTTGGAGTTTAGTCTTATTGTCAGCTATTTTTAACTCAATTCCGTATCTACCTCTCTTTCCATAAATGACTATGTCGATTTTTGTATCTCCTATTCTCTCCTGTCTTGTAATACTTATTTTCGATTCATGTCTAAACGCAGCTTTAAGAAATTGGAATAATTGCTTTTCGAAGTCTTCCTCATTTCGGACAATTTCAGGTTCAAATATATCAACTAAGTCTAATATCTCTGCGAATTCTTCATCTAAGAAGTCTTTAACATCTTCAGTAACTTCATTTGGATGCTCTTCTGTTTCTTTTTCTTCATAAAGCATTCTTTTAAACTCCTCCAATTCTTTTAACTCGTCTTTGAAGCTTATTTTGTACTTTTTTGCATAGTTTATTATCCTATCAAGTGGGATTCCAACCATTTTGTCAACTAGTTCAGACTTTCTTTTAATTTCAATCCTTGTATCATCAAAAAAGTCTCGAGGTTTCGTTGTGGAGATTCTTTCTTTTCTACAAATTTTTCTTAAATCATTCATCTTAAATTTCATTAAAATGTCAAATTTCGTCTCTTCAAGTTTTTTATTGTATCTATAATTTTTTGACGCTGTATCTACTAATTCCTTTGTCTTTTCTCCGACTTTTTTAAGAATATCTTTAAAACCCATCCCACCACCAAATATAGGTTATTAATTACTAGGAAAATTTTAATTATTATCATATTTTAGGGTCCTTGCAAAATCAACAATCTAATCTCTTTTTTCACACTTTCAAAC
>JACDNU010000047.1 GCA_017656505.1 Archaeoglobus sp. | reverse complement strand
TACACCTATAACAGAGGTCATTTTCTTTAGATTGTATCTAAAAGGTAGTTACATCTCGGGTGAGTTCCGTTTGAAAAATTCTTAAAAGTAAAGAAAGCAAAATAAGCAATAAAGTAAAAAAGCTAAAACTTTGTTTAATGTAACCTTCTTTTGTGAATGGTTTTATGTTTATTCCATTTCTTGCCAGAATAGCATGTACTCTATTCTTCAATCTATTTCTGTCTTCTATCAAGGCTTTTCTTGTTCTTGTAAGATCTCTTAATTCTCTCACTTCCTTAGGCGGTACATATGATTCTGCTATTAAGTTTGCTCTTAACAGATGAGCAAGCATCTTAGCATCCAGACGATCGTTCTTTATTCTTGCTTCAGCAATTGCTCTTGTTTTGTACGGATGGGCTAGTTTGACATTCATGTAGTTTTCCAGGATATCGTAGATGAATCTGTAGTTGGATGTTGCCTCTATTACTGCTTTAAATCCTTTGTACTTTTGAGCAAAGTTAGTCAAGGATTCCTTGGTGTTCTCCACTCTAAATTCTTCTTTTATTTCTCCTAACTCGTTTACCACTGCCACCTGAGAATATTTTTTTGTGGACATCTATTCTGATACAGGCTGGATACTCACCTATTCGTGCTTCTAGCACAGTGTCACCATCCTTTTCGCACTTCTTGTGCATGAAACAACCTAACGGTAGGCTTTTAGCCCAGTCTGCTGAAGAAAGGCTCCAACATGTTGTCAATTTAATTTCGGGATCTAGTTCAATAAGATATCTATCGCACATTAAAATATCTTATCTCAAAATTATTTACTTTCCAAATTTACTTTCAATAAATGTATTCCACGTTTCCTTATTTTTTGTGGCATCTTCATCGTTTAACTCTGATTTAGCAAAGAGGAAGTCAGATATGAACTCAAGTGTGCTTTTAATTTTGATTCTCTTTTTTCTCAATAAATTCTTGGTATCTCCTAAATCCCATTCATAAACGAGCACAACTTCATCAAATTTTCCAAAGTATTTTTCGATCTTCTCGACCTCGTTTGATAACCAAGATATTTTAGTATACAGTTCTGGATCAGAAAGGGCGGTAAAACTTTCAGAATCCCCAAAGGCAATAGATTTTTTCTCCCCACTATTAGATTTTGATTCTTCGCTCTCTAAAAACATAAAAGCTTTGGTTGAGAATAGTGTTTTAGCAACGATTATTCCACCTATCTCATCATCTATGATAGTTGTTACTTCATAATTGTTTTTTCTGAGCATCTCAACCGCTCTATCGATCAAATCTTCAAAGTTCTCTGGATAAAGGCTTGTATTTTCTTTCCAAAAATAGAGTTTACCGTTCATGTAGACGCTCTCAACACTCTCAAATATTAGAATATGGTCCAAGTACTTTAATACATCGAAAAACTCCCTTCTTAGAGCATATATTTCGGGTTTACTCATTTCTCCACAATCTACTCTGTAAACGATCAGTCTGTCTTCAAACAGAAGGGGATCTAATTCGGTAAACGAATCTGCAGAGTATATTGGTAAGGTTTTTGTCCCTCCAAAAATGAAAAAATAGTTCCTTCTTGGAAGTTTATCAGGGATGTAAATCTCGTCGATCTCTTGGATACTAAATTCTTTTGGGATTCTTAGTTCTGCTAAGTCTTTGTTTTCATCGTAAAATGGTTTAACAAAAATATTCTTTTTCTTTAATTCTTCGTTTGTTTTCCAATCTGTGTATATTGATAGTCTTTCTTTTATGATTATTGAAATAGTATCTTTGTTAATTTTTAGCCTCATCAAATTGAGTTACCCTAGTAAAATTTATCTTTATCGATTTGGTAGCGTCAAGTTAACGCCTCCAACAATTATAGAAAACCATAAAGCTCTCTAACCAACTCTGAACTGAGTAAAAGGAATTATTATATGGAAACCTGTTTGTCTTTTCCCGAAATTATTTTCCAACTCCAACAAACCCTTATGTGATACTCGATGAGAAATCGATAAAATGGATAATCAGAGAGAAGAAAAAGGGAACACCAACAAAAGAGATAGCATAGGTTGAAGGAATAACACCAAGGAGAGTAAACCGGATCTACAAAGCAATACTAGGAGACAGGAGAGATACCCAAATTAAAGAAACCAGGAAGACCCAAAAAAAGAACTGACAGAGGAAGAAATAGAAGCTATAAAAGAAACTATGAAGAATACGGATGCAATGCAATAGTTCTAAGTTCGAAAGATTTCTTTTAGAGAATAGAATAAAACACATTAGTAGCAAGAATTAACCATCCTCAAACGAATGGAAAGATTGAGAGGTTTTATGGGACACTCAGAGATAAGATATACTTCGATACGATTGATGAATTCGTGGAGTGGTATAACCAAAAGAGACCTCACATGAGCCTTAACTTAGATGAGTTAGAGACTCCCTTACCAAGCTTTTTTGAGAAAGTTACCTCCTGAGAGAGTTATGGGTTACTGCTGGAGGTGGTTTGATGGCGGGAAATAGAGTATCTGACACAACAATCTTAACTAATATTCAAGAACTTTTGAATCCACTTCTCTGCAAAGCTAATTCTCTTAGTTAGCTTGTAAAAACTGTTTGAGATTACCTCCTTAAGCTCATCTAATGTTTTAATGAAGAGAGGTGAAAGAACTCTCTTTACAACCCTCCAGATTTGCTCAATCGGATTCAGATCAGGAGAGTAAGGAGGAAGAAATACAAGAATTATGTTCAGCTTCCTTTTCTCTTTGTTTTCTTAGCCCAGTATGATCTGAAGTTATCTAGGAGGATTAATAAATATAGTTTTATCTGGATTCTTTTCTCTTATCTTCTCTAGAAATTCACATACAGATTCCTTCTTAGAATTTTCTTTGAAATCTACAACACTCGCCCCATTTATTGCATAAAAACCGAATACATTTGCTCTCATTCTTGTTGTGTTCTTCTTAGCAACTGGCTTGTTGAATGGCCACAATCTTTGACTGTTTGCGTTGAGCTGGGGTGAAGTTTCATCCAGAAATCCTATAGTGCATTCTTTGTGAGAATTTTAACACCTTTTCAAGTTTTTTAAGCCTTTCTTCAGCATTCTCTGGTTTTCTGTAGTCCTGTTGATAGGGCTTTGAGTATTTCATTCCCATTGACCTCAGCAATCTGCTCACGTGTCTTTGAGAGTACTCAACACCAAACTTGTCTTTGATTGATTCCCTAACATCTTTTGTGGTCCAGTCATCTCTCTTTCCAAGTATTTTTTGAGTTCTTCTTTCTGTTCTTCAGTTAGTTCTGAAGGTCTACCTCTTCCATAATTGGGTTTTAAACCCTCTATTCCTTTCTCATCTCAGTTCTCAAGCCACACATAACTTATTACTCTGCTTACCCCATTTCCTTAGCTGCTTCAGGAACAGGTTGATCCTTTGTAGAGTTCTTTGATGAAGAACAGTTTTCTTAGAAGTTTATTCTTGCTGTAATTAGCTTTATACCCAGGGGTTCAACATGACGCTTGAATTTGCTATCCCATTCCTATCTCCTTTCCTGTGGCTCCAAACTCACTTCCATTATCTGAGATTAACTCTTTCACAGGTAAAATATCCTCCCAGTAGTCTTATACAAGCTTATCTATCAAAGCAATGCTGTTGGCTGGGTTGGCTTGGCATGCCTGAATTCTCCTGCAGCCAATATTTTCCTTGAAGTACCATCTAAAATAGCACAGAACTTTGTCTCATCTCTCTCAAACCAATCAATGTGTTCAGCTGACATCGAATGCTCTCTTTCATACCTTATGTACGGCTTTCTCCTTCTTTCTTCCTTGGTTCTTCTTTTGCTAATTCTTCTAAGAGAAATTTGTGTATGCGATTGTGAGGGATGTGAATGCCATATGCCTGTTCTACAACCTTTTCAAGTCTCCTTGCACAATTTGTACTTTGCTTTGGCTTCCTTGATTATTTCCCTCTCTTTTTCAGTTAACTCCTTAACTTTTCTTTCTTATTGGTAAGTATTCTTAATGCGTGAGCCAGTAAGACCATACTCTTTTCACCGTAGATGGGTTAACTTTCACCTCAAATGCTATCTCTCTGTTGCTCTTTCCTTTCCGCTTGTGTCGCACAATGTACCTTATTTTCCCCTCTGTCAGTCTGCCGTAACCCATCAGCAGGTTGAGGGTTTTTAAAGTCAAATTTTTTGGGACTATACACATGTTTCTGTAAACTAAAAGATTTAAAAAATTGTTATAGGAGCTTGAATGGTTTTAGATGTAATTTAAAAAAATTTATATTTTTTTCAAGTTATGAAGGTAATATCATTTAGCAGAGGGGTACTATGAAATTTGGCCATCCTTTCGGTAAAAATGGGATGCATAAAGTATTCTGGTTTATTGAAGCAGGTGAATTTGATAAAGCATTAGAAGTAGCTGAGAGGATTGAAGACAGCTATGAGAAATCAAGGGCTCTATCTCACATTGCCAAAGCATACGCTAAAGCAGGTGAACTTGATAAAGCATTGGAAATAGCCAAGGAGATCGAATCCAGCTATGATAAATCATGTGCCCTATCTGACATTGCCAAAGCCTGTGCCAAAGCAGGCAAATTCGATAAAGCCTTAGAAATAGCCGAAAACATTGAAGGCGATGAACAAAAATCATGTGCCCTATCTGACATTGTCAAAGCCTACGCAGATATAGGTGAACTTGATAAAGCCTTAGAAGTATTCGATAAAGCCTTAGAAATAGCCGAAAACATTGAAGGCGATGAACAAAAATCATGTGCCCTATCTGACATTGTCAAAGCCTACGCAGATATAGGTGAACTTGATAAAGCCTTAGAAGTATTCGATAAAGCCTTAGAAATAGCCGAAAACATTGAAGGCGATGAACAAAAATCATGTGCCCTATCTGACATTGTCAAAGCCTACGCAGATATAGGTGAACTTGATAAAGCCTTAGAAGTATTCGATAAAGCCTTAGAAATAGCCGAAAACATTGAAGGCGATGAACAAAAATCATGTGCCCTATCTGACATTGTCAAAGCCTACGCAGATATAGGTGAACTTGATAAAGCCTTAGAAATAGCCAAGAAAGCTTTGAAAGCGGCTGAGGAGATAACTGAAGAGGAGATGACTGAATCCACATATTTCCTATTTCATCATCTATCAGATCTTTTACTTTCTATTGCTGAAGCTTATGTTAAAGCAGGTGAGTTTGATAAGGCATTAGAAGCAGTTAAGGAGATTAAAGACGACTATGATAAATCAAGGGCTATACACTACATTGCCAAAGCCTATGCTAGATCAGGGAAATTCAATAAAGCCTTGGAAATATCTAAGAAAGCCTTAGAAATTGCTAAGGAGATTGAAAACTATTACTACTATAAATCAGAGGCTCTCCCTTACATTGCTGAGGTTTATGCTAAAGTAGGCAAATTCGATAAAGCCTTAGAAATAGCCGAAAACATTGAAGGCGATGAACAAAAATCATGTGCCCTATCTTACATTGTCAAAGCCTACGCAGATATAGGTGAACTTGATAAAGCCTTAGAAATTGCGAAAGAGATTGAAGACAGGTATTGGCGATCAAGAGCTTTGGCAGATATAGCTGTAGAATTATCTAAATCAAAACAAAGGGACAAATCCTTAGAACTATTTGACGAGGCTATTAATAATGTTGCCGATAGTGAGGGAGACGGTCTTAGTGTAGAAGATGAGCTTTTTGGAAAATATTATACCGACAGACAAAGCACACTCATTCACATAATACTAGCATTAGTAAAGGCAGGGGAGTTTGATAGGGCGGAAGAAATAGTGTGGAACATTCCTATAACTGGGTTCCCTACTGAAGATGAAGCAAATGTATCTGCTTTGGTGGATCTCGCTAAAAAGTTGATTAAATACATCTCAAATATACAATAGTTCTTTCAGATTTTAAAATTGCTAAAACATAATTTTTTATTATGTTTTAGGTGTAGGTAGTTTATGTTTTAGATAATCCAGATGTTAACCAAATTTAACATCCTATGAGTGTACCGAATATAAAAAATTTTTATAGCAATCAAGCCGACCCCCGGGGTTTGAGCTCACAAAGAACTGTAAAGAAAGAAAAACATCTCTTAGTGATAAATGATTTACAGACTTTAGCTTAGAGAGTATAATTTATACCTTAGCTCCCGTCTTTTCCAACAAATATTAGATGTCTTCCTAGATCAAAAAATATATATTTTTTTAAAATTTCATTAAGTAGCATGTTAAAATGTCCTGCTTGTGGTGAAACGCTTCAAACAGGATATAGAGCTCCTTGTTTTCGATGCAGTACATACATAGGCAAAGAAAACGTTGCCAAATCACCAACCTTCTCAGAAAACATGGGAGTTGGAATTATACCAGATGTTTCATCAGGTACGAAAATAGATTTGGGCTATTATATCCTAACGAGAGAGGGCGAGCTTATTGTGACCTTCCCTGAACCTAAGCGCCATCCAGTATATGGCATTTATTTTAGTTCTATTTGGAAAGTGAATAAAACTGGAGAGCTTTTTAAAATATTTGATCCAAATGGGGTTATAAATTCATATCCTGCAATTGGTTCAGATGGCACCATATATTTGGGCACTTACACTCACAAACTCTATGCCCTCTCAGCTGAGGGAGAAAAATACTGGCATGTTGATATTGGACATGAGGTTTATGCTCATATATCTGTTGATAGGAAAGGTATTGTGTATGTTGCAGGATTCGATAAAGATGGTTTGTACGCGGTCTCACCAGAGGGTAAAATTGAGTGGGCGTTCAGGGTAAAAGGAGAGATTTACTCTGAACCCAGATTTGGTAGAGACAGATCGATATATTTTAGTGATCATGAGAGGATCTATGCATTGGACGAGAATGGAGAATTAAAGTGGTCGTACAATCTCCCATTGGTATTGGACCCGCCAGTAATCGACGATGCTAATGAGCAGATCTATTTTCACTCTTCCGAAGGTGAAGGAAAGATCGTTGCATTTGATTTTGGAGGAAATCTGTTGTGGGAAATTACAACCATGCCCGAGTCTTCAGATGCGGATCACTTCCTAAAAGGTATTATGAAGAGTCGTAAATGTTTTTACAATAAAGGTAATCCCATTGAAACTACTAAGAGTGGATTACTTGTATATATGGAGTCAAACAGGAGTGTTGGTAATGAACTAATGGTGTTAGATTTAGAAGGAAAAGAAATTGGCAGTTTAACTCTACCTCCCGACTCCATTTACACAGTATGGGGAGATACAATTTTCATTGGATTGAAATATGGTGAGGTTCTTGCGTATTCAATAGATGACATAACATCGAGTGCAGAACCCCTATGGGAGAAATCAGATCCAAATCCATCAATTGGCCTTGTAGTAAGAGGGGACAAGCTTATAAATGTGGGGTTAATAGGTATGTCAGCTTACAATCTATCCGGAGAGTTGCTTTGGTTTTTTGCAGATCCATACTTATCACTTCCGAAAAAGGAAAAAGTAACAAAGAGAATCACATCTTTACCGATTATAACTGATAATGGTTTGCTTTATTCTACAGAAGAGTGCGATTCTAGCAATGAGTTTTATAGGCTCCATCTAGTCAGAAATGAGTCATTTATTTATAATAGAATATGGTTATAGAAATATATATTTTACTAATTTCTTACTAATTTAAAATTTACCATATAAAATAACAAATCTCAAGGAGTTATGCATCAAAAACTAGTAAACCGTAAGTTTTAAGAGATCAAAATATCCTCGAGGTCGTGTTCTCCAAAAGATAATAGAAGGAATGCTTTTGAATCTTTTTTATTTATCTCGGCGGTAGAGATCCACATTAATCGGCTATCCAAAAATTTTGATAACTTCACAACCATTTCTTCAACTTCTTGAATAGTTGTGTCGAAATTTACCATTAAATTTAGAAAACTATCTTGTAGCAAATCAAGATTAAATCGTTTTAAGATTTGGTTATTCAATATTTTCTCATACAACTCCCCCGTCTTTCCCTTTTCCAGTATATACACGCTAATACCATAATCTCCGAGTAAGCTTTCGGTTACCAAAAAATACTGTTTCAAAAAGTAGTTTAAGAATTCTAAAAAATACCTGCTGAAAAGTTTTTGAGAGTCGCCAGCCATGTTAAACATTTTGTCAGAAAAAGGGAAAATCATATTAGAAGATAAAAGCTCATAAAATTCTGAATTTTTGTTTGTAATTTCCTTAGCAGAAGGAATGTGAATAAAGGATACAACGTATGAATTTGTTTTCCTTGCGGTATCCGCAATATTTGTAGCTACTTCCATTTCTAAAGATAAAGAGTTTAGTTGAGATACAATAAAGACTATGTTGTTATCACCAATTAACTCGTTAACATTTCTTTTAAACTCTTCTTTTTCAAAGTTAACTCTATACTCAACAATATTTTCTGGGGTTCTTTCACACGATTTTTCGTCTACGGGTTTATTTGCTGTATTAATGAGTATAAATTCAACATCATCGATGTCTTTACAATCCTTCATTACTGTGAATCCAAGCTCGCCAATTCCAAAAACTTTGACAACCATGTACATGTTTCTGTAAACTAAGATTTAAAAATTGTTATGGGGGCTTGAACAGGGTTTTAGATATAAGTTTAAAAAAATTTATAATATTTTTTCGAGAAGTTAAGAAAGTAATACCATTCAACAAATATGAGGGATACTATGTTTTTCAATGAAAATGAATTAATAGATAAAGTGTTGGAGCTGATTAGAGCAGGTGAATTTGATAAAGCATTGGAAGTAGCTGAGAAGATTGAGGACAGCTACGCTAAATCATGGACTCTATCTTCCATTGCTAAGGCTTGTGCAGAGGTAGGTGAACTTGGTAAGGCTTTGGAAGTGATTGATAAAGCGTTGGAGGTGGCTGAAGAGATTGAGGACAGCTATTTTAAATCATGGACTCTATCTTCCATTGCTAAGGCTTGTGCAGAGATAGGTGAATTTGATAAAGCATTGGAAATAGCCAAGGAGATTTAGAGCGAC
The DNA here is from genome assembly GCA_017656505.1 of Archaeoglobus sp. Classification (GTDB taxonomy): domain Archaea; phylum Halobacteriota; class Archaeoglobi; order Archaeoglobales; family Archaeoglobaceae; genus Archaeoglobus_A. The sequence continues at coordinate 8,778 of JACDNU010000047.1, read as the reverse complement.
AGTTAAAGATTTCCGATCGATGAAGAATCGTGGTACAGATCTGCTCAAGAAGTGTATAAATTTTAATTTTTAATTTTCATTTTTTATATTATTTCGCTTACTTGCTCATCTCTGCTTTTAAAAAGTTTTTCAAACGGAACACTAGTTCTACTTGAAGAAAATTTAGTTTTATCGCATCATACAACTCCTATTTCAATGGGCTCCATGTTTTCATCGAAGACCGCAATTTCATGCTTCCAATTTGGCGAACTCCACTCAATTATTTTTCCCTTCTCTTTAAACTCTTCTTTCTCCGACAGATTGCCTTACTGAGTGTATGCCCATAAATATTCTGGTTTCAGGTAGGAGCATTTGATAGATTTCTATTTTTTCTCTATAGAGAACCCTGTCACTCTCAAGAGGTTCTAATATTCCGGGGTATAAATCAAATTCAACCAACAGTTTTGGTTGAACCACTGACAAAATCTTGTTTACCTTGATCTTACAAGAAGTCCATAGTACATTTGGGGATGAAATTGCCCTTTTTATTTCATTCTCATCTAAGAAATGTAGTGAATCTAAGATGCTAACCCCTGCAGTGATGTAAGTCATAGGCCCCCCATAGATCTTGAGATTATTCTCAACCAATAATTCAACTTGTTTCAACAGATTTTTTGAAAATTGGAGTTTTAATTCATTTTTCATATTTTTTGACCCATTTGGCTCCCTCCATATCGTGTAATCTATCTCATTCTGTTAGCATCAAATTCATTTGCTTTGGCTTCTTTTACCAAAGATCGATAGGGAAACGGTCTTACTTTGACCTCTTTAAGCTCGAAATCATCTTTAGATATGCAAACGTGGATGAATTTTCTTTTCTCATCTGATCTAAATTCGACTTCATAAGAATCACAATACTTTTTGGTATAATCAGACTTTGTCTTCCTAAGTCCTTCAAATTCAACATCTAAAAATCCTGCCTCAATCGCGTATTCTTTTGCAGCGTTTATAATACATCGGGGCACCCTTTGGTTTTCTTATAATCCTTCCATGAAGCTCAGATTCATCCATGGTTATTCACATCCATCTAAAATTTTTTACTGTGATTATTATAACTTTGAATTTTAAGTTTTTCTTTTAGACATTTTAGGTAACATGTTGACTTCCGCCCTTGAAAATACCCATGCCCTAATAGATTTGGGGATAAAATAGGGGAACCGTAGATATGTGAGTGTAGACATACGTCAGAATTTCTCCTTCGTATGCTAAAGAAGGAAGTGGAGAAGCAGTCTTGGAAAGAAAGTAAGAACAGAAGAGCTTGAAAAACTCCTTGAAAGGATTGAGAACAAAGTAATGGTGTTTGAACCAACTAGCGATAACCCTGCAAGAAATCTCAGAAAGAAAAACGAAGTCCTTTTATTCACATCTATACAAAACCAAACCGATTGCGGAATTTAAAAAGAAGACTGACGAAAGTGGGTGTAAAAGTTTTAGCCGACTTGGCAAGAGCAAATTTCCTACCAACAGCACATCTATTACCTGATGAAATACTTGGGATAAGAGAGATAATAGGGAGAGAACAAAGCTGAAGAAGCTTTCAACCTCAACAAAGAATAGAATTTATTCGATTTAGCGAAGAATGGAATAAAGTACAATGAAAAACTCTTCAATTCAGAAAGGAGAGATTTCTTTATTCACTAAACAACGAATGGATAGATTGCTATTTAAGAATCATCAATCGAGAAGTTTTACACTAAAAAGAGATACCAATTCAAAAGATTGTAACAGTTTCAATGTTCTTTTTTCAACAGAAATGAGCTATGTTATAAATGCCATTGCCTTTTCCGCAAATCGAGTCAATAGGGTTGTATATTTTCTCTAGGATTTTCCTAGAATAGCAGCATCTATTCCTTTATAGCAGAAGCAAGTTCTTAGATTAGCTTTTTATTCCGGAGATCTATGTTTATCTATAGAGGGGTCCTTGTATACTGATGGTCAATGGGTTTTAGACTTCGTGTCTTTAACCATACCCTCAATTCCCAAGGGATGTAACTACCTTTTAGATACAATCTAAAGAAAATGACCTCTGTTATAGGTGTAATTTTCTATGAGGTGATTTAAAATGAGACAATTTGTGAGAGATTTGTTGAGTTCGAACCTGCTCCGAATGACAACTCTCGCATGCTTGGATGGAAACATTCTGAGCTTGGCGATGTCTGGAAGCCTTGCATCTCTTCCAATAATGGTTGTAACAGGTTTGACATGCATCGCTGGTGTTGGTGCTTGGAGTTCAGCAAAGAATCCTAGATGTGTTGTATGCTAGCACTAGAAAAGGTGGTTAAAATGGAGGCAGGAACAAGAATTGATCCCAAAATTATTGAACAAATCAAAAAACAGCTAAATACAATAAATGCAGCTCCATTTTTCCTATGTGTCAGTGGTAGTGATAACTATGGTTTTGCTTCAGAAAATAATAGTGACGTGGATATCAGAGGTGCATACTATTTTAAAGACCCTCGAAATATGTTCTGCCTACCTATCGAAAGAAAACTGACACTAGAAGGCGAATATTTTTTAGAGGGAATGAAGTATGAATGGCAACTTCATGAGATACTCAAGTTCTATCGCTTAATGAGTAAATCAAATATGAATATTCTCGATTGGGTGTTTTCTGATTGCTGGATTATCCATCCACCAGAGTTTCTAAAGATTACGCGAGAAAAACTAAGAGAGGTGAGTAGAGAGTTCATTAACCAAAATTTAATTAACCATGCAATTGGGTGGAGTAAAAGGATGTTCGATACTGATTGGAATAATCCAAAGAAAATTCTCCACTCATTGCGACCTTTGATGACTTGTCTATACTATCTTGAGACAGGAAACTATGAACCAAACATTCAGAAAATAATTAAACATGAAATGTTCGTTAAATATCACAACCTCGTGATAAATTTAATTGAATTGAAAAAAGCAGGCTTACCTACAAACCAAATACTAAAACAACAAGCAATTAAAACTTATGATGAACTAAAAAAGATATTAGAAAATAGAAAAGGTGAAATTCCCAACGTGAAAGATAATTCACATATTGTTGATTTAATTATTGCTAATATACGTCTAAGAACGATCAAACAATATAATTTGATCGACAAATCTTAAGTAAACCTTCGAAAAATTAGAAAAAGGCGGTAGAAATGAATAACAAGAACTATGAGATACAAGTTTCAAGAAAACCGGCAATGCTGTTATACAAACCATTACTCAAGAAAGCAGAAATAATTGTAAAAGAAGTTCCAGAAGACTATCTTCTCTCAGGGAAAGAAATAATTGTAGATATGTTTCATAAATTTGATCCAAAGGAAGCTATTGGAGGACCCCAAATATTATACACTGTAACCCGTGGGAAAATAGAACATGTCATTCAGGAAAGGAGGGGAACCCCCTGTATTATAGTATTTGTGCATACACATCCAGTTGGAATTGTAGAACCCTCGGAAATGGATAAAGAGATTTGGTTGAAAATATACGAGATAAGTAGAGAATACCTCAAGGCTGATATCTATTTTGGAATACATTCTACCTCAATAGAACTTCCGGTAAGCGAAGAGAGACCACCCATTGTAAGTGAAAACAGGATAAAATGGAAATCATACACCAGATGGCATGAAATCGCATTTTTCGACCAATACGCAAATCCCATAAAAGTTGGATTGTGTGAGTGGTGAGATAGAAGATTTCAAAATATATGATGATGAACACATCTAAGACTCTTCGCAAAGGCATACTGATATCCAAAAAGAGGTAAACAAAAAGACTGGCAACAGGTTCTTATTCCTCATCCTCAGAATAATAGGAGGACTCATAGTAGGGGTAGTCCTGGTCACCAGTCTAGTGCCGGAGGGAGAAGGATAACCTTGTGATGGCTTTCCTACTCTTTCCTGGTTTTAGGCCCGGATTGCCCAGATTCCTTACGGAGAATGTTGAGAAAGTCCCTCAATTTTGCTCTTTCTTGGGTTGTTATGTAGTCCACGTACCTCTTTGAGATATCTATGGGTTCCTCCTTTGGTGCTTTGGTGTCCACAATCTGGAAATGAACACCCCAGAGATCAATAAGATTCGAAAGGTCTAGAATATAGCAAAAGAGGGTCTTGGGATCAATGAGCTCTTCCAGATCATCGGAATAGGTCTTGTCATACTTGTCCGAGACATATTCCTGGACGAAACTATCAAATGCGTTTTTATCCCAGAAAATGTATGGGTTATTTGAGAGGATGTCTCTTATTGTTTTCAGTCCTGTGGGGTCATCAAGACGTTCTAGCAACTCGTTCAGTTTCTCTATTCTTTCTTCTGTTCCAAGAGCTTCCTTAAGGAGTTCCTCGAACTCTGAAGAGGACCGGGTGATTCTCCTGTAATTGATCTCTCTTAGGACATCAAGATAGATAAGGTTGAAGAGGGATATGTTCTTTTTTAGATTCAGGACATCTAGGAGTTTCCTTGTCTGTTCCCCCCTGCTCGAGAGGGGTATATCAAGAGTGTTCAACAGCCGGTTGTGTTCTATTTCCTTTGCTCTCATAGAGCATATTGTGCTATCTATCCTGTATATGAGTGGGCACATAACATCCTTGTCTACTTTTCCATACCAACTAGTAGAAAGCTCGTCCATATCATCGCGAAGCGCGGGAGGCTTTCTATCGAATACATCGCAATAAATATACCCTTCTCCTGTGGAACGGTTAAACGCTATGTTTCCCTCTATTCTCACGACTCGTGGCGTCTCGAGCGTGAACTCGAGAGAGCCACTAGCAGGAGGATGGCTCCTGATGGCTTCATAAATCTCTCCATAATAATTGTCCGGGAGAGGGACTTCTGTGGTCATCTCTTCTGTGTCATGTCTCTCCTCTTCACTCCTCGACCAGATAAAGGAAGACTCAGGGGTTAGTTCAACAGTATATTTGGTATTGTCAAAATAGATCTCTAGAGAGAAACCATCGTGATGGTAATAGTAGACACTATCCTGGATCGTCTTGGTAAGGTCTACAAGAGCCTCCGAGATCTTTCTCAGGTGGTATGACTTCAAGAGTCGTACAATAGACTCATAGAGGTGCATAGCGATTTTTTTCATTGTTACCCCTGCAGGACTTTACGATTTTTTGTCGGATATGTAATCGAGTTGATCAACCCTTTACTAACTGGTCAAGTTCCTGTCTCTTGCTTGGGGTGAGATTTTTTATATTTATCTGTTTGTTTATTGAACTCGTGTTTGAGTTTTTGACTGTTATCTCGAGTTTGCCGAATTACCCCTCTAGGTAGAGTTGACCATTTAATATTCCTCGGCAAAAGTTCCTTGTACAGTTTCCTCAATTTGAGTAGTGGATCGACAAGGTTGTCTTGGATTTTCCTGAAAGTGTATTCCTTCAGTTCAAAATTATTTATTTGGGTCAAATAGTTGTCACTTCGGTCACTAGGTAGAGTTCTCTATTATAGTCTCTGGTTTCCTCCTCCATTTTCTTGACGGTGTCTAGAACATTTGTCAAGGTCATGTTTCTCTCCTAGTTCCTCTAGAAAATCCTCCAAAACAGGGGAAGGCATAATGCTCAGCAGGATATCTCCCAGGGTTTTTTTGCACTCTTCCAAGACGCATTCCACATCCCTCTCAGGGAATCCTCGTGGTGTTTCACCTTCAAGAGCCATCTTCGGGAGGGGTATAAACAAGTTTATTCTCCTTCTGAACTCGTGTATAGCCTCTTTTTCATACTCTCCAGACATGTATGCGCTCATGAATCTCTCGAGCTCTTCCTTCTCGGAAAACAGGGATGGGTGTTTTTCTATTGTTTTTTCGAGCAGGATTACATCTCGGGGGTCTCTCAGGGTGTTCATCCACTTGACGAGCATTCTTGCTCTCTCGGTTGGTGTTCCAGCCTTTTCCATCCAGCTCTCTAGCATGTACTCGGGATCTTGTGCCAGTCTCCTGTTGAGGAGCTCCTCGTCTAGAGCAATATAGAGGTCGTGCGAGCGTTTTATGCTATCCTTCAAGCGGATTGTGTCAAGCAACTGCTCTGCAGGCTCGCCCCTGTAAATCATGGGTGTCTCGAGAGCGTTAAGGATCTTGTTGTAATCTCTGATCTTCCATCTATCCGCTTCTATGATACCCTGAATCTTGCAGGGAAGGGAATATGCCTCCTGGTCCCAGAGGCTTCCTTTCCAGTTGATGCACAGGCTGTCTATGGGCTTGTATTTCCCGTTCTCGTCTACCACAAACACTAGGAAATGTATACTCGCGGTTTCATCGTGTGTGTCGAAGGTGGCTTTGCTCTCCATTCTCGTCCTTTTCTGGTCGTCTAGGGTAAACTCAAGGGTGGCATTCTCTGGGTGTTTTTTGTGTATGATATCCCTGAGTTCTTCGTATATTCTTTCTGGGAGGGGAAGGATGTGGATAAACGGTCGGGATTCTTCGTGGGCTATACTGCTATTTTCAGCGCTTTTCTTGTCATACGTAAATTCGAAACTTGTATCTCTCTCTAGGCTCCCCGGGAGGTTGTATGCAATATTGTATATCGTGTCATCTACTTTCATTGAAAAACTGAACTTATCGTGTGGATAAAACACGAAATCCTGTAGATTGCGGGCCAGAGTCAGATATGAGTCTGCTAGTGCTTTGAGGGTTTCTCCCCCTCTTTTTGTTGACCTGCTATAATATGATCCGATACCCGTCCCCCCCTAGTAAGACTGTTTAGGATCCTCTTTATGGATAGAGGTACCCTGTTTCCCGGGGTTGCTAACAGAGTTTTTCCATATCTCATGTGGACCCCCTTTATATCACTTTGTGCATTCTTTTTGATTTTAGTGAGCTTATAGTTTGCTTAATATAATATACTATGGTTTCTCTTAATAAGCTTATCTAATAATGGTTAAGTGAATAACATATTAAACTTATCACTCAAAAACTTTTCAATCCAACTCTTTGCAAAAGATATCAACTTTGTTAACTTTTTGAAAGTCTTAGCAATCGTCTCCTCAAGTTTCTCCACATTAGGAGATTTTTCAGAAACTGCTATTTTAATGCTCTTCCAAACGCTTTTAACCCATAGATAGAACTTCACTCAATTGTAATCTCTTTTATCTTGCCTGAATGAAAAGTACAACAATCATAAACCTCACAATGATCTCCTCTTGCAGTCATGATCCCTTTTGTATCTATTTAGAGATAATACACCTCCATATCTAATATTCGTCATGTCTAATATATTTGAACTGTGAATTATGAGAATCTTTTTATTATGTTAATTCCTACTGTTATTTGCAGGGTATTTCCATTTGCACCATAGGGGGTTTCAGTCTTCGAGACTTTAACCCTACTTCAATTTCCAAGGAATATGTTACACCACCAAAATTTTATAACATAAAAAGAGCTTAATAAAATCAAGAACGGTTAGCTTGGAGGTTGGATCATCTATGGAACTTTGCTCTCCTTCACAAGATGTTCTCAAGAAAAAATTCTCCAAGACACTTGTAGACCTGACCAGGACTCTCAGAAGTGCAGTGTACTACCTAGAAAAAGATGGGTTCGACCTCAGAATATATTTTGAGGACAGCTCGTATACTGTAAGTCTCTCTACTGATGGGTACTTCAGAAGATACTTGTACGAAAGGGACGAGAAAAACAATTCATCAAAAGATGAAGTATTCAGTCCGCTTCCCTTGGAGGACGAGTTTTTCGACCCGATATACAAGCAGATAGAAAACGAACCCCCTAAAGAAGCCAGCCTCGAGTTTTTTCTAGACACTCCCGGATACAGGACAATGGAGGGAAAAATTGGTTTTGAGCCCTCGCTCGACGTGTGGGTCAACTATATCGTGCTCGATAATACCACTGAGCCACCTGCCAGAATGAGCGAGCTCACTGTCAGCTGGAGGGACAGGCTGAACAATGACACGTATCAACACGCAGAGGCTCTCGTCTATAGGGCGGAAGGGATTATACACTCTATGAGAACGAAAGAAATGGAAGACAACAAGATTCTGGACGTGCTTGAGATACCCTTCTCTTCTAGGGGCGAAGCGACAAGACAGCTCTTGGAGGCTGTAAACCCAAAAAAAATGTACCACTATATTCTATTCTCTACTCCCAGGTGATGGCAGATCTCTACCTGAAGAGGATGGGGGATATTATCGAATTCGAGGAGATGATGAGTGGTACTACCACGCCCCAAGAGAGAATCAAGAGGCTGGGTGAATGGCTGGACAGGGTAGACGACCCTCTCGATGTCAAGGCTCTCGAGCACCATCTATCGAGGGATCCCATGATAGTTGTCAACGAGAACAAGTTCGAGGATTTTGTTAGGGACTATATAAGCCAGAAAAAGACGCCTGTACCCCCTGAAGAAATGGCGGCACACATGAATCCTGTACGCGTGTTCTGTGAGATCATGTCCGGAAAGTTAGAAAACAAGAAGATACCAGATATGGCCCGGGAGTATATAGAAGGCATGGTAGAACAAGGAAAAGACAGGGTCAGGTCTCTCCTTGAGAGACTCTCTCGTGATCTCGGATTCTCTAAATAGGAACCTATCTCATGAAGAGCGTGGCACTAGCTTATTCTCCCTCCAGCACAAGACTGGTGACTATTATTGCTCCAACTACGACTCCCGCTATTACTCCTAGGAGGAATAAGAACCTGTTGCCAGTCTTTTTGTTTACCTCTTTTTGGATATCAGTATGCCTTTGCGAAGAGTCTTAGATGTGTTTAGGGTGCTTACAGAATCAACGATCTAATCTCTTTTCTTAAACTTCTAAACCCTC
>JACDNU010000046.1 GCA_017656505.1 Archaeoglobus sp. | reverse complement strand
GGTTTGGGAGTTTAAGAAAAGAAATTGAGTTGTCTATTCAGCAAGCACCCTAAACTCAATAAAATTGGAAAGAGATTTCGAGAAAAACAATAGAAGATGAAATAAGTAAAACCAAATTACAACTGATAATTTCATCATCTATATTTATATACTCTCGTTTGAATTTCAAATAAATGCAGAGCCCAATGTTCACCGCCATTATACCGACTTACAAAAGATCTGAGGCACTTGAAATGCTCCTAAAAGATTTCTCTAAAATGCTACCAGAAGATGAGGTCGAAATCATTGTTTTGATAGATTCCAATGGAGATGATTATAAAAAACTTGTTAAAAGATACTCTAAAACTATCAATTTGAGGGCAGAATTTTTTAAAAGGAGAATGGGTTCATCCAGATTGAGGAATTACGGTCTTAGAATCTCAAGTGGAAAATACTTGATCTTTCTCGATGATGACATACGGCTTAAAAGTGATTTCGTTTCTAAATGTAAGGAGTCCATCAAACTGTACGATGCTTTCTGTTTCAGAATTGATTTGCCTGTAGATTCAAGACCAAGCATTGTGAAAAAGATTCATAGGCTTTTACCGGGTAAAATTCTTGTGAAAGGATGTTTCATAACTGGTGGATTTGATTTGAAACATCCTAAACCCTTAATCGAGGTGGACCACTTTCCTGGTGTTTTTGTAATTAAAAGGGAGATGGTTGAAAATTTATCTTTTGATGAAAAGCTCGGAAAGGGAAATGGATACCTTGACGATACTGAGTTCAGTTATTCTTCAAAAAAGGAGAACAAGATGAAACTCTATTTCATCACCGACTATTCAGTAAAACATCTTAGGTATCCCACAGGCGGGAACAGGGTTCATGATGTTACTGAATGGGTAAGTGATAGATGGCTTTACTATTATTGGAATCATAGGGCATATTTTACAAAAAAGCACGGCTTTGTTTTTATACCCCTAGCTAGTCTAATCGGATTCATAGAGGCTATTTTTATATCTGCGATTACAAAGAAAAATCATTTGCTCACATTTCTGAAAGGGTGGTTGAATGGGCTTAAAGAGAATCTTTGATCTGGTCGATATAGATCACACCTTAGATTTCAGTAGAAGAGGTCTAATGATCCTTTTTACACTGGTACTAGGCTTATTATGGATTTTAATGTATGCAATGTCTTCAAACTATGGATATCTACTAAATCCTTACTTTATCTATCTTCATTTCGCAGAAACGATAGTTTTTGGACTATTGCTCTCAAAATCATTAGAAGGTAGATTAAACATAAGTAGCAAAAAGGTGTTTTCAATCTCAATACTGGTTTTGATGGTATCTGCTTCGGTTTTTCTTTTTGAGAAGAGTAAATTCGGGAGTGTACCGCTGATTGCATTGATAGGTTTTGTTTCTGGGTTTTCTGTTTCAACCGGATATTCTCTGAAAGAGAGGTTTCAGCTCGAAAATGAAATAGACTGGAAATGGCTCATTTTATGTTTTTTTATCGCTGCTGTGTTGAGAGTTCTCGTGTTTTCAATTCCTGAAGTACCGTATGGATACGACACCCCCAACTATCTTCTATTGTCTCTTGAGTCATCCAAGAAAAGTTTGAGTGAGCTTATAATTACAGGATTCTCTTTTTCTGGAGATGTTTATAGGGATACCCGGAACTTCTCGATGTTTTGGCTTGGAATTTTCGCAAAAGGTCTTTTAAAATTGGGATTAGACCCCATCCTAATTTCAAAATTGATTATGCCTTTAATAGGCAGTTTGTCAATTTTTCCTTTTTACCTTATTGCGAAGGAGGTATTGGGTTCAAAAGAGGCCAACTTTGCTGCTCTTTTCTTTGCATTTCTACCCTCCGAAGTATTGTTCTGCGATTTGTATAAGGAGATTCTTGGAGAGTTATTCGTCCTTTTAAGCCTGTATTTTTTAGTCTCTCTTTTTAATAGAAAGGGGTTGAATAACGTTGTTCTTTTAATCCTCTCCGCTTTTCTTTTGTGGAAAGTTGCCGTAACCGCTTTTACGAAATTTTTCATGTTCGGCATTGTGACGTTAGTTTTTTATCGAAATAGGCTGAATTTAGGAATTGATAAACTTTTGATACTTATACTAGTCTTAGCAGCTTTTCCAATTCTTTTTCTCCCACATATTCTTCATTTTGAACTGTCACCTGTTAAGCCAGGTGTAACTGATCCTTATACAAGATATTCTCTGCCGATAATCCTCTTAACAGATATTTCAGCTTCGATTTTCGCTGTTTACGCTTTGTTAAGAGATAAAAACAGAATTCAGTATCCTTTTGCAATTTTACTTTCGATAGTAATATTTTCGGGAGTGATCTCCGGTTTAATGGGTTACAGGATTTTCCCATCTTCAAACTACCTCAATACCTTCAGATTCTCACTGTATGCTGGAATTCCGCTCTCCATGCTTGCGGGAATTGGATTATTACGATTAGTTGAAGATATAAACAAAAGAGGTGTAACAAATTCTTTAAATTCTGTAAATCCAATAAATTCAAGGCTTAGTAAGATCGTCATCCTGAGCGTGGCGTTTCTTTTGATATTCGATTTCTCTCTTGCTACCTCACCCTCTACAACAATTCACACACCGTCGAGATTGTATTCCTACTTGACAAGTGAAGATTTTGAGAAACTGAATAAAATAGATGTAAATAAAAGTGTGTATTTGGTTGGCGATTATTCTTGGTCTCCCGATAGTAAGAGATTCTCTGCAGCAAACTGGATAAAGTATATGGTGACGTATAAAACAGGAAAGCCTCCAAAAGAAGTGGATTCGATGGATCAGGTTCCCAATGGGGCAATCGCGATAACCTATACCGAGAGTAGAGGTGTTGAAATAGTTTTAAATTAATTTTAAATCGATGTTTTTGCAAAGTGGATCACTTTTTCAGGATTGATTGAACTTTTATCATTACTAATAACGAAATCCAGAATTTATTTCGAATATGTAAATCAAATTGCAGCAGATCAAGAACATAAATTTTATATCTCTAAGCTTTAATTGGCTGTTGAGATGGGGTGTGTTCATAAAAGTAGCGCAGAAAAATTGTGGCTCCCTTCTGAAAATGGGATTATCAGAAAGCACTCCTACTGCTGCAATTGTGGTATCGTTAAAACCACATCACAAGGAAAAAGATTAGGTTACTTTATAAATGCTCTCGCAGCTCTTGAGAGATACTTAACATCAAAGGGTTTCAAGTTCTCGAGGGTTCAGAAAAGATTGATCGTGAAAAAACTCGAGGAATTTGAAATCGATGATGTTTATAGCTATTCCTTTAAGATGCAAAAAGAGATCTTCATAAAAGTCGTAAGAGAGTTTACCAATCTCAGAGTGGAGATCATCGAATCTTTCGTGTAGGAGCTGACTGAACTGATCAGTGAGGGGAGGTCAGCTCCAGTTAGTTGGGATCATCGATTATCAACTATTTAACCAAGTTGCCCTATATTCACAGCAAAACTGCGTAAACGTTCCGACATTTTCGTGCTGTATGCTGGCATAACAGAGAAAACTTTAAAAACGATTCAGGAGGATGTATCACGATGAAAAAGAGGATTCTAATCACGGGAAAAGTTCACGATATTGGTTATCGCCCTTTCCTTCTCGGTTTAGCTGAGTCTTTGGAGATAGACAGGTTCTTTGCTGATAACAGATTCATAGACGGTGAGCAGGCTGTTGAAGTTCTTGTAGATGATAAGGAAGATAAAGTGAATTCGTTTATCAATCTCGTTAAAACTAAGACTCCTGAAAATGCTGTTATCGAGAATATAAAAATTGAGGATTACAAAGGAAGTGTGATGAAAACAGAATCCTATTATCGATACCTAACGGCAATGCAGTTGGCAAAGATAGCAACTTACGGCGGAAAAATGCTTGAGAGACAGGATTCGATGCTGGAAAAGCAGGATTTAATGTTGGAAAAGCAAGATTCGATGCTTGGGAAGATGGACTCGATGCTTGAAAAGCAGGACGAGACAATTAAAGTAATAAAAGAAGAATCTGAGAAAACAAGAGAAGAAATAGGAGGAAAAATAGATCTTCTCCGCTCCGATTTAAAAGATTACATAGAATCAAATCTTAAAAGCATAAGACAGGAAATATCCGAGATTAAACAGGTTCTAAGGAAAGCGGGAATAATGTGACAAGGTTATTCATTTCCTAGCCTGACCATTCTGGGACGATTATTTTTGAGGTGATAGAACAAGACTTGTTGTGATGATTCCAGCCTACAACGAGGAGAACACGATTGGAGAGGTTATAAGGGAGGTATAAAGGCAATTCTAAAGGGTTTTGATGATGTTAAAGTTTTAGTGGTTAACGATCCAGCGATAAAACCGTTGAAGCTGCCAGAAAACTGGTTATTACAAAAATCTTGGGTTTCTCTAGATAAGATTTAAAATTTGTTTGAGGAAAATTAAAAATGTCAGAAAAAAGTAAGATTCAGAGTTTGAAAATTGGTGTGGTGTTGGAGATGTATGAAGATAGAATCGTGATTGATCCAGAAGTGAGGCATGGTAAACCCGTCATAAAAAGCACAAGAGTTCCTGTAGACATCATTTTGGGGTCTCTCGCCGGGGGTATGGATATAAAGGAGGTCATGGAGGAATATGGAATAGAAAAAGAAGATGTTTTGGCAGCAATAGAGTATGCTACTAAAATAATAGCCAAAGAAGAAATTAAAATCAAGTATGGCTGAAACATGTCTGAAATAAAATTCCTTCTGGATGCCGATATGCCTCGGTCAAGCGGTGAAGTTATCAGAATGCTGGGCTTCGAAGTGGAAGATGTTAGAGATATCGGACTGGGTTCGGCAAAGGATAAGGAGATCATTCAATACGCAAGGAAAAATGGTAGGATAATAATAACTCGCGATACTGATTTTGGAGAGGTGTTGAGATATCCAGAGCATCCTGGAGCGATTATTTTCAGGTTACCTTATACGTTCACAGCAAGAGAGATAAATGAGAGGTTGAGCGAATTTTTGAACTCTGTTAAAGAAAATGAAATTAAAAATGCGATAATAATAGTTGAACTCGAAAGATATAGAAGGAGGCCTCTATAGTAGCATAGTTTTAGCTATTGTATCGACTGTATACTCGCTGGCTCAATCGTGAGGTGGTAAAACGAGACTCGTTGTGATGATTCCAGCCTACAATGAGGAGAACACGATTGGAGATGTTATAAGGGAGATTCCAAGAGAGGTTGAGGGTTTTGATGATGTTAAAGTTTTAGTGGTTAACGATGGATCCACCGATAATACCGTTGAAGTTGCTAAAAGAGCTGGGGCAGATTACATAGTTTCACATAAAAAAAATCTTGGGCTGGGAAATGCCTTTAAGACTGGCTTGGAGAATGCTTTAAGATTAGGAGCAGACGTTATAGTGAACATCGATGCTGATGGGCAATACAATGCCCTTGAGATTCCAAAGCTCGTAAAACCGATTTTAGATGAGAAAGCTGATATCGCCATCGGAGACAGGCAGATAGATAGCTTAGATCACATGCCCACCGGAAAGAAGATAGGAAATAAGATTGCTACCTGGGTAACAGGAAAGTTAGCAGGAATTCCTTTAAAAGATGCCCAAAGTGGTTTCAGGGCATTTTCACGAGAGGCTGCTTTAAGAATGAACCTGCTTGGAGACTATACCTATGTACAGGAGACGATAATCCAAGCAGTGAACAAGAATTTGAGGATCGAGTGGGTACCAATAGAATTCAGAAAAAGGGAAGGAGATTCAAGGCTTATTCCTAGTCTATGGAGCTATGCCAAAAGGGCTGGTTTAACGATTATAAGGAATTATAGGGATTATCATCCATTGAAGGTTTTTCTCTCAATTGGTTTAGGTTTTTTGATAGTTGGATTGCTTTTTGCAATAAGGGTTCTAATACATTACTTTAGGACTGGGATGGTTACGCCTTATCTGCCAAGTGCGGTATTGTCAGTTGTTTTACTTGTGGTTGGTACCCTGACGATTATATTTGGGTTGCTAGCAGATATGATGAAGATGCAGAGATTGTTGCAAGAGGAAATTTTATACAGGTTGAGGAAGATTGAGAATGAGGGTGAAAAAGTTAAATGAATTAGATTAGGGTATGAAAGTGAGTATAATTAGAGCACTGCCACTGTTAATGGGGCATCACCTTACTGTTCGGAACTGATTAGAGCACATTGAAGTGAGTTCGTAGAGTTTTGTATCCAAGTGGGACAAAAGGTTAAAGATAAATTCATAACGGGAATTATAAAGATCCATACTAACGCAACATAGATAAAAAGACTTGGCGATGCGGTCTTTATGCGGGTGGTTCCAATGCACAATCAATATGATGTTCGAGTTCTATTCATCACCCGAAAATTTCCACCCGCAATAGGCGGTATGGAAAAAGTCGCTTGTGAACTATATAGGTATCTATTTAAGCTAACGGATGTTGTACTAATTAAATGGGGTAGATCAAACATGTTTCTACCAATAATTTTACCTTATTTCTTTCTAAGATCCTGCTGGATTTTGCTAACAAAAAAAATAGACGTGATTTACCTTCAGGATGGTTTACTCGCACCTTTAGGTCTGATTTTAAAAATTATTTTCAGAAAACCAGTAGCTATAACGATTCATGGTTTAGATATAACCTATAAAAATAGGTTCTATCAGTTTGTTGTTCCGAAATGCGTAAAAAAACTGGATAAGATATTCTGTATAAGTAAAGCAACAAAACAAGAATGTATCGGAAGGGGTGTTCTAGAAGAAAAAATAGCTGTAATTCCAAATGGAATCTCAGACGAATTTTATATAGATAATGATAGAAACTTTCTCAGGAAGAAATTGGAAGAAAAACTAGGAATTGAACTAAAAAACACTAGAGTACTTTTGTCTGTTGGCAGATTAGTTGAAAGAAAAGGATTTCATTGGTTTATCGAGAATGTAATGCCAGAATTTGTTGAAAGAAGGGATTATATAGTATATTTGATAGTAGGAGATGGACCTTCAAGAGAGGCCATAAAGAATTCCATCAAAAGTAGCAGAATGGAGAAACGCGTTATTATGCTCGGCAGAGTCGACGATGAAACTCTTAAATTATTATACAACTCGGCCGATATGTTAATAATGCCAAATATACCAGTTGAGGGAGACATGGAGGGTTTTGGGGTGGTAGCTTTAGAGGCCGCTTCTTGTGGCACACCAGTTGTAGCATCGGAGTTGGAAGGTATACGGGATGCAATCATTGATGGAAAGACTGGGTTTTTGGTTGGAGTATATAACGCAGAAGAGTTCGTTAAAGTGATTAACAAAGTACTAGAAAAAAGCAAGGTTGAAGAATTCAGAAAAAGAATAAGAGATTCCACTTTAAGAAATTACAACTGGAAAAAAGTAGCTAAAAGATATTTAGAGATTCTTATAATTAATAAATTAATAATATAAATGACTGAAGTACAATAATTACTCAATATGGATGGGGGTAGAAAATGGAAACTTTATCAATTTGCTTAGTTTGTGCTGATTTCCCGCCAAATCAAATTGGTGGACAGGGGATTTATACTTATGAATTAGCTATGGGTCTAGCAAGAAAAGGACATGATGTCAAGGTTATTACCTCACTACTAAAAGAAAGCGTGGAAGTAAAGCATATTACTAAAGAACAATTCGAAGTCTATTCTGTTAGTTCGAGAAACCCATTGTATTTTAGTTTTCTAGCAAAGAAAAATTTTAACAATATAATAAAAAAAGATGATATAATTCATGGGAACGATATATATTACTCATCTTTCTGTTTAAGAAGGTCTAAAAACGTAAAAATCATCGGCACAGCTCATAATACATATCTCCAGAGAATGCAAAGTTACAAAAGTCTCAGGAAAATCATATACCCTCCTCTAATCGCTATAGAGAAAAGAACTTACCTAAGCTCAGATCGAGTAATTGCAGTCTCCAATCGAACTAGAGATGCACTATTTAGGTATAACCTACCCGAGTCAAAAATAAGTGTCGTTTATAATGGAGCGAATATCGAAAAGTTTAATCCAAAAATTAAAGATAATTTCTTAAGAAGAAAACTTAATTTGTCAGAACATAGTCAAATTGTACTTTTTGTCGGACGGCTAGTTACAAGAAAAAACCCACATGTATTGTTAATGGCCTGTAAAGAACTTATAAAATTATCTTCAGACATACATTGTGTATTCGTAGGAAAAGATAACTTGGAAACTAAATTACGTAAATTAGCAAGCACTTATAAGATAAGTAAAAATGTACATTTTTTAGGTTTTGTTCCAGATGAGGATTTACCTAAAATATATAGTGAATCTAACGTTTTTGTTCTACCTTCACTAGGGGAAGGGTTACCCTTAACATTATTGGAGGC
Source organism: Archaeoglobus sp. (assembly GCA_017656505.1). Classification (GTDB taxonomy): domain Archaea; phylum Halobacteriota; class Archaeoglobi; order Archaeoglobales; family Archaeoglobaceae; genus Archaeoglobus_A. Next base: position 11,858 of record JACDNU010000046.1, on the reverse strand, counting down.
GGCTGCATCGGGCTTACCTCTTATCGCGACAAAAGATGCGACTGGGGACACGCCAATAATCATGGAAAATAAGAATGGATACATTGTAAGACCATACGATGCTAATGATTTAGCTTGGAAAATCTGGTTAGCTTTACGAAAACATGAAAAAATGGGCAAATCAAGTAGAAGGATTGTTATGAGGTTTTTTACTTGGGAAAAATGCTTAGAGAATGTGATACAAATTTATAAATCATGTGTAAATCAAGGTTGAGATTATGTCCGAACCAATAGATACTTTTAGAATTTCGTGGATCCGGTGGAACAAGATAGGAAAGCAAAATATCGTAAATAGTTTGATGGATGCACGAAAATTTGCGAAAGGAATATTATTAGATGTAGGTTGCGGGAGTAAACCTTACGAAAAGATTTTTTCTGATAATGTAAAATATTATGTTGGTGTGGACCTACCTAGGTCTATGTATAGAAAAAAGAACAATAGGCTGTATTATTACTTAATTAATGATGATTTAAAAGTAAATGGGAATAGAGTAGATATCTTTGCTAATGCACTTAGTTTACCTATCAAATCATCTTCTATTGATACAATTCTACTTACAGAAGTTATTGAACATATCCCAGAACCCACCAAATTAGTTAGAGAACTAGCAAGAGTCCTAAAAAAAGGTGGGGTATTAATAATTACCACACCACAGGTGTGGCCCCTTCATGAAGAACCAAATGACTATTATCGCTTTACAAAATATGGACTAAAATATCTATTAGAAACTAACGGATTTAAGATTATATCATTTAGTCAGAGAGGTAGATTTTTTGCAATGATTGGACAGATGATTAATGATTATATTGTCAATACATTGATTGAAAAACATTGGTTTCTTTTTTTTATTTATCCTTTATGCATTCTCGTTTCTTTTGTATTTTATTATCTTGATAAAATATTCCCAGATTATAGGCATACGTTGGGGCACATGATTGTTGCTATTAAAGAAACAAATTAGGAGTGAAAGGGGGTATGAATGTCGAGAAGCAACTTTAACAATTTTAAGAGGATCAGGAGGGAGGAAAATTTAGTTGTAATTGTATCTTTACTCGTATTCCTTTATGTTTGTATATATGTACTAACCCAGAATATACATGGCGACGGTTTTGTTCACATGTTTTACGCAAAAGAAATCGTTAAAAATCAGAATTTAATAGATCATCAACCTTATAGAATTCTTGACATTTATAAGGGGAGGATGAAATATTTCCCGATTTCTTATCCTCTAACATATCATGTTTTTCTTTCTGTTTTGTATTTATTTGGGGGGACGATATTACTTAAAATAAGCTCTGCTTTCTTTGCGACTTTAGTAGTAATTGTTCTTTATTTACTTTTTCGTAATGTTAAATGGTATTTAGGTCTAGTTGGGGGTTTTTTTGGAGTGATATTATCTAGCCACAGATTTATAATGGTCCCCCTAATGGAGCAATACTTAATCCCATCATTTTTTTTTGCTGTGTTATTTATATATGAGTTTTATACAAAAAATAAAACCAGATATGCAATTCTTAGTGGATTTTTCATAGGTTTGAGTATAGCAATTAAGCAGCAGGGGTTAGTATTATCTTCTTCTTTAATCTTGTTTGTTCTAATTTCAATAATAGTTCGGAAAAAACTAAATTTCAGAAGCTCCATTAAAGGATTATTAGTTATGTTTTCTGCCATAGCGTTAGTTTCGTTTTTACCATTATACGATCAAATAGATAGAACAGGAACAATCGGCTATTCACCAGGTGAAACGCGTTTACCTAATTTTATACCGTTGTCGACGTATATTCAAAAAAATATTCTAAAAAGCAAATTTCCGATAGACAAAGAAGGCAAAGAATGGTTAGATAAGGTTATTGGATATAAATTAAAGGAATTATCCATTTCAGACACATTTAGACAATATATATTATTTCCTGCATATTACAATAGGTGGATGCATTATAAAGATGATATAAACATCTTAATTTTTTTCTCAATTTTAATTATTTCAGGAATATCATTGTTATTTAAAAGGAGTAAATTAATTTTCAGTTTAACATTGCTCATTTTTCTTTCAGAATTTACTACTACTTGGTTCTTTAAAACAAGAATACATCAATACCAACAAATAGGCATCATAACACTTTCAATTTTTATAGTAGCTGGCACAACCAGAATTACTAAGCAATTAAAAGAATATAACAAGTTGTTAGTACCTTTATTTTTGATGTACCTAATCGTCGTTCTGATTGTAGGTTGGGTAACATATATACATAATCCCTTGTTTAAACAAGAAGGTAGGCAATCTGATGAGTATATTAGATTATTTAAAGAATTAGGAAAATTTGTAAAAGAAAATACCCCTAAAGAAGCTATTTTTTTGGCTGCAGAAACAAATTTTAGATATTATGCGGAACGAAACTCTATTTGGGTCTCAAATGGTGGTGGTGGGAAAATACCGCTCATATTAAACAGCAAAGACCCTAAAATTGCTATTAAATGGCTTAAATATTATAAAGTGGATTATATATTTATAAATTTAGATCAGACAAAAAGAAAGGGTGTTTATGATTACATACCTAATAACGGCCTTTTAACATACTTAGACAACTCTACAAACTATTTCGAATTAGTATACGCCGTACCGAAGGAAAAACCTTTATTAAAGTTGTATAAAGTGAAATACAAAACACAATAAAGAAAACAAAAAATTATATATTTAAATTTAGAAAGGCTGATGAAAAATGAGCAGAAATATAGTTTTGATAGGTTCAGATAGTATAAGAGCTGACCACCTTAGTTGTTATGGGTATAGAAGAGAGACGACTCCGTTTCTTAAGAGGTTAGCAAAAAAAGGTGTGAAATTTGAAAATGCTATAGTTAGTGGAGTTCCTACACTACCATCAACGATGGGTATGTTTACAGGAAAACACTCTTTTATTCTAAGTAGTTCACTACTACCAGAAATTTGGAAAAAAGCTTTAAATAATAGAAAAACATTGGCACAAATCTTCTCCAAGTATAGATATAATACCTATGGTTTCAATATGAATGCACTGCTGTCAGGATATTACGGATTCAATAAAGGATTTCAGCATTATTACGATGTCTTGTGGTCTGAATTAACCCCTAAAACCGGAAAAGAGAAGTTGCGAAGTTGGTGGTGGAAAGCAAAAAGATTACATTTCCTTCCCTTTTTGAGAAAATTAGGATTGGATGAGTATTTTGACGTGGTAAAAAACCTAGTCAAAGGAGACACAGGCCATATGAAAGCGGAAAATTGCCTCAACAATATTCTAAACACGAGACTAAAAGAACCTTACTTTCTTTGGGTTTTTCTTGTGGACACTCATTATCCCTATGTCCCGCCAGAAAAATACGCTAAGTGGAGTAAAACAAGTGCAAGAAAGATCTTGTGGCTAAATTACAAAATGATTAGAAACAGGGGGACGAATAGTATATCGGATAAGAAAGATGGGTGGGTCATGAAACAACAGAAATTCCGACCAAAACTAAATCAAAAAGAACGTAAGATAATAATAAACAGTTATGATGATGAGATTTTGCATATAGATTCTATATTAAGAGAGCTATGGAGATATTTAAAGGATACTGATCCCATTATTATTTTTTATTCTGACCATGGTGATGCATTTGGAGAACACGGCTTTTATGGACATCCCCCGGAGCACTATGAGGAATTAATCAGGGTTCCCCTAATTATCTCAAATGCAGACACAAAAGAGACTATAAAAACACCTGTAAGCCTCCTTAGAGTTGCACCTACGATATGTACACTCGCAGGAATTAAAAATGAATTCGCTCAATTTGAGTTGTTTGAAAATGATTTTATTCCACCGATAGTCATAAATAAAGTGCAAGAAGGCGTAAGAATTACGGTTAGACATAAGGACTGGAAACTAATTGTAAACCCTGATAGAAAAGATGAGTTATATAACATCAAATACGATCCACGTGAGCGAGAGAATAAAATAGAGAGTAATATAAGCATAAAAAAAGAATTAATGAAAATTGTTAGAAGTATTAATTTGAAAAAAGAAGATACAGAAAAAGAAAAAATAAAAAGGGTCGTTAAACAAGTACTTAAAGAAAAAATTAGTAAAAATTAGATGTTATACTTTTGAATCGCACCCAAATTATTAAACTTAGATGGGCTTTTGCTTTTCTTAATTTCTAAAGAAGTTTTAACACCACAAATATTATGATTTTTTATTATAGAAGTCTAAAAAATATGGTTGTTACATTACCGGTTAATTTTCCTTAAATCAATGAATCAATCCATAATGAGGGACAATATATCTTTGGAGTCTCTCCCAGTTTCTAGCATCAGGCTAGCCATCCCATGGGATTAGGCAGGTTACCTATTCTCGAATTATATGGGCCCTATGCAGTGATAATACTTTATAGCTAAACCTTATTTTAACTAGAGGGGTTCCTAAAACTGTTTCAAAATCAAAAAAGTTTATGTAGTCAGCACATCCTCTATCATTCTCTTCCACCAGCTTAAAATCTAAGTATTCCATTAAAGTTCTTTCTATGAACTTGAACCTGAGTTCATCATCTTCGCTTACGGGTAATTAGCCCTTAATTGCCCTGTATTTGAAACTCAGCAGTGCAGAATTCAGAGCCTGACTCGACAGTAATCCTATAAACTTTTCAACTTCGACTGAGAATTCTTTCACAACCCTCTCCCTCAACGTAAACACCGATATCCCTAAAATGAATCCTCAAAGCTTCCAGAAGGTATGCAAAAACAATCTCATCTGCAGAGAAAGTTAGAACATATCTCAGAAAAAAGATATTAATAGTTTGGTGATCTAAGGAAAAACAATGAATTCCACAATTATTGAAAAGATAGGGGAGATAATCGAAGAACCCTTGGATAGAACGATAGTAAAAGCATTGATAAACGAATTAAAGAGAAAACTTTCAGAGTACATAATGGTAGACAGAGCAATGAGAAAGAAATACGGAATGAGCTTTGAAGAATTCAGGGCTAAAAATATTGTAAAGGAGAAGGACTATTCATTTGAAGTTGAAAGTGACTACTGTGACTGGGAGCTGGCAGTGGACGGGATAAAAACACTCAGAGAGAAAATCGAGAAACTCGAAAAATTGTTATGATAGATGACTTTATCAAAGAAGTTAATGAGGTTGCAAAACTTTACACCCTCAAAGTTGAGATACTTGCAAGAACTAAAAATGCTGTTAAGATAAGAGTTCCAATAACCGAAAATATCTATATCCAACTTTATTACAATAAGGAAAGTGGAACTAAAAATTTTGTTTTGATTGGTTGGAACAAAAGGTTATTTGGAAGAGATTGTGTTGGTGGAGCATGGCACAAACATCCATTCGAAAATCCAGAAGTTCACGATTTTGGTAAAGACGGAAAAAGAGAGGTTTCCGTTTCAGACTTTTTCGAAGAAGTGTTTGGGTTGCTGAGAAAAAATAATTTAATTTAATAAAATTTAATAATCTAGTTAGCTGATAGCCATATAGATAAACAAACCGGATTGAAATTATTGCATTTATCGTAGTAAACCAAGTGTAAAACTTTAAACTTAAAATGAAATAGTTGAGAAGATCAAAGAAGGAAAAAATTAATCTCAACTTGAAAATTGGAGACATTTCCAGACTTTCCGTTTTGGTAAAGCTGGGTGCGCTACTACCTCATCTGATCTCATAAATCTCCATAAATTTTTATAAAACTATCGTTCAATAAAGCTCGTGAACCAATCCATAACTAAGGGTACAATATATCTTGGGGTAGCTCAGTTACTCTTCCTAATCTCGGGCTACGCAATCCATATTGGATTGGGCAGGTTACTCGGTCCTGAATTGTACGGTACCTATGCAGTAATAGTTTATCTCATAACGATTGTAAACCTCATATTAACGACAGGAGTCCCACAAACCGTTTCAAAATTCGTTTCTGAAACACCTGAAATTTCTAAATCCATCCTGAAATCAGCTGGTAAATTTCAGTTTTTATTAAGTTTAGCTATTTTTGTCTTATATTTCATTTCAGCTGACAGAATTTCACTACTTCTCAGAGATGCTTCACTAACACCATTAATTCGAGTTTCGTCTGTAATGATTCCTTTGTACGCTTTCTTCACGATTTACGGCGGCTACCTCAACGGCCTGAGAGATTATCGAAATCAATCTTTAATTAATGTTCTATACTTCTCTGCAAAAATAGTTCTCGTTTTTAGTTTTGTTTTCCTAGGCTTTTCTGTTTTTGGGGCTGTTTTGGGCTTTGCAATCTCACCTCTTATTGGCTTGGTAGCTGCATTAATCATTGCCCCGTTACCTTTGAGATCACCAGACTACAAAGAACTCAGTAGAATAATCAAATTCTCATTTCCGGTGATAGTTCTCTCCGTAGCACTGAATTTTTCCACTAGCATAGATTTACTTGCTCTAAAGGCAATTATAGGGAACGCTAAGGAGGTTGGCTATTACTCTGCAGCGTCGATGATATCAAAAGTTCCCTTTACGCTTTTAGGGGCATTAAACATGGCACTTTTCCCAGCTATTTCGAGTGTAACTTTTTTAAACGACAAACAAAAAACGATTGAATTTATTTATGAGCCATTCAGGTATGTAGCAATTTTTTTGATTCCCGCAGCGATATTCATATCTTTAACATCAACAGAATTTGTTTCCTTTCTATATTCAAGCAGATACGTAGCAGCAGGTGAACCTTTAAAAATAATCATCATTGGAATCCTCTTTTTCAGCATCTTCGCTTTTCTGTTAAATGCAGTTGTTGCATCGGGAAAACCCTATATGGCGATGTTTTTCAGCATTTTTCTACTTATTTCTAGCACAACTCTCAATCTCACCTTAATCCCTATCTTTGGCAGTGTTGGAGCTGCATCAGCAGTTACAATTGCAACTTTTATCTCGATGCTTTTTATAGGAATCTATTCAATTAGAAATTTCGGCCCCATAGTCCCTTGGAAAACCATTCTGAAAGTTGTGTTTGCAACAGCAGTAGCCAGCTTAATTTTCTATTTCAACCTTCACGGAATCCTACTCCTAACCCAGTATCTCATTTCATTTTCAATATATTTCGTAGTTCTAAAACTCTTAGGAGAAATAAAAGAGCGTGATATTTTGAGAATTAGAGGATTGTTTTTACGAGAATTATAATTAAGCCAGCTTGAATAATTTTATCTAGTTTCATTAAAGAATGTATTTGCAGAAAGAAAAGATTATTTCTCGTCGGGAATGGCGATATCAAAGCGGAGGTGATAAAAGCTTAATAGCTAGCTTCAACTCAACCCTTTAGTCAAATCATCTAGGTCGTAAACCAAATACCCTTCTAGTTTTTCTTTTTCTTTGATGTTCCTCGCCACTATACCGTATTTTCTCAGGCCATCCGTCTTAACTTTTTCACCTTTCTTTTCAAGTTTCTCTAAAATTTTAAGCGCTTCTTTATAGTTCAAATCTTTCCATTTAACTTCGAAAAATACAACTTCGCCCCTTTTTATACCTACAACATCGATCTCAACATCCTTAAACCACCATTTTCCGGCTTTGTATTCTTTGCTAAGCGTTTCAATAACGATATCCTCAAATGCCAAACTAACAAAGGTGTTAAAATCACTTTTTATCTCTTCCAATACGGGATCAGCTTCACCAATTTCAAGGTAGCTTCTGTTTGGATGAACGTATCTAAACCAGAATCTATAGAAATTGTCCGAAAGTCTGTACAATGTCCTTTTTGCCTTTTTTTCAGTAACCGGATACATTCTTTTTACTATCCCTATTCTTTCTAAGGTCATCAGATATTTTGAGAGTTTATTTTGAGGGACTTTGCTTTTCGTTGATATCTCGTTAAAAGTGGTTGCACCCTCGGCAATCGCATTTAAAATCCCAAAATACCGAGAATAGTCTTTAAACTCTTCAAACAGCAGGTTCATCGGTTCATTATATAGAAAACTAGTCCTATTCAGTATTTTATTTTTTATGTTTGAGGCAATGTCAACAGAATCATCAAACTCCTCGAGATATCTCGGCACTCCACCCAAAACGGCATAAGCCTCTACGAGTTCCTTTGAAGAGTATCTTGGAAGGAAATTTTTTATTTCAGCAAATTTTAAAGGTTTTAATTCCAATTCGGCTGTTTTTCTCCCATATAAAGCACTTCCATAACCAAGAGAGATCTTGTAAATTGTAGAAATAATCGAACCGCAGAGAATTAACATTATTTTAGAATCTTTCAAAGTTTCCCACCATCTTTGGAGTATCGTTGGGAAAGCTTTGTTGACTTTGTACAAATACTGGAATTCATCGATCACAACTACTACCCTCTCACGAGCGATTGAGTACAAAAACTCAAAAAAATCGTCCCAGTTTCCAAATCTAACAAAACCATATTTTTTAGAGATGACTCTTGAAAAAGAGTCAAGAACATTTTCAGAAACATCAGCCATCAGATATAGGCATTTTTTATCTCTGACAAACTCCTGCAATAATCTTGTTTTCCCTACTCTCCTTTTTCCATAAACTATGATTAATTCAGCCCTGTTTGAGTTATATTTTTCATTAAGAAAATTTTGCTCGAATTCTCTATTTACAAACATACCTGTGGGTATCATACTTTAAAGTATGTTTTTCTGATATATATGTTTTCTGGGGAAAATAATATGAGGGCAATAGAAATGTTTAGCTATTTCTAAGCCTTTGTAGACAGTTACTTAAAGCTATTTAGGATTAACGTTTTCAGCCATTTTTTAAATTCTTCTCCAATTTCTTTATCTCTTAGAGCTAGTTCAACATTCGCCTTCAGCCACTCAAGCTTATTGCCTATATCATATCTTTTTCCAAGATATAGGTACGCATAGAGCCCATCCTGCCTACACATCTCTCTAAGAGCATCCGTTAGCTGGATTTCTCCCCCATACCCAACTCCAACTTTCTTTAAATACTCAAAAATCTTGGGTGATAGAATATACCTTCCAATGACGGCAAGATTCGATGGGGCCTCCTCTACTTTAGGCTTCTCAACTAAGTCCTCAACCCTGAAAACGCCTTTTTCAACTTTATCCGCCTTGATGACTCCATGATGGGACAGTCTGCTGACCTCAACTTCTTCGACCGCTATCACGGATGCTTTGTATCTCTCAAACACGTCAATCAACATTCTCGTACACGGAGGATTGGTTATGTTGTCTCCCAACAGTAATGCAAAGGGTTCATCATCAACAAAAGCTTCAGCATACCTCACCGCATCTCCCAAACCTTTCGGATCCCGTTGACGGACATAAAATATATCAAGATCTCTCAGCATAATTTCAAGCTCTTCTAAATAATGACTTTTATTAAGGAGTTCGCTTCTATCAAAATGATCCTCAATCGCCCTCTTTCCCTTACCTGTTATGATCAAAATTTCCTTTATTCCTGAGAGGTAAGCCTCCTCAACCACATACTGAATAACGGGCTTGTGAACGACCGGCACGGTTTCCTTCGGTTGGGCTTTGGTTATGGGAAGCATCCTCGTCCCAAGCCCAGCTGCAGGAATTACACACTTCTTTATCATGCTATCCACCTACCAACAAACTCCCTCATATACCGCAGCCTCCTTTGCTTTCTCAACCCTACGTCCATCTATAACAAGCTTTCCTTTGTAATTTAATTTCTCGAATTCATCCCATTCTGTAAGAATGAGTACGGCATCGCTCTCCAAAACATCTTCGGCTTTATCAGCATAGGTGATCTGTGGAAATATCCTACGAAAATTATCAACAGCTTTCGGATCGTAGGCGATTACCTTACCTCCTTCTTTTAGAATTTCTTCAACAATCGGAATCGCTCTACTATCTCTCACATCATCTGTATCAGGCTTGAAAGACAAGCCCAGCACACCTATTTTTTTACCATTCAGCTCTGGGATATGCTTTTTTAATAATTCGATTAATTTCATGGGTTGTCTTTCGTTAACATTCATCACGGCTTTCAAGATCTTGGGATTTATACCGAGTTCTTCCGCTTTCTTTATCAATGCCTTTAAATCCTTGGGAAAACAGCTCCCGCCAAAACCTATCCCAGCTCTGAAAAAGCTGGGATTTATCCTGTGATCTAACCCAACTCCTCTAAAAACCTCGTAGGAATCGATTCCCAGGATTTTGCAGATATTACCTATCTCATTTGCGAAGGAAATTTTTGTAGCTAAAAATGCATTTGAAGCGTATTTTATCATCTCAGCAGTTTTTATATTGGTAAAAAGCTTGGGACAATCGAATTGGGAATATAACTCCTCAAGTATATTCTTACTCATCAAATCATTGGTTCCGATAACTATACGATCTGGATTAAAGAAATCATATACTGCACTCCCCTCCCTTAAAAATTCTGGATTGTAAGCAAGACCAAACTCTTCAAAGGCTACCCTTCCGGATTCTTTCTCGAGAATAGGTTTTAATATGTTCTCTGTTGTGTCAGGAAGTACTGTGCTTTTTACAACCACTATCTGATCCTCTAAGAATTTTCCAACCTCTTTAGCTGCTTCTTTAATGAAATTAAGATCAATTGATCCATCGTTTTTAGATGGAGTCCCTACACAGATGAATATTACTTCAGACTCCTCCAGCACTCTGTACTCTGTGGTTGCTCGAAATCTACCCTCATTTTTCTTCATTAATTTTTCCAATCCCTTTTCAAAGATAGGAGGTTGTAGTGAGTTAATGCGATTTACCTTATCTTTATCTACCTCAATGAAAGAAACTTCATGGCCGAGTTCTGCAAAACCTATTCCGGTGACAATTCCCACATAACCTGAACCGACGATAGATACTTTCATCATTCAAACAAAGCGCAGATCCAAAAAATATTTTTCTCTACTCTGTCGTAAAATTCTTTGGTTCATTATATAGAGTGATCAAAAGAAAAGCCAAAAAGTTGGCAATGTTGTTTGCATCAACTTTTTGGAATAAATTTAAATTCAAAACTGAGGATTCAAACTAAATGACGGAATCTCAGAAAAAAAACAAATTCCATGAACTGGGAGAGCTACTAAAAGATCCATTTGCGAGTCTCCTTACTCTCTATCTAATTTTCATCCTCATTGACACGATTTGGGACGGAAAAGTCTCAAAATCTATAAACCTCAATTATTTTCTCATTTTTGTTATAGCGACCGGTATACTCTCTTTTATCAAAAAAGATTATGCAAAAAAAGAAACGATAATCGAGCCAATAACCAAATCTGATTACTTTTTCATTGGTGCCCTCTCAGTAATTGGTTCTTTGATTGTCTGGTATAAGCTCCGAAATATAGGCACTTTAAGCTACATAATTTCAATTCTCGCGGGAATTTTGATATTCCTACTTTCAGTTCTCGTTTTGGAGGAAGAAGGAGAGGAGAAGGAAGGGGGCGAAACAGCTGACGATGGAGGCAGTTGAAATTCTCAGAATTATAGTCGGAAGTATATACGTGTTATTCCTCCCCGGTTTAGTGTGGAGTTTCGTTTTTTTCAACAAAGGAGAAATAGATTGGATTGAAAGGATTGCCCTCTCTTTCGGTCTTAGCATAGCCTTAGTCCCACTTTCCGTTTTCTGGATGAATTATCTTTTTAAGATTAAGATAAACATTATTAATGTTTCTATAATCATAGCAATTCTTATTTTGGTTCCCTTGATTTACCTAGTTCGAAAGCTAAGGTGAAATCTTAAAAACTCGATGCCTTTTTGATAGAAAATAATGATAATAAACAAAGCAACTGGAAAAGAATCCTAGGGGAGTGTCAAAATAACAAAAAATATAGGGTCCTTACCAAACTAGCTCTCAGCTAACCTCTGCAACACCTTC
>JACDNU010000045.1 GCA_017656505.1 Archaeoglobus sp. | reverse complement strand
CATGAGGGATATTCTCCGAATGATAGAGACTTGGAATTTATAATAGAATACTCAGAGAGGATTGTCAATTTGATAGAAAATGCCGAAAAGAAGTTAATTGAGGTGTAAAAAGGGATGAAGTACCTATTCATTGTTGATTATGAAGACGATGCAGAAAGAAAACGGATTGATTATCTTCTTGAGAAATGGCGAGAACGCGCAAGGGTTTCAAAACCTAAAGGCTTAACTTTCGTTATCGAAACCGAAGAAATTAACGGGTTTGCAGAAGAACTTTTCTCGAAGCTTAACCCAGAATCCTCTGGGAAAGTTGAAGTCTTTGCTTTACATGAGAAGGACTTACAATCTAAAATTCAGCCCAACAAACTAGTCATTGAGTATCAAAGTGAGGAATCTCCAGAAACCGTTAAAAAGTTCTTAGAATACGTTTTTTCCAAGAACAACATTCGTTACTATTCTTCAGATATCAAATCCATGAAGTACTTTACCCTCACCAGAAAGGGCCGCGTGGACATTGAAGTTATAATTGAACCAAGGAAGAACGGGACTTGGGTAAAATTGCTGTTTTCAGGGTATGGGGAGGCTGTAGAATACGTCTCTGAAAAACTAAAAGAGGATTTGGGACCTCTCTTGGGGGTATGAAGGATGGGAATTTTTGATGAAGGGGATTTGGAATGCGTTAAAAACCTCTTAAAGCCTGCTGAAAGGGTCCTAAAGCAGGGGAGGGACATCCTCGTAGAGGACTTTTCACGAAGAGAACGCCTATGGCATGAGGTAAAGGACGCATATGACAAGTACTTAGATGGATACTGTGGAGACTTCCTAAAGGACTTAGATACTAATTTTAGAGCAAAATTTGAAGCTGCATTGGCAATACTTGCGTGGAGTTTTGAAAACAATGGTGAAAACTTTTACCCAGCAACCAGAAGGTTCACTAGGGAAGAGCTCCAAATTGTCGATGAGCTCTTAAAGTACAATATTTTCGAAATAATGACAAAGGACGACATTTTAGAGAAGCTTTACAGGAGAGATCCCGAAGTTTTAGACCTTCTGAAAACATACTACCTCGGAATGGACAAGTGGATTGAAGATCAACTTAACAACCCCAACATAAAACTAACCCTAAGGTATTACTTCAAGAAAACGTGGAATGGTTACAAAGAAAAGCTTAACGAAGCAATTAACGAGGCCAACAAATACAATTGGTTTAGAACGCTGCTTGAAGAGTGGGAGAGGGACAAAGTGGAGAGCGTTGAGGTTGTAAAGTCAGCCTACGAGAAAAAAGTCCAAGAGCTCAGCCAACATATCAAAGAAATTACAGAGGCTTTTGAATATGAAAAAGAGAGGATTGTACAAGAGATTTCCCGTGCAAGCATGGAGGAAATAGAACGGCTGGAGAGAGAAAAGCAGGAGCTTATTGAAAGATTTGAGAAGGAAAAAGAAGAGCTTGCTAAGCAACTTATTGAATTGAAAGATAAAGAACTTCAAGAAAAACTTCAGACAGAGCTTGAAAGAGCCAGAGAGAACATGATGAATGAAGTAAGAAGACTTGAGGAAGAAATACAAAGAAGAAGTATCGAATTAAAACAGAAAGAAATGGAGCTCAAAAGAAAAGAAATGGAGCTAATGGAAAAGGATCATGAGCTGCGTAGAAAGATAGATGAAGTTCTCAAGGCTTCAGAGAGCCTTGAAAAAGGATCCCGCCTTGTGATTAGGGAGGATGCAAGGATACAGGAGCTGAACTTTTTAGGAAGATTGAAGAGCAAGCTCAAGGACAAGGTTAAGCTCTTGGACAAAACGTACAAAATTGGAGAAATAAGCGAAAAAATTGGGGAAAATACCTCCAAATTCGCCTCTAAACTCGACGAAAAAACTCTGAAGAATCTACCAGAAAATAGATACCTTGAAGTTAAGCTAAAAGAGAAGAAGCTCTTAGGGGGCAAAGAAAAAATTCTCTTAAAAGGACACTACATAACAAGAGTCGAAAAGCTTGCAGAGTATGGGTTTGATACCGACCCATTAGAGCTTGCTGATGTAAACGCTTACTTGGTCGATGCAAGGGATTCATCAAGGAGGGAGCGCATTATTCTCCTGATAGCCTCTCCCTTGGGCTTTGAAGACAGAATAAAGAAGTACGTTAATTCCGATCAGTTCCACCAGAACTTCTATTCTGAGAACGTTTCCTTACTGTTACTTGATGTTGAGACTGGAGAGGTCATTTACAATCCAAATGACAGATATGCGAAGGCCCTTGTTCCATTGATACGCATGGAGCTTGATGAGGAAATTTATGCAAAGGTGAAGGAGTGCATAAAATCAAAGCTGGCCGGAAGAGACTATCTGCCATTTAATGAAGTGAAAGATTGCGGAGATGAAGCCTACATTAAGAAGGCCTTTTATGAGGTTGCTAAGGAAGAGAATGGGGTTGTTAAGTACATTGATGATTTTGGATTAGTATTGATGAAGGGGGTTAAAAGATGAAGATATTAGATAGATTTAGGAAAAATCCGATTGAGAAGCTCTCTTTAAGAGAGCTACAGGAAGAGGAAATAAGACTTAGAAACCGCTTGGAAAGGACAAAGAAGGAAATAAACAACATTGAACGGAAGAAGAAGCAACTCTTCCAAGAAGGAGTGGGTGCCGATGTGCTAAAGAAGAAGATGCTGGCACAGGAGATTAAGAGCCTCGATCTTGAAGAGAAGCTCAAGCTTAAGGACTTCACAACGGCTCAGAGGCAGTACACCCTCGTGAAGAACCTCATTATTGTTAAGAGGTATGAGAAAGAGCTCAGGAAAGTTGGTATATGGGAGAAGCTCACCAAGGTTGAGCCAGAACAACTCGAAAGCGTTTTGGTTAAAGTGAACTTGGATGGGAAGGAGTTCGATGAGATGGTCAACAATCTCAACCGCGTCTTCGAGATGGAGATAGCGGAGTTTGAGGCCACTGAAGACCAAACAGAAAGAGAACTTATGGAAGCCTGGGCAAAGGTTGAAGCCGGGGAGGCGGATGCTGAAGAGGTCCTTGAAAAGGTTAAAGAAAAAGAGTTTTCAAAGGAGCTGGAGGAGTTTTGAATGGCTTTCTTCTCCAGATTTTTTGGCAAAAAGAACCCGCTTGACATTTCACTAAACCAATTAAGAGAGACTCAAGTAAAACTCGATATGCAGATTAGAAGGATAGAAAATGAGATGATAGAGATAGACAGACAGATTGCACTCCTATTTGAGCAGGCTAAGAGAGCAAGGAGCAAAAGCGAAGAGCTAACAATAGCCACCAAGATAAAAACCCTTAACCAGAGAAAGAAAAACTTACAGAATACGCACGCACAGCTAAACAAACAGATGATGCTCGTTAGCAATCTTATAATAATTAAGGAAAATGAGGCCCTCTTGAAAGATACTCCAACTTGGAAGATTCTTCATAATATGTCCCCTGAAGAGCTGGAGCAAAAACTTGTTGAAATGCAACTCGATTCTCAAAACCTAAACGAGAACTTGAACCGGATGCTCGGCTACACCGATCAAGCCCTCGCAACCGGGGTCAATTTTGAAGCAGATGAAGAGCTCGCAGAGATTTTGGATACAATTAGGGCCGTAAAGGAGGGTGAGCTCGAGCCCGAGGTCGCAGCCGAGAAGGTTACCGGAGAGGAGAGGAAGGAGAAAAAACACCTTGAACTTGAAGAACTCTGAATCCGGTTTCATTTAATCTTTTCTGTTAAAATCAGATTTCAATTAGGCTTACTTAGGTGGCGAATAATGGAAAAAGTCGGTAGTAAGATCATTACAGCACTGATAGTTATCTCCATAGTTACAAATTTCGCTTTGGCTACCGAGTGGAGGGCATATAAGAACAATTCCCAACATACAGGAGTTGCTACCGATGCTTTAGAACCTCCCCTTGAATTATTTTGGAAGTTTAAGACTGAAGAGCCAACAACGTCTGCAGTCGTTGACAGTAGGACAGTTTATGTAATTGCAAGTGCAAGATACGCTCAATGTAAGGGAAATAAAGCCAAATGGAAGCGAGAGAAAGAAGAGTGCATGATTGGAATGCCCATCACAAAAGAAATGCTGCAGAAAGATTATTATAATTTGCATGCATCATTTTATATGGTGATAGAATGTTCGTGAACAGAAATAGTGAACTTGAGTTCCTCGAAAGGAAATGGAAGGAAAAGGGGGCGCAACTGATAATAATCTACGGGCGCAGGAGAGTGGGAAAGACCATGCTCCTCAAGGAGTTCCTAAAGAACAGAAAGGGAGTTTACTTCCTCGCCACCGCAGACTCGATAGGCGAGAACATTAAAGAATTGGCTGAGAAGTTTGCAGAGCTTACTGGAAAAGAGTACTTCATGGAAGTGAAAGACTTTGGAAGGCTCTTCCGCTACCTCGCAGATGAAATAAGAGAGGAAAGGACAGCTGTTATCCTGGACGAGTTCCAGTACTTGATGACTCTTGAACCCGGAATTTTGAGCGTTCTCCAAAAGATTTGGGATGAACACCTAAAAGGAACCAATATCTTTCTTGTGCTCTGCGGCTCTTCAATGGGAATGATGGAGAGAATCATGGAATACAAAAGCCCTCTCTATGGGAGGAGGACGGGGCAGTGGAAGGTTGAGCCCTTTGATATAAAAGGCATAGCCGAGATGTTTCCCAATAGAAGCATGGAAGAGCTCGTGAAGATCTATGCCGTATTTGGCGGGATCCCCTTTTACCTCGACCTTGTGAAGGAGCTGGGCGTTGAGGAAGCGATAAAGATGAAGATTCTGAGAAAGGGGGGGGTTCTCTACGAGGAGCCCGAGTTTCTGCTTAGGGAGGAGCTAAGGGAGCCGAGGGTCTACAAGCTCATTCTTAAAGGACTCGCCTTGGGTTATGAAACGCTCGGGGAGTTAGTCAATTTCACCGGGCTTGATAGGGGACACCTTTCCAGGTACCTTGATACCCTTGAGAGGCTCGACATCGTTGGCTACGAGCTCCCCTACGGCAGGAGAAAGAGGGGACGCTACTACATCAAAGACAACTTCTTCAACTTCTGGTTCCGCTTCGTCTATCCAAATTTTGGTGATTTAGAACTCGGCCTTGTTGATGAGGTGTGGGCGAAAATTGAGCCCAAGCTTAACGCCTACTACGGAAAAGCCTTCGAAAGGCTCGTTAGGGAGATGCTCCGCCAGAGGATAATTGACTTCAGGCAGAAAAAAGTTGCAAGGTGGTGGCACAAGGGCGAAGAGGTAGATGCTGTGGCAGAGCTTGATGACGGCTTGCTCTTCGTTGAGGTGAAGTGGGGCGAGTTCGAGAGAAGAGAAGCCGAGAGAGTTCTCGAAGGGCTGGAGAAAAAGGTGGAGCGCTTTAAGGGGAAGAAGAGGTTCCTGCTCATCGCCAAGAGGATTGAGGGTAAAACCCCCGAGATGATGGATTTGAAGGATTTGGAAAAAGCCGTTAGGGGATGATCCAATGTCACATTGGGTAAGAGGGCTTAAAGTAATTAAGATTGCATCAAAAGGGCTCCCCAAAGGAAGATAAGAATGAATTGGAAGGCTCTAAGGGAGTTGTGAGAAGCCTAATGTTGTAGGAGGGATGGAGTATGAAAAAGGTCGTAGGGCTGACTCTGATGTTGCTGTTCTTCTCAGTCATGGTGCCAAGCGTTAAAGCACAAACCGAGCCGAGCTCATGGTGGGCAAAAACTTATGGGGGGACTAATGACGATTGGGCTAAAGCAGTTGCTGTCACGCCGAACGGTGACGTGATCGTAGTAGGCGAGACTGACAGCTTTGGTGCTGGTGGTTATGACGCTTGGGTTCTTAGGCTTGATGCTAATGGTAATGTCAAATGGGTAAAGACTTACGGAGGAAGCAGTTATGATCGTGCTGATGCAGTTGCTATTGCTCCTGACGGGGATATTATCGTAGCAGGTGAAACTACGATTGATGATATTTACGGTAGTGTTTGGGTTCTTCGTTTAGACGAAAATGGGGACATTAAGTGGCAGAAAACATACGATATGGATTACCTCTCTGGAACTCATGCAATTACAGTTACAGATAGTGGGAATATTATTGTTGTTGGGGCTATTGATTATGATTTTGCAACTGATAGGGGATACGTTTGGATTCTCTGCCTAGATAGTAATGGCAACGTTAAGTGGCAGAGGACTTATGCAGGCATAGAGTCAATAGGAGCTAGAGCGGTCACCGCTGCAGAAAGTGGGGATATTATCGTAGCTGGTTACATTGAAAGCACTGACCCTAGTGGTGCTTATGGTGCTTATGATGTCTGGGTTCTTAGGCTTGACCCTAGTGGTAATGTTAAGTGGCAGAAGACCTACGGCGGGGATCTCTATGATGGAGCTCTTGCGGTTGCCCTTGCGACGGACGGTGATATTATAGTGGCAGGCGCAACTAGTAGCTTTGGCTCTGGTGACAAGGACTTTTGGGTTCTTCGTTTGGATGAGAGTGGTAATGTTAAGTGGCAGAAGACATATGGTGGGAATAACGATGATGAAGCTAGAGCAGTTGCCATCGCACCAAATGGGGATATCATAGTGGCTGGTTACACTTGGAGTTTTGGCTTTGGTGGCCACGATGTTTGGGTTTTAAGACTCGATGAAAATGGCAATGTAAAATGGGGAAAAGCTTACTGGGGAGATGCTTATGACACAGCTAATGGAGTTGCAATTGCAAACAACGAGGACATTGTCGTAGTTGGAGAAACTTATAGTTTCGGTAGTGGTGATGACTTGGATGCTTGGGTTCTTCGCTTACCTCCTGATGGAGATTTGTGGGATTGTGAGTTTTGTAGTGAATCTAATCCAATCGTAAAAAGCACAAATGCTATTGTCAGAACCATTAACTTACAAGTAATTTATACAGATTGCATTGTTAAGAGCCCAAGTAATGTTGTAATAACTACTCCAGTACTTCAAATAAAAACAGTGTACCAAAAAAGTTGGGGCACGCTTAGAGTTTCTTCCATTCCTTCTCAAGCTAGCGTTTATATTAACGGCGAATACAAGGGGGAAACGCCCTTAACATTAGAAATCGAGACAGGGGCTTATGATATACGAATCAGCAAAGCTGATTACCAAGATTATATCACCACAGTAACAGTTGAATCCCGTGAAACCAAAACCATCAACGCTGAATTGACACCAGCGTTTGGCTATTTAACGATTGAATCCTCTCCTTCTGGAGCGGAAGTTTACGTTGACGGCTCTTATAAAGGGACGACCCCCATAACCCTGGAGCTTTCTCCAGTGGGGCATAAGGTGAAAATCAAAAAGGAAGGTTACGAGGATTACACGAAGACGGTAACTGTTGAAGCGGGAAAGAGCGTCAGCGTCTCCGCGAGGTTGGTTGCAATACCGATAAGCCAAGAAACGAGTCCGGAAAGGCAGCAGCCAAGTCCCACAACTTCGGAAAGCACACACACCACGACAGTACAGACAGGTTATCAAGAACCCACTGGATCGGGAAGATTGAACAGGACGATGGTTTATTTAGTCTTGATAGCCTTAGCTCTGCTAATTTCACTTTCTGTGATTAAGAGGAAAAGGAGAGAGGTTTCAATAAAATTCGGTAAACTAACATTTAGTATTGTCGAAGGAAACATAATACACTTTCCAGCTGAAGCGATAGTAAACTCCGTGGACAAATATTTAAGTTACAAAGGAGGCGTTTCTCGGCATGTTGCCAAAGCAGCTGTTGGAGATGTCAACAAATATAGAGAAATAAGCAGAGCCACCATGAAGAAACAAATTGGAAGGGACTGGATTAGACATGGAGAAGTAGTTGTGACACCACCTTTTAGATTGAAACGAAATGGAGTCAAATACGTCATTAACACGTTTGGCCCTGACTGCAAGGCAAGATGGAACAAAGAATTGGAGGAAATTCTAAAATTATCAATAATAGCTGCTTTGAGAAAAGCAGACGAGCTTGGAGTTGAAAGGGTGGCTTTCCCACCAATAAGGGCTGGCGCTTCAGGCTGTCCATTTAAACACGTTGTAAAGACATTTCTTGAAAGTGTTGAAGAGTTCTCAAAGGAAGCTAAAAACATTAAAGAAATATTTTTGGTGTTACTTACAAAAAAAGACTACGATACAGCACTAGAGATATTAAGAGAATGGAAGCGTAAAGAAAAAAGAAAAGAGAGTGCTTTAGGAAAGCACAAATCATCTAAGGAAGAGATTGTCTTTCAAAATAAAGGATTCCCATCTGAACTCTCAGATAATTACGCTCCGTTAGAATTCATTGGAGAAGGGGGCTTTGCCAAAGTCTTCAAAGTAAAGAGAAAGAGCGATGGCAAAATAGTGGCATTAAAAATCCCGCGCATAGATGAAAAGACGAGCTCACTCTTTCTAAAGGAAATAGCCGCTTGGTATCACCTTGACCATCCAAACATTGTAAGGCTCTATAAGGCGGATATTTTACCAGTCCCATACCTTGAGATGGAGTATGTTGAGGGAGTAAGCCTCAATGGGAAGCCCGTTAGAGACCTTGACAAGTATCCAAAACCCGTCGATGAGAAGACCGCCCTAAAGCTCGTCAAAGCTATAGCCAATGGGTTGGCTCACGCTCACTCAAAGGGAATCTGGCACCTCGACATGAAGCCCCTGAACGTTCTCCTCAAGAGTGACTTAACGCCGAAGATCACGGACTGGGGATTGGCAAAGATAAGCTCGAGGAGTTCATTATCAACACACAAGGGGTACTCACCCCTCTATGCAGCTCCAGAGCAGCTTGATGAAGATTTATATGAAACTCCAGATCATAGAACGGACATATATCAGCTTGGCGTTATATTCTACGAGCTTTTGACTGGAAAATTGCCCTATAAAGGTTACTCGCCTGGAGCGGTGATAGGCAAGATTTTGGCCGAGAATATTAAGGCCTTACCGCCCTCAAAGATTAATCCTGCTCTTGCAAAGTACGATGGTATTTTCGAGAAGCTCTTGGCTAAGAGGAAAGAAGACAGGTATCAGAGCGTTGGAGAGTTTTTGTCAGCGCTGGATTCTCTTGAAGAGTTACACAAAGAGCTTGAGGAGTTAAAGAAGACGAAAGAAACTCTCAAGAGGAGTCGTTCTAAAGAGGAGATACAGAGACTTAAAAGAGAGGCTGTTGGAAAAACTACCAAGATTGCCATTTTGAGTGCAAAGCTTAACGATAAGGCTGAGCTGTTAAACGCTTTGGAGGATCTAAAGGTTTACACGAGAGAAAACCTTGACGATTTGCTGAATGCAATAACTCAAATAGAGGTATTAATGAAAGAGGGCATTCCCGTTAGTGATAACCTAATTGAGAAACTCAAAGTCCTGCTTCACAGAATCGAGATGGAGGTGCAGTATAGGGGAGATGTATAACAAAACTAACAAATCCTTTAAAAAGTTTAGTTATATTTATTACATGGTGATTGAAATGCGCCCACCAACAAGAAGAGAAAGGGTATACCTATCACTTTGGGAACTCGGAAAAGGAAGAATAGTCCAGCTCGCAGAGATTACAGAACTCAAGTATCCATATGTTCACCGGGAAATTAGAAGACTTGAAAAAGAAGGGGTTGTTATAAACAACGCTGGAACCGTTGAGATCGTCGACAGGAAGGCTTTTGTTATGCTCTGGAGCGAAGATAAGAGAGCTATATTTGAAAGAGTAAGGCCTGTGAGAGTTAAAATGATGCCATCAACCGGTGTTTTACTTTCTGGCTCTGCTGCATTGTGGGTTATCGGAAAGGTGCTGAGTCCTTCGGGAGGCATAGTGTATCTTGAAAAGCCAGATGATATTTCAAAGCTACGGTCAAGAAGAGGCTACACGTTTTCCGTATATACTTACGATGACTTTGCCTTCCGTTTTGCGAAGGAGTTAAGGGGGTTTAGAATACCACCATGGGGTATGGTGTTGGCAGATTTACTGGCTCAGGGAATGTATACAAGGCTTTTTGATGAAGTTTTCAAGGAGGTTGTGGGGAATGGAGGAGGTCAAAACCCTAAGAACCCCGAATAACCCAATCATCAGAGCTTCAATAGAAGACATGCTTAGAATAGCCAAAGATTTAGACGTAATACTTGCTGGAGGATGGGCAGTTTATCATTGGTTGAAGAAGTGGAGTCTAAACGGCGTCCCCTCAGTTGACGTAGATTTCCTCGTTAGATGGGACTCTTTTAAGGAAGTATATTCAAGACTGAGGGAACTGGGCTATCAAAGTTCAGGCTTCAGATACTTTAAAGTGGTTAAAGATGAAGAGCTTCCATTCCTCGAGGAGAGGATAAATGTTGATTTGCTCTTTGATAGAAAACCAAGCAGGCTTAGCTTCGAGAGTCCTTATGTGAAAACAGTGTTCAAAGAAAAATACTATTCTATTGAAAAGTTTGAGTTTGAAGGACTCTCCGGAAAAGTTAGGGTTGTTCTTCCCGAGGCTCTTATCATACTGAAACTCGACATATATTCCAACCCGACGTATTCTGACGAGAAAAGGGAAAAACACTGGAAGGACATGGTTGACATATATTCTCTCTTTATGGGTTCTCCCACCTTGAGGACCAAGGTTTTTGAAAATTTCTACAAGGTTAAGCCATTCTCATTTGAGCACCTTGAAATGTTCTTTTCAAAGGAAACCAGAGAGCTTATGGATGTTATCTCTATTATTATGGAGTATGTCGGCATTCCATTCGATAGAGAGGGTTTGTTCATGAAGATTGATGAAATTAAGAAAGCTCTGGATCTTGGACTATCTGGGGGTTGATCGAAGTGCCCGTTGATTTATCCGGTCCGCTGTTAAATGAATTTGAGAAAACGAAGAAAGAGTTTGATAGAGCTGTCGCTAAAGGTGATATGGAAACCGCGGAAAAGAAGGCCCGAAAGTGTGCCATCCTCTTGAGGCAACTAGCAAAGCATGTGCCCTACAACAGTAATTTCTACTTAAAAAAAGCAAAGAAATGGGAGCAAACAGCTGAAAAGATCAAAAAAGGAGAATTTGGTAAAAAAGCCGTTATGA
Source organism: Archaeoglobus sp. (assembly GCA_017656505.1). Classification (GTDB taxonomy): domain Archaea; phylum Halobacteriota; class Archaeoglobi; order Archaeoglobales; family Archaeoglobaceae; genus Archaeoglobus_A. The sequence goes on along the minus strand of JACDNU010000045.1, from coordinate 9,523 downwards.
GTGCCAAAGGCAAACGAACAAAAGCCGAAGAGGAGATGGGAGAAAACCAGTTCAGGCAATACGTGAAAGGCCTCATAGCAAGATCTAACGTGACATGGAAAGACATAGGGGGCCTTAATGATGTAAAGGTTCTGCTGATGGAAACCGTCGTCATTGCCGCTCTTCAAAAGCCCGAGTCAATCCAGCCGTGGAAGGGCATCCTACTCTTCGGCCCGCCGGGAACGGGCAAAACCCTGTTAGCTTCAGCAGCCGCTGGAAGTTTAAACGCAACCTTCTTCAATGTGAAGGCCTCAAACATACTAAGTAAATACTTCGGTGAGTCAAGCAAGATCATAACGGCTCTCTATGACGTGGTAAGGGAAAACGCCCCAAGCATAGTGTTTATCGATGAGATCGATGCCCTAACCACAAGACGTTCTGATGATGCGAGCGAAACATCGAGGAGGATGCTCGCTAGCCTTCTTACCGAGCTCGACGGCTTTCAGGACAAGAAGAGTGACTTGCTCGTTTTAACGCTCGCGGCGACCAACACGCCCTGGGACTTGGACGAGGCGGTTCTCTCGCGCTTCCCGAGGAGGATTTACGTCCCGTTGCCGGACAAAAAGGCCACGAAGGAGATAATCAAAATCAACACGCGCGGGCTCGACATAAGCAGGCTCGACCTCGATGAAATAGCGGAGGAGAGCGTTAGAAGGTATTACTCGGGCAGGGACATCAGGAACCTCTGCCAGGAAGCGATATGGAACATGATAAGGGAGGAGAACAGAGATCTTCACAAGCTGGCGGAGCTTCCCTTTGAAGAGCTTAGAAAGCGCTCTCTAAAAACAAGGCCGCTTGAGATGAGGGACTTCGAGGAGGCCTTTAAGAAGATTAAGAGTCCGCTAACGAAGAAAGACATCGAGCGGTATGGGAAGTGGGCGGAGGAGTTTGGGGGTTGAGTGAATGGGAGTAAATAAAAAAATCGGTGTTTTACTGTTGTTGGTTTTATTTTTTACCAACATGGCATATGGTCAGGGGACAATCACACCAACTTGGGAAAAGACAATCCCGGAGTATGTATGGAGAGTTGGGGCAGCTCCTAATTACTTTGTCGTGGCGACCCAGCAAAATACTGTTTATGCATTCTCATATTCTGGCAATATCTTGTGGAAAAACGAGAGTATCGATGGCGTCCCATATTATATTGTAACAAGCCCAACTGGAAACCTGATTGCAGTAGGAGCCATCAAATTTTATAACTCAGATTGGAGCAAGAGTGATGAAGATCATGCAAAATTATGCCTTCTCAATAAAAATGGGGACATCTTATGGAGCCTAGAACCAGAAACAGATACGCAGCGAATTATGGGAAATGTTATTATAAGCTCGGATAGCAGATACATATTGTTCGGTATTTGGAATGAAATTCCAGGGGATTTTGATAACCATAGGGTATATCTAGTGGATACTTTGGGAAATATTATCTGGTACAACAATATTGGAGATGACATCAACGATATTCAAGCTACGTCAGATTTTTCTTACATTTTAGTGGGAGCAAAAAATGGAGCGCATCTACTAGATAAAAGTGAAAAAGATATTTGGGATACAACTAGCTCTTCAAGTATTAATATATATCCTGTTTACAAAGTAGGAATTAATGAAGTGTATAACATGGCTGTTCTTGGTACTGGATCTCACGTTTATTTTCTTAACTTAAACGATGGAAAGGTTTTAAAGAAATATTCAGTGGATGCTCGAGTTACCGACATAGAAGTCTCTCCAAATGGAAATTATATTGTCGTGGGACTGTACAACGGAGAAATTTTGACATTTAATCGTTTTGGAGAACTTTTGTGGGAGTACTCCAGTAGTGGTAAAGCTGAGAATATAGTCATCTCCCCAGATAACAGTCAGGTATACTTCTACAGTAACGATGGAACAATATATGCATTTGATATTAAAACAGGAGAACTAAGATGGAGTTATTATTCTGGAGAAGCGGGACATGGTATAGCAATTAACAGCGACGGCTCGTATTTAGTAGCCGGGGGAGAATCAACTATATACGCGTTTAGACCCAACGTAGGTTATCTCACAGTTTACTCTACCCCTTCCGGTGCCGATGTTTATGTGGATAATCAGTATATCGGACAAACTCCCATAGAGAATTATGAACTGCCAAGAGGGGAGCATTCACTTACCATTCAAATGGAGGGATATCAGGAATATTATACAACTGTGTTCATAATGCCTGGAGAAACTTCTATAATCAACGCTAATTTGGGATTAGAAACCGGAATTCTCTCAGTTACGTCCGCTCCCACCGGTGCATTGGTATATATTAACGGTGAATATAAGGGAAAAACTCCTCTAAACCTAGAGTTACCACCTAGAACTTATACAGTAAAGATCGCAAAGCAAAATTACATAGACTATACAACAACAATGACTTTACAAGCGGGAGAAACTAGAGAAATTTCGGTTTCACTAATCCCTGCTGGTTATCTTACGGTCTATTCCACACCATCTTCAGCCGAAGTTTATGTTAATGAAGAATATATAGGAACAACTCCAATCACCAATTATAAAATGCCAACAGGAACATATACAATACTGGTAAAAAAAGCTGGTTATAATGACTATACATCTGCTATTACCATAGAAGCTGGAAAAACAGAAGTGGTTAACGCAGAATTGGTATTAAAAACCGCAAGTCTATCAGTTTATTCTACCCCATCGGGAGCGAGCGTGTATATTGGAGGAGACTATAAAGGACAAACACCTCTCACTCTAGAAGTACCTCCTGGAACCTATACTATAGAGATTAGAAAAACTGACTATAAATCCCATACAGAAACCATAACCATCCAAGCAGGAGAAAAACGACAAATTAACGTACAACTAGAGGCATTATTCGGGTTCTTAAATGTATACAGTAACGTTCAAGGGGCAAGCGTGTATATTGATGGTTCATATGTCGGAAAAACACCCTTGAAAGAGTATAAAATTTCAACTGGGAGCCACAGAATAGAAGTTAGGCCAGATAATCAAGACTACAATCCCTATTCAGAAACTGTCGTGATAGAACCCACAAAAACCCACACTATAAATGCTAGATTAACACTAAAAGAAGTCACGCTCTCAGTAGGCTCAACTCCGACTGGTGCCGATGTTTATGTAAACAACCAATATAGTGGAACAACACCGCTTACCCTGAAACTGACACCCGGGACCTATAGTGTAAAGATAACCAAAGATGATTATGAGCCTTACGTGGAAACCGTAACCCTAAATCCCGGTGAAAGCAAGAGTATCAACATTCAACTTAAAGCATTGTTTGGATTTCTAAACATCTACTCCAATGTCCAAGGTGCCGATGTATATATTGACGGTGTGAAAGTAGGGATAACGCCTTTAAAGGCATACAAACTTTCAGTTGGAGATCACAAGATCGAAATACGAAAAGAAGGGTACGAAACTTTTAGTCAGTCTCTTGTCATAGAGCCTACAAAAACCCATACTATAAACACCAGACTAACAAAGGCTGGAATTTGGGGGATTTTTGAAAAACTCCCTACAAACAACCCCATAGCACTTTACACGGGTGGTGGTCTTTTGCTGGTTCTCTTACTGGCGCTTGTAGTGGGAGTCAAAAAGCGCAGGGGTGCTAAAGTGAAAGTTGACGAGAAAGTGTTACAAGTATTTCCTAGCGAACTTCTCAAAAAGTACCAACCCCTCGAATTCCTTGGCGAGGGCGGGTTTGCCAAGGTATTCAAGGTTAAAAGAAAGAGCGACGGAAAAATAATAGCGTTGAAACTATCAAACTTGGATGAAAAGGCCAAGAAGTTCTTAATGAAAGAAATGAAAGCGTGGAAGCTTCTAAATCATCCCAACATAGTAAAGCTGTATAATGCTTATACAGACCCGATACCCCATTTGGAGATAGAGTACGTCGAGGGAGTCAAAATAGGCGACAAAGTAGTGAGAGATTTGGGAAGTTATCCCAAACCCGTTGGGGAAGAACAAGCTATCAAATTTGTAAAAGATATTGCGAAAGGCCTAAAACATGCTCATTCGAAGAATGTGTTTCATAGAGATCTTAAGCCTCAAAACATCTTGCTTAAAAGTGACTTGACACCAAAAATCACTGATTGGGGACTGGCAAAAGTTGGAGCCGTCTCAACAACCGCTACAACCACCAAAGGGCTTACTCTTCTGTATGCCGCTCCGGAACAAGTAGATGAAGAGACCTACGGACACACTGATCACAGGACCGACATTTACCAGCTCGGTATGATCTTCTATGAACTTCTGACAGGAAAGTTACCATATGATGGGAGCACTCCCTCAGCAATTATGGCCAAGCTAACAAATCCAAACGTTAAACCGAAACTTCCATCCCAAGTAAGTGAGAGCCTCGCAAAATATGATAACATCTTCAAGAAACTCCTTGCTAAACGAAAAGAAGACCGTTATCAGTCAATTGACGAGTTTTTAAATGATATAGAACTACTAGAAAAGCTTGAAAAGGAGAAAAAGGCCCTTAAAGAGGAGATCCAGAAAACAAAAACAAGAATAACTTTAAGCAAAGATCGAGAAGAATTAAGGAGGCTGAAGGAAATAGCAGTGGAACAATTAACAAAACTCGCTTTACTTCATGCTCGTCATAATGAGAAGGCAGAACTCATCAAGGTTCTTCAAGACCTCAAAGATTTTACAAAAGATTACAAAAAAGAACTTGAAAATGCAATAAAGCAGTTTGAAATGATGATTCGTGATAACGTCCAAATAACCCAAAGCACAATTGAAGAACTAGATGTCCTTCTTCATAAAATACGGAGGGAAGTAGAAAAATGAACTTTTCCTCCAAATTTTTCCCGGAGAAACTTAGAGGATTAATAGAGAGAATTGCCAACATAGAGACTTCTCCGCCTAAAAGTCAAAAAGAGAACTACAAAGAAGTGAAAATAGGAAATGCATACGGGATCTCCCATACTGGGGCTAGAGATAATAACGAAGACAACTTTTTAGTTATGAAGCTCCCTGACGCCCACCTCCTCGCGGTGGCGGACGGCCTTGGAGGCCACAACGCTGGCGAGGTTGCATCCCAGATGGCCGTGGACACTCTGAGGGAGGTCTTTGAGAGGGAATATGGAGAAGGAATGGACGATGAAGAAGTCAAAAAACTCCTTGAGAAGGCCTACAGGCTCGCCCACGAGAGGATAAGCGAGAACGCTGTCGGCGAGAGAGAAGGGATGGGCACGACGCTCGTCACGGCTTTCGTGAGGGACGGGAAGGCGATAATAGCGAACACCGGCGACAGCAGGGCGTACCTCATAAGGGATGGAAATATTGTAGCTAGAACCAAAGACCACTCCATCGTCCAAGAACTCATTGATAAGGGCGAAATAACGCCCGAGGAGGCGAGGAAGCACCCGATGAGGAACATTATCACGAAGGCTCTGGGAATAGACTTTGGGGTTGATTTTTACGAGTGGGTGCTGGATAGAGGGGATGTTATTCTGCTCAGCTCGGATGGACTCCACGACTACGTGGACGAGGATAGAATTGTTGAGATAATTTCGACTGGAAAAACGACAGATGAAATAGTGACAAGATTTGTTGAAGATGCTCTTCCCATTACAAAGGATAACGTTACGGTGGTGGCCTGGAGATGGTAGAGAAACCTGAGATTTTACCTGTTTACTTGTTTATGCACAACCTAGACTCAAGAGCCCCTTGGCAAGGAAGGACATCGAGCGGTATAAAAAGCGGGCAGAAGAAGTTTGGTGGGTGATTAAAATGACACTAAAAGGGCTTCTTCTAAATAAAGATAAATTGGAAACTTCTATGGTGGGGGGCATGAGAAAGAGCTGTGTTTTTGTTATAGGACTATTATTAGTTCTAGCGTTGGTTACACTACCAACGACAAAAGCCCAAGATATAGGAGTATCATACCAGATAGCTTGGAAAAGAGACATTTCTCACATACACACGGTTGATATAACACCTGACGGTTCTAGGATAGTAGCAGGCTCTTATAATATCCTCTACCTCCTCGACAGGGATGGGAACATCTTGTGGACTAAGCAGGATTACGAGCTCGATGGTTACATCATGGGAATTGCAATAACTCCTGATGGAGAGTATATTCCTTATGCAACAGGCATAGATGTCGCTGGATCTCGTGGAACGATCGGATCTCTAGATAAATACGGCAATGAACAGTGGAAATACGAAACCAAATGGGGATGGGCATTAGATGTTGATACAGATGGATACATTGTATTCGCTATAGATGAAGAAGGAACTCTCTATAACTTTGACGTTTATGGCAATTTTTATTGGGAATATTCGTTAGACAAAAACCTAGAAAAAATCTCCTTAGGTAATAATGGGAGCTATGTTGCTGTTTTGTGGGGGAACAAGGAAGTATGTTCAGTTACGCCGAAGAATGTAGATTGTGATACGACAACTTCGTATAATATTACAGCATTGGATGTTTCTCCAGACGGCAGGTATGTTGTTCTGGGTATGGAAGGATATCCAGGAAATTGGCTGTTGGTTGAATCTCTACCGGATGGAGGAGACATTTATACAAAAACACTTGACACCAAAATATCTAATGTAAAATTCTCACCAGACAGCAACTACATTGCAGTAGTGAGTAGTAACAAGGTTTACCTCTACGATATCAATGGTAATCTACTATGGCAACAGGAACTGTCTGAAAACACATATAGTGTAGCAGTTTCGCAAAATGCTGAGTATATCGTAGTTTCAACAGGCAGTTCACTCTATATGTTCAAAAAGGGAGAAATAAAGGTTAATGGTACTCTAGAAATTTACTCTACTCCATCGGAAGCCAAAGTCTACATTAACGGTGAGTATAAGGGGGTAACACCTCTGAGTTTGAAGCTCGAACTGGGGACTTACACAATAAAGCTCACCAAGAAGGACTATGAGGATTACACAACAACAGTAACCCTATCCACTGGAGAAACTAAAAGCATATCAGCAACTCTAAAGCCCACTTACGGTTATCTCACTATTGACTCATCCCCTTCCGGAGCGGAGGTTTATGTTGACGGGAATTATGCTGGAACCACACCCTTGGAGAGCTACAAACTCTCTCCAGGTGGGTATGAGGTGAAAATCATAAAAGAGGGGTATGAAGAATACTCAGAGACGGTAAGTATTATCGCGGGAGAAACGACGACTTTAAGCGCTTCATTAACACCCATTCCCCAGTCAAGCTCACCGACCGCAATTCCTACTTCAACAACACTATCACAAACGACCACCACCTCTACCTCAGCAATTTCCTCAACAACTACAGCTTCTACAACTTCAACTTCAGAAACTTTCACTGCTCCGAGTGGTTCAAAACTCAATCCTCTTTACATAGCTGGAGCATTAATCGCTCTCCTCCTCATTGGCGGAGTAGCTGCCAAAGCCAGGGGCGGGAAAGAGAAACCCCCTTCAAGAGACACAGGAAAACCAGCTCCGGCCCTAGCAAGGAAACCAGAGCCTGAAGACCGTTCAAAAACCATCTCAGGCTTCCCACCTGAGCTTTTGCAAAAGTACGAGCCCTTAGAATTCATTGGAGAGGGTGGTTTTGCCAAGGTCTTCAAGGTGAGAAGAAAGAGCGATGGGAGAATTGTGGCGTTGAAAATCCCGCGTATTGATGAGAAAACAAGCAAGACCTTCATCAAGGAAGTCTCGACTTGGCTTCACCTTAATCATCCTAACATCGTGAAACTCTACGACGTGGACATTCTACCAATCCCGTACCTTGAAATGGAGTATGTTGAGGGCGTAACTCTCAATGGGAAGCCTATTAGAGACTTGAGTAGCTATCCTAAGCCTGTGGACGAGAAGACAGCCTTAAGGCTTATCAGGGGCATTGCGGAAGGGCTTAAGTACGCTCACGGTAAGGGGATTTATCACCGCGACCTGAAGCCACTCAACATTCTCCTCAAGAGTGATTTGACGCCGAAGATAACTGACTGGGGCTTGGCAAAACTCGGGACAATGAGTTCAAGCAGGAGTGTCCTAGGCTACACGCCTCTCTATGCCTCACCCGAGCACTTAATGCCCAGTAAGTACGGACATACAAACCACCAGACTGACATCTGGCAGCTAGGGGTCACGTTCTACGAGCTGCTCACTGGTAAACTGCCCTTCGAAGGTTATACTTATGAGGAAGTGTTTGGCAAGATAGTTGACGAGAATTACCACTTCACGCCACCATCAAAGATAAACCCGACCTTTGCAAAGTATGACAGCATTTTCGAGAAGCTCTTGGCAAAGAGAAAGGAGGACAGGTACCAAAATGTTGACGAGTTCTTGAAGGATCTTGAGAAACTCGAGGAGATCGAGAAGAAGAGGACAGAGCTGGAGAGAGAGGTTGAAAAGCTCAGGGAGACGCTCTCAAAGAGCTTTCAGGCCCTGAAAAAGAGTACCACTTCGGAAGAGGTCTTGAAGAACAAGCGGCTTGTGATTGATACTCTCGGCAAGCTGGCTTTGGCGTATGCACAGCTCAACAAGAAGGCGGATCTCCTCAATACACTCAACGATCTCAAGTTCTACACGGTGCAGAACCTTGAAGATTTGACAAGCGCGATTAACACGGTGGAACTTCTCATCAAGGAGAACCTCCCCGTGAGTGAAGAGTTCATAGAAAGGCTTAAGGTTTTGATTCATAATATTAAGAGGGAAAACGGGGCGTGATAGTGTGGTTCGCCTTTGGAAATCCAAAGAGGAGAAGGAGATTGAAAGGAAGGTTAGGATGAGAAAAGCCAAGATGGCCTTGAAACAATATATAAATAACCTTGAAAATTTCAAGCGAAGGGTGTTCCTACAGGGAAAAGAAGCTGCAAAGCTTGGAGATGAAACCCTTTTGAAGAGAAGCGCAGTTAAATACTTGGTCTTGGAAAATAGAATAACACAGGCAAAACGTCTTTTACTCTTGATGGAAGAGGCCGAACTGCAGAGGGAACTGGTTAAAGTTTCCGCGGATTTTATTCAATTCAGTAAAGATATTGTCCAAAGTATTTCTGAGGGACCTGGAGCAGAGGATATCGCCAAGATACAGGTGAATTTCGAGAAGGCCATGGGGAAGGTGGAGAATCTGGATGAGGCCTTGAGCACGATGCTTGATTTGACGAGTGAAAGCATTTTGAGCGGCAGCTTTGATGAGGAAACCATTGAAACTGCAGAGGGCCTTATGGTGTCCTCAGCCGGTGAAGAGTTGGAACCCGGAAAAAGGCTGAAGGAAATAGAGAAAATGATGAAAGAGTAATCACCTTTTATTTTTATAACTTGAATAGTTGAGCCACATGAAAGCATATTAATTGCTTAGTTCTTCCAATCTCTTTTATCCCAAATGATTATACACATGCTAGCAGAGGTCTGATGTCGACCTTCCCTGTTTCTTTCTTTATTACTGTGAAAAAACAGTTAACTTTCTTGAAAAATATAAGCCTATCGTTTAAAGAATATCAGCGAGTGCCGGCATCTGGTTCCTACCTTAAATTTG
>JACDNU010000044.1 GCA_017656505.1 Archaeoglobus sp. | reverse complement strand
TGATTCGGGAGAATTGGCCACTTTAAAAATGGCTTTAGATCATTACCTTAAGTGGATGAAGGAAAATGGGTGGGATAAAGACCAGGACAAGGATATTTTAGAAATGTATGAGCGGACGGAAAAGGCATTAAAAGAGTTACAACAGGAAGAACAATGGTAAGAGAGAACAGTTAAAAGCCAGGTAGGAATTCCCACCTGGCTTATTTCTTGTCGGTATGGCTATTCTGAGTTTTCTTTGCTATATCTTGTGCCGCTTTATCCAGGTTATAACTGTCTTTGCTGCAGCTTGACGTATTGTAAATTACTCCAAGCATTTTTATCACCTCTAGCGTGTATTATTTACTGTACAAATGCTGCATATACGTATCGCTGGGGGTGATTTTTTGAGTTTTAGACAAGTGCAGCTGCCAGGACAAATAGCGGATACCCTAGAAGAACTTTATCATAAAGCTAAACAGTTAAACCCTTTGTTAAACAGAAATAGTTTTATCGAGGGCATAATTAAAGACTGGTTGGAACCATATAAATGCCTTGGTAATACGCCACAGAGCAGAAAAAACGTAGTATTAAGAAATAACTTAAGAGCTGCTATTACTCTTTCCGGAAAAACACAAACTGAAATTTCAGAAATAACCGGTATTAGTAGAAGCCACTTAAACAAAATCATGCGAGGACAGAGCGAACCAACGATAAGCACTGTACTGCTATTAATGCAGGCGTTAAATTACCCACCGGGAAAAATCAAAGATATATTTTTCTTGGAACCAGTACAGGAATAAATTACCTGCGTACTGGTTTTTTATTTTTTCATAATGGACGACCAGGGGTGCATAAACACTATAAAAGACATTTGTAAGCTATATGACGCAGTTGGAGGTGATAAAAATAAGCAAGCAGGAGGGCTTGCTAACTGACGTTATACAAGATACTAAATCAATTTTAAAGAACATGTGGCGTAATAGAAGCGGTATTGAATTTATGGGGCGCAAGTATGACCAGGTTAAAATACCTTTTCTAAAAAAGCGGATATACTTAGACAATGTAATACCCGGGAAAATACAGGACACACTTGAGAATTTAGGATTTGAAACTAAAGAAGGTAAGCGGCCTATTATAGTTAGCAAGCGAAAAACTGAATACGGGTGGCATTTAGTCTTTAGCTTGCCGCCCGGGCTGTCATTTGGTCAATTTAAGCAAAAACAAGACTACTTTGCAGACGCTGTTAGGGGTTGGGTGACGTTGGAACGTAGAAACGGCTTAGTACATATGGACATACTAACAGGCGCACTGCCTACTAGCTTACCTTACGAGTGGCGCCCGGACGCTTACCATAAAATAGCGTTACCTGTACCTGTGGGGGTAAGTCAAAAAGGGGTTGAGGTATTGGATTTAGCAGAGTCACCGCATTTACTGGTTGCCGGCGTGCCTGGGTTCGGCAAAAGTAACTTTCTGCATGTGCTAATACATACACTGCTGCCCCGTGCTTTAATTGGCATTATTGACATGAAGCGGTTAGAGTTTGCTTATTTAAGCAATCACGCAGCAGTAACCAGGACAGAAAAAGATGCCCTGCAGCTGGTTAAGGCACTTAACCGGGAGATGGAAAGGCGAATTGATGTACTGGAAGCTGCAAACTGTGTAAAGGTGCAGGAATATAAAGGCCAGGATATGCCATATATTGTGCTGGTAATTGATGAACTGGCAGAGATTAGGGATGAGCAAGTTTTATATTACATTGACCGTATTGTCAGACTTGCCAGGGCTGTTGGTATATCGGTGGTAGCAGCCACACAAAGGCCCAGCACAAAGGTTATAAACGGGGATTTAAGGGCCATGTTTGCAGCGCGGGTATGTTACCAGGTAGCAGACGAATTAAACAGCCGTATGGTACTGGGCGAAAACTATAGCCATGCGGCTTATTTGCCAGGCATAAAAGGCAGAGCTATTTATAAGTTTGGTTTGGAGATTAAAGAAGTGCAGACCATGTATTTACCACTGAGCAAAGCAAAAAAACTGCTTAAAAATCAACCAAAAGAGAGGTGGACTTATGAACGCCAGGGCAAAAGGCTCCCACCGCGATAAAGCTATCTTACACGCCATAGAACGCCATATAAGCCTAGATACAAACCAGGTGCAGTGTCTACTATTTAAGTTTAAGTTTGGGCGCAGGAAAGCCCAACAGAGGCTATTGCGGCTATACCAAAAGGGCAAGTTAAACCGCTTAAAACTAGGTGATGGGCCATACTGCTATTACCAGGATAAAAAACCCGGGAAACTAGAGCATTTACTTGCTACCAACTGGGTCCGGATATGGTTAAGAACGCGTTTAAAATCATGGGAACGGCTGCACTCTTGGGAGTATGAGAGTGACTATAAAATACTACGGTGTGATGGGTTTGCTGCAATAAAAAACACTGTCACCGATGCTTTTAAATTTTACTTTGTAGAGATGGACCGGGGAACGAATGAATTTGATAAAGTACAGAAATATAACCGGCTATATGATACCGAAGGCTACCAGGGCCGTTGGTGGGTTAAGGTTGCCGACCGGTTCCCCACTGTCCTGGTTGTTGCTACAACACGCCATCGGGCAGAGCATATAAGCCGGTTAATCGAAGAACATAATAAAGCAGGTCTAAGATTTGAGGTTTATTTACTTGACCAAATTAAAAGGGAGGTAATGGGAAAATGCTTAAAAACATAATTCTATGTGTAATTGTTATGTTGACAATGCCTACTATTATGCCAGGCACAGCAGATGCCGGTGTGCTGGCTGATACGTTTGGTAAAGGTGGAGTTGGTTATTCAATGGTACAGCTGCTTGTTATAGCAGCCTTTGCAGCCTTAATAATTTACATTGTGCAGGCATTGGGTTACGGTCAGGTGGCCAGTATGATTAAACTGGTGGCAGTGTTTGGCTGCATAAGCATTGTTATAACTCAAGTTTGGAATGCAATTTCAAAGGTGGCCGGGTTCTTCGGTGTTGCATTATGAGGGCTTTAAGCCCTCTTTTTTATTTGTACGCATACCCGTACGCAGGCCCCTGGTAACCCGTACGTCAACCTGTACGCATAGCAAAAGCAAAAAGTACAGGTAAAGGCTTCAAACCATTAATACACCTGTATTTCTTCCGAGAATAAAAGGGGTTAAGGGGGAAAAGTCAATCACTCTTCTTTTTTGAAAGCTTGTTTTTTTTTTCAACCCACTCAACAAACATTTTTCCCACTATCTCCGACACATCCTCATAAACTCGAAACATTTTCTTACTTCCTTTCCCACGATACTAAAACCACATTATTCTCTTGTATACCAATCGAGTCCTTCAAAATATCTGGGTGCTGCTTCAATGAAAGCAAGTATGTTACCGTTATTTGATTGTGGGAGATTTTCAAAATGTTCCGCTACACAAGTAGCAAATAGTTCTTCATCCACACCACCATCCAGTTCAATTAATTCTATGAAATTTCTTATACGTTCTAGCTGTTTTTCACTTACTCTCATGTGATCTTTACCAAGTGGTAGTGATTTACAGATATTGTTATAAAGTTCCACAATTTTTTTATGTGGTGTTTTTTTCTTTTTCTTTTTCTTTTTCTTTTTCTTCCCCCGACATTTTTGATACCCTATCGCTCTTTTTTGATACCCTATAAAATTCTTCTAAAAAAGCTGCGGTTTTAACGTCTTTAAGCTATTTCAAAAATGTTGTTTGGTACTTGAAAATAAGGCACACTCATTATTTTTTTTATCCAATACTGATACCCCCTGCAGCCCCTATCTTAATTGTTTGATAAAAGATTTTCCAAGCTTCCCACAGACTCTATCTAAAGTTAACTAACTAAAACATCACTTAATCTAAGTCCGTCTTTTAATCCTGTTGTGTAGGCATATTTTTCATTGATACATGAAATTAAATCCTCAATGGAACTGAATTCTTCAAGAAGATGTTTTTTATCTCCTAGCAAACTAGCAATTTCGGAATACAGCTTATCATACTTGTCCATGCAGTCTATATACTCAGGGTCTTTTTTTATCAAGTCATAATTATGATCACAACGGGTAGCAATAAACTCGTAAAATTCATTTTCAAAGGTACTATCTTTTTTACACATATGAGCATACACCTCCGGGAAAGATTTTTGTTTCCCAGAAGAACAGATAAGAATATAATAATAATTGTACCTGCCCTTCTGGGTAGGTTATTTCATAGTAGGGCAGGAAGGCGTTTGCTTGGCGGCTGGCCTTCCTGCTTTTATTAACTGAGTATCACCACGTAACCACCACATCACCACAACCTAATTTTCATTTTCAGTGGACATCTGCTTAAAGAACTCCTGTAGCTGCTCTTCACTTATGCGGTAACGGTTGCCTATTTTTGCAGCTTTAAGCTTACCTTGTTTGATGTATTCGTAAATGGTATTTACATTAACCTTCAGCTTTTTTGCTACCTCTGCTGGTGTATATACTTCCATGTTTCCACCTCTCTCACAAAAGTTTAACTGGAATACCTAGTGCCGGGTTATTTTCAAAACGGTTTCCTACATGTGCATATATTGCTGTGGTCTTGGGGTTTTTATGTCCCAGTAGATCCTGCACCTGGCGTAAATCTGCACCTGCACGAAGGCTTAACGTGCCGGCAGTATGCCTTAAACTGTGCGCTGATAAAGTTCTCCCTTCCATTCGCTTCATGTTTACTTTTTCAAGGTAGAAATCAACTATACGGCGGATACTGCGTCGGGAAATCCTTTTCCCACCTGCTCTGTTACCGATAGAAACAAACAAAGGCGAATCTTCGGTTAATTCTTCTCCCTTATTTTTTCTTGCTTCCAAATACTGTAGCAACAGCTTTGCTATATCGGGCCGCAAAGGAATCGTTCTAATACTGCGCTTTCCTTCTACACGTAGGCCCCAGTTATTGCCTTCTTTAACAATATCACCAACATTAGCTCTGTGCATTTCCACGGTTCTTGGCCCCTGCAAGGCCATAATTGCTATTAAAGCCCGGTCACGCAAACTTTTAACACTGTTATCCTTGGGTATGCTGGCTAAAAAGTGTTTCAACTCAACCTCATCTAGGTAATTTATCCGTTCCGCTGCATCCTTCTTTTCCCTGGGTGGATTAACACCAATGGCTGGGTTTACTTTAATAATTCCATATTCCAGGGCTGCCTCATAAAAACGACGTACCACAGAAAGTTTTAATGCTATGGTGGCAGGCTTGTGTTTCTTAGTTTCTACCAGGTAACGGCGGTATTCTTTTATGTCATTCTTGGTTGCTTTTAGTGGTGTTATTTTTCTTCCACGGCACCAGCTAACAAACTGCCCAATCAACTTGTGGTAAGTTTTTACGGTATCCTCGCTTGCATCACCGTTGGCCACGTCTAACCTTAAAAAATTAGCAAAGGTATCTAGCATTTCTTTTGTGGTTGGCAGCTTCTGGTTATCATTAACCAGCATACCCATGAAAACACCCCCTTTTTATTTCTATTCTGTTTTATTTTAGTCTAGTTTATTTAAGTTAGGTATAGTTTATACTTATTAGAATACATTGTCAACAATATTTATTAACTTTTTTAAATTTTTCTATGTCCGATAATTACCCTTAACGGACTTAGAAATATATATATTCTTTTAGTTAATTGTTTAGTAGAATTAAAAAAATACCATGGGGGTGCTTAAATGAAAGGTCATATAAGGAAACGCGGTAAAGGGTGGCAAATAATTGTTTACTTGGGAAATGAAAACGGGAAGAAAAAGTATTTCTATAAGACAATACGAGGGACAAAAGGGGAAGCTAAAAAGGCTCTAAAGGATATAATTTACCAAGTTGAAAACGGTTTACCGTACGACTATTCAAAAATGACATTTGGCGAATACTTAAAAATATGGCTGCAGGATTACTGTGCTGTGAAACTAGCACCTTCAACTTATAAGAGATATAAACAAATTATCGAGCTGCACATAATACCTGAACTTGGGAAGATAAAGCTTAAGAAACTTCATCCGCTTAATATACAGCGTTACTATAAAAAAGCACTTGCTAGCGGGCGTATAGGCTTAAAAAACAAGGAAAGGAAAGGGCTGTCACCCACAACAGTACTCTACCACCACAGAGTTATACATAAGGCTTTGGCCCAGGCAGTTAGATGGCAAATACTCGATAAAAACGTTGCTGATGGAGTAGAACCACCAAAAAAAGAGCATGTAGAATTTGAAACCATTGACATAGAGACGTTTATTAAAATTCTGAATATAGCAAGAGAGAAGTATCCTGCCATTGCTCTCCCTATTTTATTGGCTGGCGTTACCGGAATGAGAAGGGGAGAAGCCTTAGGTTTAAGATGGGAAGATGTTGACTTGGAAAATGGGAGAATTTATATTACACATCAACTCCAGCGGATTGATGGTACCTTAAGATTAACCACAACCAAAACTAAGCGCAGCAACCGCCCTAATGCCATGCCAGAATTCTTAATAAAAGAGTTAAAGCGGCAAAAGGTAGAGCAAAATAAAAACCGGCTTTTGAGCCGTAAGAAATATAACCCACTTAACCTAATATGCACATGGGAAGACGGCCGTCCTGTTGACCCAGATTACGTAACTAAAAAATTTCATAACATAATAAAGAGCCTGGGGCTTAATATACGTTTCCACGATCTGCGGCACAGCTTTGCAACACTTCTGCTTAGTAAGAAAATACATCCCAAAATTGTAAGTGAGATGCTTGGACACTCTTCAATCGGAATCACTTTAGACACGTACAGCCATGTCTTGCCATCAATGCAAGATGAGGTAGTTAAAATGATTGATGTTGAAATTGAAAAGCATACTAAAAACTGAAAAATAGATCTATTATGAGTGGTATGGTAAAAATAAATATTTCCGAGCTGCCATTACCACTCTTTTATTGCCTAAATAAAAAACCCGGGAAAACCCAGGTTAATCCGGCCAGTATTTAGGACATTTTAAAACGCGTTCAAGTTTAACAAGAGATTTTTTAGGGGTCACGTCAATTGTTTTCATGCCGGGGTATTTTCTATGTGGAAATTGGCAGAGGCAATTCCATGTGACCCTAGCACACGTCCAGCAGAGACTCTCTTGTTGAGGTAGTCTGCTAGCTGAGTAGTTAGTGTTATCCATTGCAGCTTGCATAACCATTCCCCCTGCCCTAAATCTTTACTAACAAGCTCCCAACCAAACCGTCCATAACGCCACATACTAAACAAAAACGGCCTACTCTCCGGTGGTAGTTCATTATCGATCCAGTCTCCAACCATGGAGATTAATTCAAATATGTTGTTATTGTCCATCAACAGCATTACCTTTTTGGCGGTGGGGTCACTGTAAGAACCAACAGATTTCCTGCCCCCAGCCACCGCACCTTGCCGGTAGCCTTCTAAAATATCCTCTCGTCTATTTTCCAGTTGTTCAAATAGTAGTGGGTACCTACTTAAAAGATACCCGGCTTGCTTTGGAGTTAACATTATCATCTCCTCGCTTTAAATCCGAAACAACACGAACAACTACATAATACACCCACAGACCGATACTGTACTTTAAAACCTCGAACCAGCTAAACAGTTTCTCAGCAGGACCGCCAAAGTATTGATACAGGAGCACACTCACAAAAATAACCACCAAGGCTCTTAAATTATGCAAATTTGGGCTTGTTAGCAGTTCATGAATTATATAGCGCACCTTTACTCATCCTTTCACTTAGCAGCAGGCTTTAAAGCACGCCTATTTTTGATAAAGGCCCTTCCTCGTTTACCTGCAATATTTAAGACTTTTACCATCTGCTGAATTTGATGCTCCGGTGCTGAATTGGGATTTATTCTACGGAACCCCTCTCTAGTTACATTACCTACAATGCGCTGCAGTTGAGAATACTCTTGCGGTGTAAGATCTACCCTTTGCCCGTCTATCATGATGTATTTAGATGGTACGCGTGGGATATGCTTCGTCTCTCCAGTTTGCTTAAATACCTCAATTGCCAATTTGGCTTCGGGTGTTACTTTATATTTACTGACAAAACTGGGGTTTAAGAATACATTAAAAAGACTATTTCCGCCATCTTGGTATACTTCCTGCTTATTTCCAAAGGTATCATATCGAACTGGTAAAGTACTTGAAATGCCAGGTAATCTATACTTTACTCTATTAAGGGACTGCTTAAATGGGTTTGGATCATAAGTTAAACGGGCTGTATTGTCGACATACTGCCTTATTTGATTTAAGAGAGTCGGAGTGAAACTCGCAGGTAAATCACTCACAGTCCGGCCCAAATTATCAACCAAGCTATAGCCTTGAAAAGCCCTTTGCAGTCCCTGGAGCACAGGTTGTTCCGCAATGGTTTCTAAAGTTCCGCCAACGGAACCTGCAAGAGTAGCAGCTGTATTATTAAAGGCTCCCTGTCTCTCTTTGATGTTCTTATTTATGTTAGCTCCGAAAGATAAGGCCATGGCAACTGGTTGAGCCCAGTCATAAGTTATTAAAACGTCACCTTTACGCGGTATTGCTGCTTTATGATTAAATCCGCTTTTAACCCATCTTACTAGAGCGCTTTTATTAACTCTATATGCACCCTCACCAACTTGACGCTGCAGGGCACGTAAATCTTTGTCTTTGTGAGCTTGCCCTGTAATAATACCTACATCAGCTAAGTAATACCCTAACCCAGTTAATCCTAACGTACCTGTAATGGCCCTGGATAATGCTAAAAGAGATTCGCGCGAATCAGCAGGCTTTCCCTTTAAAATCGGCTGTGCAAGTATATATGCGCTCCGCAAGAATCCCGCTGGACTGTATTCAAGCCCTCGCATAACCAAGGCACCGGGTGTACGTGGGTATTTAATAATTAAATCACCTAATCCAAAATCTTTGCCCATATTTAAGTTGTGTTTCACTCTCTGTAGTGTGTTGCTCAAAACATTATTATCCTGGAAAGTTACGTATTTGCCATACTGGTCCGCAATGTCTAGTAGGTTTGTTTCCATCTCTTGCATGTATTTTCTAATAAGTTTTTTGTCAGCTCTTCCTGTAGTATTAATCGCTCTAAGCGTCGCTAGCTCCCCAATAGTTTGGTTTTTTGCTCTTGTATAGGCAGCATAGTCAAATCCCCTAAGCATTGCACCCAGTACTTTCTCTAAGTAAGACATTGTTTTTTCCGCAAAGTTCCCTTTTGGGTTGAATGCTAGCCCATGACCTAAGTCAAATTGTGTCTGTAGTCCAGCAGGATTAACGCCTCTCCAGCCTGCTTTTGCACCTTTTAAAAACCCTCTCCAATACCCACCCTGTCCTGCGGTGGCAAAAGTAACAACACGTTTGCTGCCAGTTAACTTGCTGCGTGCCCAATCTATTGGCGTAGCCACATATTTATTTACTCTCTCCAAGCGGTAAAATAGCTCATTGCCTAGTATGTTTCGGACGTGTGTTTTAGGGTTTAATAACTGTGCTACTGTTTGTGTCGTAGATAATTTTCGCCCAATACCCGCCGGACGTAATGCGTTTAACGCGGCTTGTAATTCTTGACTTGCTTCAATCTTTGCTTCGCCCGTAGAGTTTTGAACAATTTCAGCTAACCGCTTAAGATTTTGGGCATCAGTTGGAGTAAGCGTTATTTCTTTTGTTAGACCCGGAAACATACGCTCTCTATTAATTTTATTTATTTGTCTTTGAGCCGATAACAGTATGCTTTCCGGAGAAAGTCTACCCACAATTGATGCAGCCTGAATTGCTTGACCTTGTTTAGTTAATTTTTCAGCCAGAGCCATAGAAACATCAATAGCTCGTTCGTAGTTTCCCTCTTTCTGAAATTTATCAATTAATTTGATACCTGTGGCGGTATGTAAAGCAGAGGGCTCATTCTCGTTAATCACAAAACTAACCGCCTTATCAACGTCTTTATTTACTAACTCGTTAGCCTGTGCCCAGGTATCTTTATTGCTGACGGGAGTATATTTGCCTGCTCCTTTTTGGATTTGATTATGTAACTCACCTTTTAGTTCAGGTTTAGCAATATCTGATTGCATTAAATTTAACGGGAAACTACGCGTTTGCTTATCAGGTGTTAGTTTAGGTTTAGGCACGGTTGGTGCTTTTATGGTCTCAGGTTCCATTAACATACCACTTCTAGTTGTACGCCAATCATCTGGGGTAGGCTCCCATTTCTTTGGAGGTTGTAACCTATTCAATGTCGGTAGTCGCTTGGAAGTGTTTACAAAATCAGTTCCAACTTTTCTAGCAGCAGGAATTAAAACACCTTCTAAGGCAGGGTCAATAGCTGCACCCAAACCGCCGTATATAGCTGCTTCTTTCGCTATATCAGCAGGTGGTTTACCCTCTAATGTGGCTTTGGTAGCACCACCGCCGGCACCTGCTATAGCACCGGTAGCAGCCATTCTACCTAACTTACTTGTGATGCCTTTAGTAATTGGTGCTGCTAGTTTGTATGCCCCAGTCCATGGTCCAATACTACCGCCGATTTCCCCTAAGGTAACTAATCCCTCATTGCCTTTGTACTGCTCTCTTGCCCTGTTTGCACCTGCGCCGAACATAGTACCGGTCATTATGCCTGCTAATAAGGCGTTGCCTGGTGTGTTTTTGTTGGCTTGCTCGCGTGTTATTTGGTCGCGCAGACGGTTAGAGTTAAAAGCGCTTAGGTCAGGCATAAAGGATTTATCAGACTTGCTTTTACTATCTTTCTGTGGCTGCTTGTTTCCTTTCTCCTGCTTTTTGGGGTCGGATATATCTTCACCGGCTGCTATTTTCCAAACGCCGCTGTAATCATACAATACTGATTCACCACCTAGTTTCCCCTAGTATCTAGGGGTTTAATGTTTTAAGGGCCATGCCTATTGGTGACTTACTACCGGGCTGGAACATGGATCCACCAAAACTCGGATCGCTTGCTAATTCATTAGCATCCATCAGTAATTTTGAATAATACTCTGGACCTAAAATATCTCTTAATTTATCGCCGTAACGCAAAACATCTGCCAGGAAATCTTTACCGCTCTTATATCTGTGGCTTAAAGCCAAAAAGCTAGCATAGCCTTCTTGCTGATTCTCTTTGACTTGTCTATCATTTTGTGGTTTGGTTATATCCGCTAACCGTTTAGCTTTTAGAGCGTTCTCAGCCTGTATATCTGCTTTAAGTTTCTGCAACTGTAAATCCCTTAACGCCTTTTCATGCAGCGAATTGTAACGCTCTTTCTCCCAGTCCAGTGCCGCCTGTTGTTGTGCTAACTGCTGCTGACGGTATCTGTCAGACAGGTAGTCGTTCCTTAACTGGTCCTGCCTGCTGTACCATTCGTTTCTTAACCGTGTAGTAGGTTCCCATATCGTGTCGCCCTGTGATGTGATAGATATATTCGGCGGATTATATTGGAACGGTTGATACTGGAACGGTTGTTGTGGGTTAAATACCGGCGTAGGTTGTAAGGGTACTTGTGGGGGTTGCGGTTCAGGTAAAGTTAACGATTGGATCTCAGGTGCTACCGGTAATTTAGGCTCTGGTAAGGTATACCCCACACGTTTTGCGTCAGCTTGTAGTCTTTGAATTAAGTCAGCGTCACCGCTGGCTAATGCCTGTTGATACCGTTGACGCTGGCTGTTAACGTATGCGTTTATACCGCCAAAATTACGGTCAAAGTAACTTAATGTATCAGAACTTAACTTAGGCAGTTGAGGGGTAAGCGGTATATTATTTACTGCTGACGTTCTCGGAGACGGGGTAATAGGAGTTCTTGCTTTGTTTAATGCGCTGGCTAACCAATTCTCATGTGCGCCAGGAGTGTATCCGCTTGGTGCACCCATGCCGTCACGGTCAAAATAAGTCCTTGCTTTATACGCTGATACCTGACGGTTGTATATGTCGCCTAACTCCCTATCACTGCCTGTTTTACGCCAGTTCGTATTAGGTATCAATGTTTGATGTGTCCCACCGCCAGCAAGGTGGTCAATACGGATAATATTACCGGCTGATGTTCTTCGGTACTCGGTGTCAACAACGTCTGTACTCCTAAACCTGCCGTCTGTGGGGCGTGTTAGTCCGTCGGGTAGACGGTTAGGGTCTAGCAAAGAATGTCTGTAATCATTATCGTTTCTTGAACTGCTTGATCTGCTTTTATTACTCGAACTGCTTCTTGAGCTACTACTTGAACTGCTTCTTAAACTACTACTTGAACTACTCGAAGAAGATGAACTGCTTGAGCTCTTTAAACTATTTACTACTGCCTTATCGAAATCAGACCACGACACTTTTTTGCCGTTTACAGTTGGCATTTAATCACCACCTTAATGTATTAACACAAGTTCTACTTCTTTTTTCTCAATCGGCTGCAGAACGTGGTCTAAACACCGCTCACAAAAGTCCCTGTAGCTGTCTTCTAGCCCATTATGTTTAATAAAACTTGTGAGCCAGTCCACCTGGTATGCTGTCTTTAATAAATCAGCATACATCTCTGCAAAAAGCCCAGTAACACGTTCCTTAAATTCTTCCTGACTTATTTCTTTTGTTTCAAGTTTTTCTAGCAGATCATACAACGCGTTCATTTAACTCCACCTTTCCGGCTCTAGCCGAACAATTGTTCTGTTATATGAATTATACACCTATTTACCGTATACTTCAACTGTGATATAATAAAAATTTTATATATTTTTAAAGATTATGTTTATAAAAAAATACCGCTTCCAATATGGGTAAATATGTGACTTATACGTTACTTTCCCATTATCGGAAGAACAAAAATCCAATAATGGAAAGTATTAAAATTTAGAGATAATCCTCGAGTTTACGAATAATACTGCCACTATTCCAATCAGTATTTTCTGCTTTCTTTTTTAGGTGTTCCGGTGGATTATATTCAATTATTTCCAAAAGCTCCTCAAAGGTCCAATCGTCACTAGTGAACACTTTTTTACTTGGTTTAATAGTTTTTTCTAGTTTTTTAAGCCTGTTTTTTACACTCATTTCATCCACTCCGCTGCGTGGGCCGGCAGTTTGAGGATAAAATTCCCCGGCCTGTCTAAATCATTAAGTATCTTTTGCCCTTCCTCAGCGGTACCATCAAATATGGTTTTGGTGCCGCATTCTATACGCATTTTTTCGCCGTCAACGAACGCAAAGTAGATATTACCGGCAGTTTTTGCTAACCGCCTAGCTTCCAACTTTTTAAGTCTCGTCTTTAAACTCATGCCTTCACTCCTTTACCTGGGGTAAGACAACCACATTGCCCCCCTGTTCCTTTAAATATCTATACCCGTCTTCAATCGAACCCTTAAAGCCAACTGACTGAATTTCCATGGTGTCTTTCTCATCATCAATCAGGGCAATACCATGCGGGAAATGCTTGTTGTTTTTATTTTTTAAAGTTTTTTCCAGTTTATTTAATCGACGTTTCATATAAAGCTATGCCTCTCTTTCTACTAGGGTTTCTAATGCCTCTAACCGCGCAGATAAGTCTTCTAATTCAATCGCCTTTTGCGCTAGATCTAATACAGACTTGGCAGCAGAAACCCGGCTGCTTGGTGGATTTTTACTGTCTTTCATAACGTCACACAACACCTGCACAGCCTCACTGCTTGCCCGTTGCAGCTGCGCTATTGCTTGACTGTAGGCTTCCCGGCGGGCTTGTTGGTAACGCTCTCTAAAGTCTTCTCTCTGCATCCACCGCCACAGAGTGGTTTCCCCCACTCCTATAACCTGGGCAGCTTCTGCTATGGTTGGTTTAGTTAATAAGGCAACTATTGCCTGTTCCATCTTCCGGGTAAATTTTTCACCGTGGCCTTTGCCTTTCATCTGTAATCACCTGCCTTCAACTTTTCGATAACGTGGGCACTTTAGCGTTAAACCAAAAGGTTGACCGCATTTCCTTCTGTACCGGCACGAATCACACAAACTTTTTATTATCCTCACCTCTTTATTAGATGTTTTGTAAATGACTCTCTATTGTTGATTTAATTCCTGCGCTTTCTTCTCCCAGTAACGCCTTTGATATTCTTTGCAGCGCTCTTTATTTTTTGCCCGCCACTCCCGCTGGTATTGTCTCCTTAATTCCTTTGCTCTCTCGCTTAGCATACCCAATCACTCCTTTTGTTGTTTTTGTCTTGCTAATCCAGGACCCAATTGCCAGATTAAAAGTTTAGAGGTCCGAGTTTTATTTTTAACTCTTCTTATATAACCGTGCTCTCTCAAGTAATTAAAAGCCTTTTGTACAGTAGTCAAAGAGCCAATACCACACCAACCTGCGGCAAATCTATAACTAAATGGTGCGCCTATCTGCTTTGGATTGTAGATTGATCTCAAGGCTAACAGATAGGTAAACCCCTCATACAGTTTTTTAGTTGATTCTGGTGCATTTGGTGGTAATTCCGGAGCCATTATTGCAGGCACTTTAATGTAACCCAAGTCTGCTAAACATCTCAGCCACCACACTACCGTCTCGCCATGTCCTTTAACCACATTCCCCTCATCATCCCACTCAGCTAGTTTCGTAGGTTTATTAAGGATATAAGAGGCATAGAGTTCTGGTAAATACCAAAAGTCTTCCCCCTCGTGGAACTCTTTTAAGGCGATCACTCCATCCTTTCTCATTCTGAATAACCCGGCAGACGGACGTCTGTCAGTATGTCCGGGTAACGGACATCTAATATTGCTCTTTAAGCGCCTAACTTTCTGACCGCTCATAAGTTCAATAATTTTAAAAGCTATTTGCTCATCCTGCTGTAGTTCTAAATAAGGGATCTTGCTATTGCTAACATTAGGGGTATCATTTAAGGTGTAACAAGGATCCTTGTTAGGGGGGGGCTTGGATACTACTGGTATTACACTTACTAGCTTTAAGTGTTTGGTTATTTCTTCGCTAAAAGGAACCGGTTCTATATCATTCGGTGACAAAAACTCAACCCAACTATAACGCTCACCGCTTGGATGCAATGACCCTGGAGCTACTACATATGACCCTTCTGCTTTAATCTCGCCACCATTAAACCTTGCAGTGTTAATTAATTGATTAGTGCTAAAGTAAAAGTGATAGCCTCTTCCTGTTTTAACTGCAGGTGTAACAGGCATACCTATGGGCTTAATACTGTCAAAATCTAGAACCACAAGCCCAGAGGCTTGTCCAGTTATAATACCAATATTTATGTTAGGATAACGCCTAAACCAGTCTTTAATTTCGTTCTCGCTTGCCGGTCTTTGTATAAATGGTTTCCAGGAGGCTCTACGATTTCCGTTCTCGTCTAAAACAACAGGTAGTAATTTTTTAAACGGCTTCTTACCTCTTGGTGCTAAAGGTATAAGAGACCAACCACGCTTTACATAATCTAGCGCTGCATCTAATAAACTATTATCTTTCTCTTTACAAAGTTTTAGTTTTGCTGTACCGGCCATAGTTACTCCTTTCGGTTTAAATAAATAAAGGACTGCCATTAGTTGGCAGCCCTTTATTTATTAATTTAAAACTCAACGTTTTTGCATTTATTTGCAATGTTTTTGCATTTATTTGCAATGTTTTTGTATTTATTTGCAATCTTGTTGTGTTTGGTTGCAAGTTTGTCCATTTTCCTAATAATGCAACGTATTCATTACAATTCAATTCTAACAAGGAATATTTGACGTTTTTGGGATTTTGTAATATGTTTTCCCTTTGATATACTTATCAGTGAAAATCTAAAAATGCATGTTATCTCAAGAGAACGCCTGGAGGCTGCCAACCATTGGGCGTTCTTTCTCTTTTTTACCACAATAAATTATATCAAAAAAAGTATGGAAAACTTAAACTTGATTTTTGGACAAGTGTTTTTATTTTTCCTTTTATTTTTTTAAATGGAAAAATTGTGATGAAATTTTACACTCTATTACCCTTATACTTCAAATTACAGTACATATGTTCTCTTATAAACACTATATTTTGTGTAACTGTAACTTTGTTAGTCTATATATAGCCTTGTCTCAAGCAAATCCACATAGTTGGGAACCTACCTTGTGGATTATTCCGAAGGATATAAGATTTTAATTTTTCAGCTAGTCGATATTCAACGCTGTCTACGTTGAATATTTTCTTTTTATCATTCTTATCATTCTTGTTTATATTATCGGGTTGTCGTTGCTCTCTTGTTGCTTTCGTTTCTTGTTCATTATTGCATTCCTCGTTGCTTTCGTAGTTTTTGGGATTTTGATAGAAGTCGTATTTAACAATATTTATAAGCATTCCTTGTGTTGCTTTCGTTGTTGTAATCATTGTTGCTTCCGCTTCGCTTTCGTCTACACCTTCGTTGACTTTTCGTAGCCAATCAATAATGTTATAAATTTGGTCTTTTGTTGGCTTTTCTTTTCTGTAACCTACATACCATGAACACTCTGCCCTTATCTTTGCCCTCTGCTTTGCCCTTGTAGTTATCTGGGTTCTGGTAAAAGTCATAATTTACAATGGTTAGAAGCAATCCTTTCTTTGCCCTTACCTTTGCCTCATCCTTTGCCAAAAACCATGTTTTACTAATTTGTTGATTGCGTTACGCACAAAACTTGCTTTTTATCTTTTTAATCCCAAAACTTCCACCAAGGGCGCTTTTTCCTCTCTTCCAACTTCAATCTAATATCGTTCAGCTTGTCCTCTAACTCCTTAGCTCTCTTACTGTAGGTTTCCTCTAATCTTTTCTCCAAACTACTAATTTGGGTATTTAGTGTCTTGATAGTGTCTTGTTGACTTGTTTGCTCAATCTTTGCCAGTTGAGAATTCATTTGTTCAACGGTTTCTTGTAGCCTCTGAATGGTTTTAGCCTGCTCATACAAGTATTCCTTAAGTTGTTGGTTTTCTTGGGCTTGCATTACCATCATGGACAAGAATGCATGTGGTGGTAATGTGGCGGTATCCGGATATTTTTTCTCTTCTACCGCGTCCACCACTTGCGGCAGCTCATACCCCAGGATTTCCCTAATCTCTTCAGTCGTTTTCCCTTCTTGATACAAGCCCGATATCTTCTGCATTATTTGAACTGCTTCCGGCTTATATTTCTTGGTCCTACCGAAAGTCTTGTGGTGCAAATACTCCTTGAACAACTCTGCATATCTTCTCGCAGTGGTTTCTGGTATCCCGACTTGCTTTGCTACATCAGCGATTTTAAGATATTCTTCCACGTTATCACCACCCTATCAACCATTATTACCACCACCACCGCCAAACCATCACCAAAGTCTAACCACTAGTTTATTACTACCACCATATCATTACCATGCTATCACAACATATATTTCGGCCTTTATTTAATTTATCCCTGCTGCTTTTCTGCTACTAAATAAATTTCGCTCTAAAACCGGCTACAAAAAGAGAAAAGATATAATTATACCTAAATTGAATTTTCGTGGCTGTGAGGGGATTTACAGGCCATTTTGAGGGGTTTTGATAGGTGGGTTTACCCTTACTTTTGGCATAGCCAAATTAAGAGGAATTTGCCATCTTTTGGCGAAACAAAAGAAAAAGACTGCTATCCTCTTTGGCCGGAAGAATAGCAGTCAGGACTTGGATACACTACCCGAAGGCAGTGTGTTATTCGCTTTTGCAGGTTATTTTCTACACCTTTTATAAAAATCCTTCTTGAGATATAAAGAAATAATAAGTAAACCTGCTATACGACTGCCTTTTTTTGGCGTAGTGTGTCCAAATACACCAAAAGGGGGCAGTTATTTTTATGAATGACTTACGGTCTTTTATCGCAGATTTAATTTTGCAGGGGAAAAATTTTATCAGCGAAGACATTGAGGACTACTTTGGCTACACGAAAGTAAGCAATATTTTAATTTTGAATGACTACTTAAGTGATAGTGAATTAAGAGTTTACTTAGGAATTACCAGTTATGCTTTTGGTGGTAAAAACTTTAGTTTTCCCAGCCAGCAGACTATTGGTAACTGGATAGGTAAGAGTAGGCAGCAAATAAACCGCATCATTAAAAGCCTCGAGACAAAGAAACTTTTAGCAATAATCAGGCGGGGTAAGAAACTCCCGAATATCTACATAAAGAAACGATTACCAAAGGAATTAATTGAAAATCACGTAATGAAAATGTCCAGTCAAAATGATGTCAAGAAAATGTTACATCACCAAAGTGATGTCAAGAAAATACGACATCACAACCAGAGTGATGTCAAGAAAATGTTACATGAAGAATTTTATATAAATAATAATAATAATGATGATAATAAAGCCATTGAACAGCTTAAAAAATTAACAAATTCAGAGCACGAGAAGCTTTTAGAATCTATTTTTTCCAAGCTAGAAATTTAGGCACATACTCAGTTCTAACAAAAACCTAGCTTTGGGAAATGGTGGTTGAAATTTATCTAAAATTTTCTTAAACTAATATTAGTTAGAGTATTTGCTGTTATCAGCAAATTAGTTGCACCGAAGGCTCCAATGCAGAGCGAACGGTAATAGTCTTACCTATAGGTTCTGGGATAAACCGTAGGTAAGTGTGACACCAGGCCCCCAGTTAGACGTAGGGCCCAGTTAAGTCAACTGAGCAGGGCGAAGGTGTCGGTGCAGAAATGCACCAAGAATGTCAACGGACCACCGAGGGTATAAACCCGGAAATGGTTAATGACGGAGTACCGTCGAATTACTCCCTCGGTTGTAACCGGGACATTTTAGAAGACTAACAAAAACCCAAGGTGCAGTATGCCTTCTGACCGATCTAAAAAAACAAGCCACATGGCTTTCCGTAATGTTAAAAGGAAAAGCTGTGTGGCTTTTGATATAGATGCCCCTTCCATAAATGCCATCATCAGATGGCACCTCAAAAACTAAAGTATTTAGGATCCCACCCAAAAACCTTCTAAAGCTTCCAACGAGTCAAGTTTAAACCCATTGTTTTCAAGTATTCCGCTTTGCCTTCAAGCACAGGGTTTTTTATCAGTTTCCCTGGCGTTTTGACATTAGAAAAAACTGTGTGGCCACCGGTACACTTTGAAACGCAGTACTGAGCTCCATTGAAGGCTGCAGCTGTTAAGCTGTAACGGAGTCCGGCCACAGACGCACCCTTATAGGGGCCATGCAGGCATTTTGCCTTTATAACGTGTGGTATGCGTCATTTAGTGCTAAACCGTGGGCTAGCTCTTTGATAAATAAATACAGTTTCGGTCAGACCGAGACCGTGGGGGAATCAGGTGTAATAAAAGCCTGATAGAACCTGATATTTAGAACTGTCCCTGACGTGAAAAAACTATGAAAGTGTTGATCAGGGCCAGTTTCCAGGGGTATCTCTGTGCCTTTTTAGGTTACTGAAAGGGGGATAAAAATGAATAATAAAAAGGCTGAAAACCTTTATAAAAATATGCTCCGCCAAATTGATAAAATAGCAAAGCATGCTAACCAGGGTTCAAAGAAAACTCTATACCGCTATAAACAAGCCATAAAGGGATTTTGCAGATTTGTTACTTATGAATATGGCCTGCAAAAATTTACTAATGTTAAACCAAAACATGTTAGGGCTTACGTACAACACATGCTTAATGCAGAATTGGCACCATCTACGATAATGAATAATCTATCAGCATTACGTTTCTTTTATGACCAAGCCGGCGGCCGTTATCGGCTCCCGGAAAATAAAACGTTAAACCTACCCACACGCCATAAGGTAGGGGTAGACCGTGCATGGACCAATGATGAGTACCAGGGACTACTGGCCATCGCACAAGAATTAAACCGGCAGGATGTAATAGACTTTGCTATTCTGGGCCGTCACATGGGGTTGCGTATCCATGAAATAGCACGCTTAAGCCGTACTGACATAGAGAGGGCAGAAAAGACTGGTATTATCACTATTAAAGGTAAAGGTGGTTTGAAACGTAATTTAGACTGGTCCTTGGTACGCTGTATAGCAAAAGAGGTATTAATGCGCCGGACTGCAGCTGTTGACCGGGGAGAAAAATTATTTGTACCCAGGGGAGTAAAAACTCATCAAGTAATAAAAAGCGTGCAGAACTTTATATACGACCACCGGCACCAGTACCAGGGAGATCACCGGTTAACGCGTGCTGAAGAACAATACATGAGGATCCTAGGAATTACTCAATATAAAGCACAGCTCACATTTCACGGCTTGCGGCACACTTATGCCAGAGAAGAATTGTTTAAACGATTAGGAATAGATGATTACCAAGACATTGAAGCTGTTAAGGCCCTCAATAAACAAAAAGTACGTCGTGTCCGTTTGGTAGTAGCAAAGTTGTTAGGTCACGGGAGAGATGACGTAACTAAGGTTTATACAGCTGGAATTTAACCGGTTGTGGGAAGGACTTATTTCAATGAAACACAGCTTTAGTATTTTATTTCTTGGTAAGCGTTTTCGCTTACTGTAGAGTAAGCATTTTTACTAACAGTAGACTTTTTTGTTTGCTATTCCAATGTTCAAAAACGCTATATATATATATTTATTATTTATATTCTTTACATTATTCTTAGTGTCCATTTGTTGTCCGTTTGTTGTTAGTTTTACTATCAACTTTGTTGTCAACTTTATAAAGTTCTGATTGATATAATTCCCAATTTATAACGGTTATTACACTAAATTTGTTGTTAGATTTGATGTCAATACTGTTGTTAGCTTTTAGCAACTGTAAGTAACGCCATGCTGTTGAAGGTTTCATATTTAGTTCCTGTGCGGCATTAAATCTGCCGGTGTAAAACTACCCGGGTTGCAACTTCACTTTTTGTGTTTGATTATTTGTTTACTGTTCCAGTGTTCAAAAAGTGTATATATATCTTTATTGTGTTTATCATGTTTATCATGTTTGTTTGTTGTCAGGCTTTTGTCGGTCTTTTGTCGGTTGCTTTGTCAGGTAATTATCCTGCGTTTGGTATAAGTCATAATTAACAATGGTTATAAGTCTGTATCGCTTTGTTGATTTGTTTGTTAAAATCTGACTGACATATGTTTTCCACCCCATGGCGAAAACATAGCTGCGAAATTTTTGGTACGTGTACCATTTTACCTTAAGTGTTAGCCATAAAATCAACGCTATGGGGGTTATTTTGCTCGTAGAGCGTAGTAATTTTTTGTTGCGTGTCATAGAACCTAAAAACGCTCACAAAGGAAATATGAAGCATTTTACGCCAAAGAAAATTTTAGCTTTTTATTTATAATATTGTAATTAGTTTGGCTATATTTAGTGTATAAAAAATTTGCGTTGAATTGAATGGTATTTTATAGTACGGAAAAGTATTAAAAAGTATTGACAGGTAATATATTAATAGTAAACAATAAAGCAAGAGATTAGTTTAAGTAATGAAATACAAAAAGAGGTATGAGGAACAACCCGGAGACTGTTTATTTTTTAAATTCAGCAAAGGCGGTGTTAGTATGACTAATGAAAGGCTTTTAACACCTGACGAAGTGGCAGAACGACTCGCAATGTCATCAAAAACTGTAAAAGACTGGTTGAGGAGTGGTAAACTAAAAGGAGTTAAGCTTGGTAAATTTTGGCGTGTCAGGCCAGAAGATTTAGATGAATTTATTAGAGAGAATATCCGGGAAGGTGAGTAATCATGAAGTTGTATGTTAAGCGTGATAGCCCTACAAAGAACAATAAAATTGCAGTATTCCAAAAGGCAAAAATTGAAATTTATGATTCGGGAGAATTGGCCACTTTAAAAATGGCTTTAGATCATTACCTTAAGTGG
>JACDNU010000043.1 GCA_017656505.1 Archaeoglobus sp. | reverse complement strand
TGGGTTAAGAAGTTTTTGGATATTGGTTAAATTGGTTATGTCAGATACTATAAATATAACCTTGGCTATAAACCTTGGCTGTAGACCTGCAAACGGACTAAACCTAAGCCTCAATTCTTAACTTACTTTGACTTTACTTTAATCTTAAGCACTTTAAACCACAAAATTTTGATATACCTCTTTGGCTACCTTTTAGAAATGATTATCCTCCGCTATGACGAAATAGCTTTGAAGAGCAAATTTGTCAGGAAGAGATTCGAAGATACTCTCGTTGGGAATGTAAAAAGGGTTATCGAGAGGGAATTCGGAGAGAAAGCCAGAATAAAAAGGGATTACGGTAGGATTTACGTCTTGGATAACAGGGAAAGAATTGCAAAGAGAATCTCGAAGGTTTTTGGTATAGCTGGCGTTGAGATTGCGGAGAAATTTGAGCTTGATTTGGAAAAAAATGCCATCGAAATCGCTGAAAGGTGGAAAGAGAGGGTTAAAGGTAAAAGCTTTGCTGTAAGAGTGAGAAGAACTGGCGAGCATAATTTTACTTCAATGGACGCTGCTAGAATAATCGGCGGAAAACTGAAGGAGCTTACAAACTCCAGAGTTGACTTAAAGAATCCTGAAGTGGTTATTCAGGTAGAGATAAGGGATGAGGATCTTTACTTGGTGGATAGATCCTTTCCCGGCTATGGCGGACTTCCCGTGGGTACCCAGGAGCGGGTTCTTTCAGTTTTAAGCGATGAGAAATCTTTGCTGTCAACGTGGTTTGCCCTGAAGAGGGGATGCGATGTTGATGTTTTGGTTGGGGAAAAGATTGATCTGGATCCCATCAAATTCTGGGCAGCCTACAGAAAAATTGATGTTATTATGGACGGGATAGACAGCTCAGACATTAAAACTATGCTGGAAAAAGCATACGGGCTTGATTATAAGGGTGTTTACGCATCCATAACAGCTGAAGAACTTGAATCAGTCTATGAAACGCTCTTGAAGCGGAATAAGCCAGTTTACATGCCCTTGCTTCCTTTGGATCAGAAAGAGATTTATCAAAGATTGAAAGTGGTTGTTGAAGAGGCCAAAAATGGAACCAAAGGTGATAGCTGATGATGAATCGAGAAATAACGGTTCAGATAATGGGAGCTGGGGCGATAGGCTCGCTCTTTGGGGGCTTAATTCGGTTAGCGGGCTTTAAGGTTCACTTCGTTGCGAGGGGTAAGCAGCTTGAAGCTTTAAAAAAGGATGGTTTAATCCTTACCGGCTTACTTGAAGGGCATTTAAAGGTTGATGCTAGCAATAATCCCGAGAATGCTGATATTACGATTGTTGCTGTGAAAGCATACGATACGGAAAATGCAGCTAGAATCCTTTCAAAAATCGATCCGGGTATTGTTTTCACAATCCAGAACGGAATAGGTAATGTTGAAATCCTCTCCAAATATCTAGACAGGGTTGTTGGAGGAGTAACGACCTATGGAGCAAATCTTGTCGCTCCAGGAGTGGTCAATTTTGCTGGAAAGGGCATCGTTTATGCCGGGGATGATGGGTATATTAGCGATGACGCAAAGGTTGTAGCAGAAGTTCTTAGGAGAGCTGGCTTCAACTGCGAAGTTGTTGACGATATATCCTTCAGAATATGGAGCAAAGCCATTGTTAATGCGGCAATCAACCCTCTTACAGCCATCTGTAGAGTCAGGAACGGTAAAATTGTTGAGGTTGAGGAGCTTTGGGGAGTGGCAAAGGCTATAGTCGAGGAGGGAGTGAGGGTTCTGAAAAAAATGGGCCTGCCTGAAGCTGATTTTGTTGGGATGGTGAGGGAGGTAGCTTTGAAAACCTCTGAAAACAGATCATCCATGCTACAAGACATAGAAAACGGGAAGCGGACGGAGATAGAGTTTATAAACGGTGCGATTGTGAGAAGGGCTAAAGAATTTGGACTGGAAGCTCCAACAAATGAATTGCTCGTAAATCTTGTAAAGGGGGTTGAGAAGGCATATGGAATTGGGTGAGCTTCTGAGCGTAGTAATAGTCTCTGCCATGCCGATTTCGGAGCTGAGGGGAGGGATACCTCTCGCTTTGTACTACGGCATCCCCCCCTTGGAAGCTTATTTAATATGCGTTCTCGCGAACGCCCTTCCGATCCCCTTCCTTCTAATCTTTCTGGAAAGAATCGGAAAACTACTTGACAGGTTCAATCCTACATCCCAAGTTTACAGATATTTCGTGGAGAGAAGCGAGAGAAAGAGAGGCATAATCGATAGATATGGCTATCCTGGCCTCGCGATTTTCGTTGCAATTCCTCTGCCAATTACTGGCGCGTGGACAGGAAGCTTGCTTGCCTTCTTGTTAGGCTTAAAAACGGTTAAATCCTTCTCTTTCATCTTCATAGGGATTTTAATAGCTGGCCTGATTGTTTCGCTTGCATCGTTAGGAATCATAACCATTCTCAAGTTCTAGGAACGTAATTTCAAATTTTATTAAAAATTTAAAAGAATTCTTTATTTTTCCTAATCAGCTCTATCCAAAAAACTTTAAAACCCCCCATTGTTCTTGATTTAGCGGGTGATGGAAATGCAGCATAATATACCAGTGAAGGAAGTAATGACGAGGGAGGTTTGTACAGCCCTAATAGAAGACTCTTTGTTAAACGCCTCAAGGAAAATGATCGAATACGGAGTGGGAAGTGTTGTAGTTATGGAAAATGGCAATCCTGTTGGAATTGTTACTGAGAAGGACATGATTGAAAAGGTAATTTCCAGAAATAAGGTTCCTTCTGAGGTTCTGCTTAAGGACATCATGACCTACCCGCTTATCGTAATCTCACCTTTCACGAGTCTCAGGGAAGCTGCCCAGATTATGTTGAAAAAAGGCATTAGAAGGCTTCCCGTTGTTGAGAACGGTCAGCTTGTTGGCATTATTACAGATAACGACATCCTTAGTGTTTCACTCGACTTGATCGAGTCGAGTGACATTGAAAATTACAAAATGCTACTTAAAGAGAACACCTTTGCTTATGAAGATGTGAGCTTTGGAAAATGCGAGAGATGCGGGAAGCTAACCGATAGACTTGTGGAGGTTAATGGCTTAAAGCTCTGCGAGGACTGTGCAGAGCTTAGCGAGGAATAGTGCGGAGGAAATTGAATGATAAACAGGGACAGCTTTTCTCGTGAAAAGCCAAGCAGGGAGAAGAAAGTATCTAAAAAGCAGAAAAGCGGAGAAATAATGGATTACTGCACGACAAACGTTGTTAGCATCCCTCCAACCTCCACCATAATGTCCGCTGTAAAATCGATGCTTAAATATAATTTTAGAAGGGTTCCTATAGCTGATGCGGGAACGAGAAGGCTTGAAGGTATCATAACAGTCACCGACATCGTTAACTTCTTTGGAGGGGGGCCGAAGCATCAGATAGTGCAGAACAGATACAACGGAAATTTAATGGCCGCCGTAAATGAGGAAGTTGAAGAGATAATGGAAAGGGAAGTCGTAACGGTTGATTTCACATCCTCACTGGAAGATGCGATCGAGCTCATGCTCGAAAAGAGGGTTGGTGGATGCCCAGTTATTGATAAGGATGATGTAATCCTTGGAATTATAACAGAAAAGGATGTTCTAAATTATCTTTCCGAGAATGGAGAGATAGATGGTTTTGTTAGCGATTACATGACGAGAGGTGTAATCACAACTACGCCAGATGCAACGATCGAGGAGGTCATGAAGTCGATGATCTCCCAGAAGATAAGGAGGCTTCCGATCATCAAAGATGGCATTCTTATAGGTTTGATAACTGTGAGAGAGCTTCTGAGATATTTCGGAATGGGAGAAGCTTTCAAGATGCTTATAACCGGTGACATCAGGGATGCTCTCGTGCAGCCAGTCTCGACGATTCTTTCAAATGATGATCTGAGGGTTTACAAAGAGCCCTTGACTGTGCATCCAGAAACGAGGATTTCGGAAGTGGTTCAACAGATGAAAGGTGCTGGATATGGTGTTGCTTTGATAGTCAGCAACGGGAGTTTGGAGGGAATAATAACAGAGAGGGATCTTGTCAAATTCCTCTATTCAAAAATGAAATGAATTTTGTTGCTCAGGCTTTAAACCTGAATCCTCTGGCTGCTAAGCGGCTTGAAGAGAGAAATATTTTAAGAAAGGCCATCATCCCCCATGACTTCTTTTCCGATGTTATTGATGCCTTTAAACTTGACAAGAAATTTGGTGAGTTCGAGGAGGGAACGGTAATAGCTAGAACGACAAATGGACTTGAGGTTGTGAGAGGATACCCAAAAATCAGGAGAGCGCTCACCCTTTTTCCAACTTTAAAACGGCATTTCAAGAGAGATGTTGTAATCGAGGAGAAGATGAACGGATACAACGCTAGAATCGTTTATTTTGGAAAAAACATCTATGCGATAACAAGAAGAGGCTTCTTCTGTCCTTACACCACCGAGAAAGCGAGGGAGATGATAAACGAAAGCTTTTTTAAAGATCATCCGAGTTTAATGCTTTGCTGCGAAGTTGTTGGAAGCGAGTCCCCTTTTGTCGTGAAAGACGTTTATGGAAAACCAATTGACTTCTACGCCTTTGATATCAGAGAAAAAAAGACGAACAGAGCCATGCCTATAGAGTTTAAGGAAAAAGCAAGTGAAGAATACGGTTTCAACATCGCTCCAATTCTTGAGGTGTGCGATAAAAAGGTGGCACATCTTCGATGCAGGGAGATAGTGGAAAAATTGGGTGGAGAAGGGAGAGAGGGCATCGTTGTAAAAGATCCGAGGATGGAGATTCCGCCGATAAAGTACACGGCAAGCCAGTCAAATGCTTCGGACTTAAACTATGCTTTCAGATTCTTCAACGATTACGCAAAGGATTTCATGCTTTCGAGGATAGTAAGAGAGGGTTTTCAGAGCTTCGAGTTCAACGAAAGTGAGGCTGAGCTGGAGGAAAGGGCGAAAAGGCTTGGAATGGCCATCCTTAAGCCGATGGTCGAGAGCATAAGTAAGGTTGCTGGAGGGGAGAAAGTTACGGAAGACCACAAACTCAGGTTCAAAAGCAGAGAGGTTCTTGAGCTTTTCAAGCTCCAGCTCAAAAAGATGGGAGTTGAAGCGGAGTTTTCCGAGCC
The DNA here is from genome assembly GCA_017656505.1 of Archaeoglobus sp. Classification (GTDB taxonomy): domain Archaea; phylum Halobacteriota; class Archaeoglobi; order Archaeoglobales; family Archaeoglobaceae; genus Archaeoglobus_A. The sequence continues at coordinate 17,177 of JACDNU010000043.1, read as the reverse complement.
GTATTTTGAAGATGGCTACCATGTCTTGGAGTTCAGCAGGGTTATGGTAAGCACAACCGATAAGATCTCACATCTGCTAAAAGGTAACCTTTGGTAATCGCCATCGAGTAATTTAAAATAGCCTGAAGGAATTCGATTCTTAATGTTGTTTGCAGGAATCGATCCTGGAACCTCAAGCTATGAGATCTTTTTGATGGAAGATGAAAGGCCGTTAAAGAAGAAGGAGATTCCAACAAAAGATGTTAGAGAGAATCCTGAAATTTTCAAAGAGCTTCTGATCGAGCTGGAAGCTGACTTGATTGCTGGACTTTCGGGCTACGGTATGCCAGTTAAAAGATTTTCTGAGCTTGATGAGAACGACATTTTCCTTCTAACATTGAATACTGAAGAGAGAGCAACGATGGGCATGAGAATGCTCGTAAAAATTGCAAAGGAGCTCGATCTTAACTTGTACACGATTCCCGGAGTGATCCATCTTCCAACGGTTCCCGAGTACAGGAAAATCAATCGAATCGATATGGGAACTGCAGACAAGCTCTGTTCCGCTGTTCTCGGCATTTTTCAGCTTTCTCAGAGATCTGAGGACACCTTCATTCTTTTGGAGTCCGGTTTCGGCTTCAATGCTTTTATTGCTGTAAAGGAGGGAAAGATCGTCGATGGCCTTGGAGGGAGCTCATCTTTTCCCGCTTTCTCTGCTATGGGAGCGATGGATGGGGAGTTAGCTTACCTACTAAAACCTTTTCCGAAAGATCTGTTATTCTCCGGCGGGATCGCAAGCTTTCTGAGAGACAGAGAAATGGAAGTTGAAAGCATTTCTGAGCTTCCCGAAGAAGCTATTCAATGGCTTGCAGAATTTTTGATGAAGGGTGTTAGAGCTGTGGATGTGTCGTGTAAGGCCGAGAAAATCTTGCTCTCTGGAAAAAACTTTGCTGACAGGCGATTGCTCTCAGCTTTCGGCGAAAAAGCTGAGGAATTCGGTTACGAATGTGAAATGCTAGAGGGCTTTGGAGTTGCTAAGCAGTCTGCTGAAGGAGCTGCCATAATCGCTAATGCGATTGGAGGTGGTGAATTTAAAGAAATTATTGAGAAAGCAGAAGTCTTCAAAGCTAGAGGGACGGTGCTAGATTATATTACTTCTGACGTGAGAAAGTATCTTAGGATTTAGCGATGCAATTATCCCCTAACCTTCAAAACCTCTACTAGGTTTTCCCGATATTCCACCTCTGCATGCCTGAATCTCTTTATAGGCGTCCCATCTCTGGAAATTACCTCATCGGCATGGATTCTTACGGTCTCACCTTCATCGAAACTCAGCGACGTTGTCACAAATGGTTCAACCTCTCTCAGCCCCTCCTTCGAGTATCTGTATATCATTCCTTCGCTCGTACAGGCAACAACGGCCTTGAAACCGGCAAAGGTTGATATCGCAGCCCCTCCAGTTATTCCCTTACCCAAGTACCTTTCAGAGGTTGGAGAAACGAAGATGTTCCCGAAAATTCCTGCAGTCATCTTAAGAATTTCTCCGTCTTTTGCTATCTCTACTCTCGCTTTGAATTTTTTCGGTTTAGATTCGACTTTTTCTCCTTTAAGAAACAGCTCTGCATCGACTTGAGTCTTTTTTCCGTTTACGGTTGAAAGAATGGTCGAACCGACTACCACATCATTGAATGCGTTGAAAGAGAGATCGTCAACCCTAACAACCAACCCTCCAATTTGTTTTCTGGTAAACTTCTGCGGCTCTATCTCCTCGATGCTGAAGGTAGGAGAATCATTGAAGATCAGCGGACTCACGTTAGTTGTGCCTGTTGGCAAGCAAAGCAAGGGATGCTTCGAGATGGAAGCATCGCTCATAGTGCCATCTCCACCAAAAACAACGACTGCATCGAGATCAAGCTTATTCAGCTCCTCAACAAGCTTAATCGTGTCTTCGTAATTTCCTTTATAGTCGATCTCGACTAAATTTATTTTGGAGCCACCTAGCCCTTTTATTAGCCCTTCACCAATTTCAGAACAGAAAACTTCTAGGGGCGAGAGTCTTTCAACAACAGATTTCACTAATTCGCTATCAATCCCTCTTCCCGCTTTGGGGTTGATTACCAGCCCAATTTTTTCAAGCTTTTTACCTTCCACAGAAAAAGTTTAGATTGAAAAAATAAAAATTTTTAGTGTATGTAGGATGTGGGGAATCACACTTGGAATCACACTTGGGAATCTTCTGGGAATCGCACTTAGGAAACTCGAGAAAACAATAAAACAAGGAAACAACAAAAAATTAAAAATTAGAAGAACCTTTAAGTAAGATAGATACATACAAAAGCTCATGAGAAGACCGGTTGTAGCCGGCTCGTTCTATCCAGCAAACCCGGAATCGCTAAAGGCTGAGGTGTCGGAGTACATCCATAAAAACCCCGATGAATCGATTATTGCATGCGTCTCACCGCATGCAGGATACATGTACTCTGGGAGAACAGCCGGAAAAATCCATTCTCTTTTGCCAGATGTGGAAACTTACGTCATCCTCGGCCCGAATCATAGCGGATATGGCTCACCTGTAGCAGTCTCAGTCGATTCATGGGAGACCCCTTTGGGTGTTGTTGAAGTTGATCGCGAATTTGTCGATGCAATGCCCCATTTGATAGTTGATATGGATGAGACAGCCCACAGATATGAGCATTCTCTGGAAGTGCAGGTTCCATTTCTGCAGTTGCTCCATGATAATTTCAAGATAGTTCCGATATGCGTTGGTATGCAGGATCAGGAAACAGCTGAGGAGATCGCAGAAGAAATAATTAAAGCACAGGAGAAAACCGGAAAGAAGGTTGTTGTTATCGCTTCGAGTGATATGCATCATTATTTGCCGGATTCACAATGCAGACAGCTGGATGCCAAGGTTATTGATGCTATAAAAACAATGAATCTTAGAGAATACTACTCCACCATCTATCAGCTTCAGGCAAGTGTTTGCGGTTATGGAGTTATAGCTGTTGCCATGGTGTATGCGAATTATTTTGCAGCCAGAGCTGAACTTATCGACTACTCCACAAGTGGAGATGTTGCGGACAAATCGATGGTTGTTGGTTACGCGGCGATAGCGTTTAAGGTTTAACCCTATAATTCAATCGAGCTCGATCGAAACTAAACTTCAATATTTTTAAATAGCTTCTAGGAATAGAAATCCTGATGAGAGCATCAGCCCCTGGAAAGATTTTTCTTTTCGGAGAACATGCTGTAGTTTACGGTAAAAGAGCTTTAGTAACTGCCATAAATCTAAGGTGCTTTGCAGAAGTCAGAAAAAGGTATGATTTCCGTATTTCCTCACCTCTGGGAATAACCGGTTTGGATTTTGAAAAGCATCCCTACATAAGCTATGCTATAAAACGGTTTTTAGAGGTTAGAAAAATATCTGGGGCTGATGTGCAAGTAGAAAGTCAGATTCCGATCGCTTCGGGTTTGGGAAGTTCTGCCGCTGTGACGGTTGCTGTGCTTAAGGCATTAGATGCGGAATATGAAGCGAACCTCAGCAATGAGGACATATATGAATTGGCGAGGCAAGTTGAGCTTGACGTTCAGGGAATTGCCAGTGGAACGGATCCTTTTATCTCAACCTATGGTGGATGCTGGCTCATACCAGAAAGGAAGCCGATTACAATTCCAAGCTTAGAGTTTCTCGTTGTTGATAGCGGAAAAAAATCGATAACGGGAGAGATGGTTAAGAGGGTCGCCGAACTCAAAGAGAAATTTCCCGGAGTTGTTGGAGAGATTATGGATGCGATAGATGAGATAAGTCAAGCCGCAATTGCTACAATTCCTCAAATGAAGCTCAACTCCAAACTCAACTCCAAACTCGACTCCATCTCCAGCCTTATGTTCATAAATCAGAACCTGCTTAGGGCTATAGGGGTTAGCATTCCAGAGATAGATGAAATCGTGGACCAGCTGAACTCGATGGGGGTAGCTTCCAAGCTGACCGGAGCGGGAGGAGGGGGTTGTGTAATCGGGATAGGAGATGTTGAATCGATGAAAAGAGCTAAAGAAAAGTTTAAATCCGCTTTTATCGTAAAACCAGAAAAAGAAGGGGCCAGAATAGAGGAAGAATAGAGGAAGAGTAGAAAAATGGGGAGAGCAGGAGAATAGGATGGAAAGTAAAGGGAAGATGAGAACGCAAAAAAAAGAATTAATCCTTCTCAAAATCGGTGGCTCTGTGATAACGGAGAAAGCCAAGGGAGTTTTTGACAGGGCGAAACATCAGGAGATTGAGAGGATAGCGAGGGAGATAGCTGCAGCGAAAGTTGAAAACCTCATCCTTATCCATGGAGTTGGTTCATTCGGCCATCCTTACGTGGAGAAATATGGTCTCAAGGAAAAGAAAAATGCGGAGGGAATAGTTAGAACCCATCTAGCATGTAAGAAACTCAATCTCTTATTCTGCGATCAGCTGCTAAGGCGGGGCATCTTTCCTTACCCCATCCATCCTTTCTCCTCCTTCAGGATTAACGACAAACTTGAGTTGGATCCTAAACTTTTCATTGATGTGATCTCTGAGGGATTTATCCCTGTTTCGCATGGTGATATGGTTTACAACAGGAAAAAGAGATTTTTTGAGGTTTTGTCTGGAGATACAATAGTTTCAGAGCTTGCTGAAAAGCTTAAGAGCTCAAAGCTGAGAGTTGGTATGGCTACCGACACCGATGGGGTGTATTTGGAGGGAAAGATTTTAAAAGAGATAAGAAATATTGAATTGCTCAAATCTCTCGAATCAACTTTCTCTGAAACTGAAGAAAAATCGGATGTAACTGGAGGGATGATCGGGAAGCTTAAGTCTTTGGCAAGGGTTGCTGAATTTGCTGAAATTGTGATATTCAATGGCGCGAAGAATGGAAACATTAAAAGGTTCCTCGAGGGAAAGAGTATAGGAACGAGGATGAGATTTGTGGAAAGTAGAGAAAGTAGATAATGAAAAATGAAAGACAAGGGGAGATTTAGTTGAAAGAAAACTACAACACATCGAATCGGAAACTGGATCATATAAGGATCTGTCTGGAGGAGGAGGTGGAATCGGATTACTCCGGCTTTGAGGATGTGAAATTCGTGAACAACTCTTTGCCGGAGATGGATTTTAACGATATAAAAACAGAGATAGAATTTTTCGGTAAAAAGCTCTCTGCACCTTTCCTGATCGCTTCTATGACCGGGGGACATCCGGATACAACTGAAATAAACAGAAACCTCGCAGCTGCTGTCGAGGAGATGGGAATTGGAATGGGAGTTGGTAGCCAGAGAGCAGCTCTTGAAGATGAGAGCTTAAAGGAGAGCTTTACCGTTGTTAGGGAAGCAGCACCAAAGGCTTTCATCTACGCAAACATCGGCATCCCCCAGATTCTTGAGCATGGTATTGAGTATGCTGAGAAAGCGGTTGAGATGATAGATGCGGATGCTTTAGCCATCCACCTCAACTTCCTCCAGGAAGTGATTCAGCCTGAAGGAGATGTTAATGCCAGAAATGGTTTAAGGGCGATAAGGGAAGTTTGTGATGCTTTAAAGGTTCCCGTTATAGTTAAGGAAACGGGAGGAGGAATCTCAGCTTTAGTTGCGGAAAAGCTGAGAGATGCCGGCGTCGATGTGATAGATGTCGGTGGAGCAGGCGGTACGAGCTGGATTGGTGTGGAAGTTTACCGCACGAAGGATGATGTATCGAAGAGCATAGGCTACGAGTTCTGGGATTGGGGATTGCCGACCGCTTTTTCCATAGTGGAATGCAAGGGTTATCTACCTCTAATCGCAACGGGAGGTATCAGAAGTGGCTTAGATGTTGCGAAATCCGTAGCTTTAGGAGCAGAGATAGGAAGCGCAGCTCTGCCATTCCTTAAAGCTGCCATAGAATCTGCTGAAGAGGTCTTAAAGCTGATAGAGTTTTTTGTTAGGGGTTTAAAAATAGCCATGTTTTTAACCGGCTCGAGGAGAGTTAAGGATTTGAGGGAGAAGCAGCTGATCGTGCACGGGAGGTTTAAGGAATATCTAGAAGTAAAAGGGGTCAACGTCAAAAAATTCTGCCAGAGCAGGGAGGGTTAAGATGCTGGGTGGATATGAGAGGCTAAAGGAAGAGATCTCAAAAAGATCCGAAATAGTAGAGAGGGCGATCGCTGAACTTCTGCCAGAAAAAGATCCAGAGGGATTGTATAAGGCAACAAGACACCTCTTAAAGGCTGGAGGAAAGCGATTGAGGCCTGTGATGTCCTTGATCGTGGCTGAAGCTTTGGGGAAGGATTATAACAAAATTCTGCCTGCTGCGGTTGCGATAGAAACAATCCATAACTTCACGCTCATTCACGACGACATAATGGACAGGGACGAGCTCAGAAGGGGAGTTAAGACTGTCCATGTACTTTGGGGTGAGCCGACGGCAATTCTAGCCGGAGACACGCTTTTTGCCGAGGCTTTTTATCTCCTTACTCTCTGCGATGTGGAAGCTAAAAATCTCGTTAGGGCGAGCAGAATGCTCGCAGAAGTCTGCGTGAAGATATGCGAAGGACAATTCCTAGACATGAGCTTTGAGAGCAGAGAGATGGTTGGTGAAGAGGAGTACATTGAAATGGTAACGAAAAAGACCTCTGTCCTTATAGCCGCCTCATGCAGCATGCCGGCAGTGCTTTTCGGAGAGAAGGAGGAGGTAATCAATGCTCTCTGGGATTTCGGAATAAGCTGTGGGATTGGCTTTCAGATCCACGATGATGTGCTCGATTTAATTGGAAAGGACAAAACAGGAAAGGACTGGGGAAGCGATCTCCTCGAAGGAAAGAAAACGCTGATAGCGATAAAAGCGTTCAGAGATGGAAACATTCCAGAGATATTCGGAAAGGGCAAAGCAACTCCTGAAGAGATCGAAGAGGCTGTGAATATGCTGAAGGAGAAGGGAGCAATAGAGTATGCTTCCTTGAAAGCTGAGGAATTCGTGAAAAAAGGGAAGGAGAAACTCGGCATCCTCCCAGATTCAGAAGCGAAAAGGCTGTTAATCGAGATTGCCGATTATCTGATAAAAAGGGATTACTGAGTATGAGCGTCACTCCTTCAGAGAACGAAATTAGGGAGCTTATTTTGAAGTATGCAGCAATCAACGCATCGAAATACGGCAAAGCAGAGTTCAAATCTGTAATGGGGAAGATAATCTCTGAGAGGCCTGAATTGAAAGCAAAGGCTAGAGATATAGTTCCTCTTGTGAGAGAGATCGTTGAGGAGTTTGAAGCCCTTCCATCAGAGGAGAAAAAGAGATTGATTGAGAAATATGGGGAAAAGGAAGAGGTAAAGGAGAAAAAGAAGCTTGAACTGCCACCTTTGCCTAATGCGGAGAAAGGCAAGGTTGTGATGAGATTCGCCCCCAATCCGAACGGGCCAGCAACTCTTGGATCCGCGAGAGGAATGATAGTTAACGGCGAGTATGCAAGAGTTTACGATGGAAAGCTCGTTATAAGATTCGATGATACCGATCCTCGGACGAAAAGGCCTATGCTTGAAGCTTACGATTGGTACCTAGAAGATTTAGAGTGGCTAGGCTATAAAGCTGATGAAGTCGTTTACGCATCGAAGAGGATTCCCGTTTATTATGAGCATGTGGAGAAGCTGATAGAGATGGGCTACGCTTACGCATGCCTATGCAAGAGGGACGAATTCAAGCGGTACAGAGATGCTGGAATAGAATGCCCCCATAGAAATCTTTCTCCAGAAGAATCGATGGAGGTCTGGCAGCAAATGCTCGATGGAAAGCTTGAGGAGGGAGAAGCGGTTATTAGGATAAAGACCGATATGAAACACAAGGATCCCGCGATAAGGGATTGGGTTGCGTTCAGGATAATCTACGAAAGCCATCCGTTAGTTGGAGATAAATATGTTGTTTATCCAACTCTCGATTTCGAGTCGGCTATAGAGGATCACCTCTGCAACATCACTCACATCATCCGCGGAAAGGATCTGATAGACAGTGAGAGGAGGCAGAAGTACATCTATGCCTACTTCGGCTGGGAGTATCCTGTGACCAAGCACTGGGGGAGGGTGAAAATTCACGAGTTTGGGAAACTATCAACGAGCACGATAAGGAAAGAGATTGAGAAGGGAACTTTTAAGGGTTGGGACGACCCGAGAGTGCCAACCTTAAGGGCGATAAGGCGGAGGGGATTTGAGAGCGAAGCCATAAGGAATTTCTTCCTTTCGCTTGGTGTGGGGGAGAATGATGTATCCGTTAGCATGAAAAACCTCTATGCTGAGAACAGGAAGATTATCGACGAGAAGGCGAACAGATACTTCTTCGTGGAGAAACCCGTTTTAGCAAGAATAGAAGGTCTTGAGACGGGAGAATTGGAAGTAGAAGTGGAACTCCCACTCAATCCTGCAAAGGGAGGGATTAGGAGGTTAAAAGCCTCCTCGGAAGTCTTCATCTCCGAAAACGATATGCAGAGGTTTGAAGAAGGGGATGTGGTACGATTGAAGGAATTCTGCAATGTGAAGCTGGTTGACAAGGAGAAAAACATATTTGAGTTCGTCGGGAAGGAAATGGAGGGGGCGAAGAAAGGAAAGAACATAATCCATTGGCTTCCCCCAGCAGACTCGATGGAATGCCTAGTTCTTGGGTCAGAAAGGGATTACTACGGAAAGGTTGAGAAAGCTGTTATCAAAGAGAAAGGGAAGGTTGTGCAGTTCGAGAGGTTTGCTTTCTGCAGGATCGAGGGAGTTTTCAGTGGTATTGAAAGAGGTATTGGCGAAAGGGGTATTGAGGAAACCGAAACCGGAGAATTGGTAAGGGCAATTTACACTCATCCCTGAGCTTTTCTCTATTTTTTCTATAATCTCATTTCAATTCAAATCCATCCCGGAAGGATGGAGCAGGCGTATCTAAGTTCGCACGAACTGCAGGTTGAAAAAGTTCTTTCCCTCAGTTTGGTTGCAAGTCGAATAAAATTCTGCTTCTCGGAAAGGTATATTGGAAGCTCAATCCATTCTCTGTTGTCAAGAAGATAGATGAGCGCTCTGTTGATCTCACTGCTCAAAAACTCCTCCAACAGAACAACTTTGCCCACGATTTCAAGTTTCCAGTTGTAGTCATCTCTAAAATCAACCGATTTCGGAAAAACGGGGATGTGTTCTTCTTCAGTTACAACGAGCAGCTCGATCTCGGCTTTTAGAGGTAGTTTTTTGCTTTTTATCGAGAGATTAAACTTAAGCTCTTTTGGCTTGAGGCTTTTTATAACTCCATCTTTCGCGAGGGTGTTCTTAACCCATTCATCCCCCTTAACGATTTTCCAGCTGTTCTTTCTCCTTTTGAGATAGGGCACGTAGTGGCAAAAATCGTACTTCACCGCATCCTCTACGGTGGAAGAAAGCACAGCATCTATGGGGCCGGACACTTTCAAGTTCTTTGCTTTGGAGGATAAAAATCTTTCTTTTTTATCCTTGTTTTTAACCTGTTTTAATTTTTTGAAGTTATTCACATCCAATTCAAATCCATTCACTTCCGTATTCCAAGCTTTTTCAAAATCTCCCTGCAGAATGCGGGAAGATCGTCAGGCATCCTTGATGTGATGATCTTGCCGTCTATAACCACCTCTCTGTCCTCATAGATTCCACCGGCAGCTTTTACATCGTCCCTTATCCCAATCCAGGAAGTCAGCTTTCGCCCCTCTACCAACCCTGCAGAAATCAGAAGCTGAGGGCCATGACAGATCGCAGCAATCACCTTGTCGGCGAATTTCCTGACTATCTCCACTGCCTCCTCGTTAACCCTCACTCTTTCCGGAGACTTTCCACCCGGAATTACCAAAGCAGCGTATTCTTCCGGAATAACTTCTGAGTAAATAAGATCGGGAGTTATGGTGTAGCCATGCTTCCCAATTTTTGTTTCCCTGTCCGATGACGCAACCACGACTTCAATACCCTCTTCTTTCAGACGATAGTAGGGATAGAAAAACTCGAGATCCTCAAAATCGTTTTCTAACAAAAACAGAGCCTTTAAAAATTTCATAAAGTTTGTAAAAAAGAAAGATTAAAAAATTTTGGGGTTTGGATTAACCTCGATTAACCCTTGAATTGGCCTTTGGATTACACTCTTACAACCTTACACCTTTACACTTTTCAGCTAACTCCAAAGTCCAGCGATTCCAGATCGTTGAGTTCATTCATGAGCTGTTCAATTTCGTTAATGTCGTTGGTGAGATTTGTTAGATCGCCAAAGGTTTCGTTCTCCTCTGGAAGGGTTGTCTGTTTTGGCTGAGTTTGTTCTTGGCCTTCCTGAGTCTGGGTTGCTTGATTGTTTTGCTCGCTTTGCTCATTTTGCTTGATTTGGCCTGGCTTTTGAATCTTTTCGATTCCGGAGCAGCCCATCGTTAGCGTTGCGATGGCAACTATACTCACCAGCAAAATGACTCTGATGAATTTCCACGCTCTCAATTCTCTCATTTTTATCACCTGAACTTTAGACGTTTCCGATATACACGGTCACACTCTCATTGTACTCGTGGACAGTCATTTCCTCTTCTGGCAGCTTTTTAACCCTGTAGAATCCGGTTCCGTTTAAGTAGAGCGAGCCTTTTCCTTTCGCGAAGAGGCTTACGTTCTCGCCAGTTATGCTTACCGTTATGTTTTTACCCCTTACGATTGCCTTTCCACTTCCTTCGTAAATTACTGTGGTGTTCACTTCGTCCTTTGTTGCATTGCCAAATCCAACGACGCTTACGACGGCATTTATTGGCGACACCGTCAGCGTGCCATGGCCCCTAACACTAACAACCGCATCGCCCTCGAGCTTGACAATTCCGTTTCCATGTGCCCAGACCTCTCCTGTCTCATTTCCGAAGAATATCCTGCCCTGTGAGACTTGCAAGGTATGTCTGAGCTTGGTTACGAAAAGCTTTATCTCTTTGAAGGCCTTATTCAACTCTTGCGTTGCTTTTCTCAGCTCCTTACTCGCTTCCTTCCAGTCTCCCTGCTCGTAAAGTGCTAAAGCATTCTGAACAGACTCATTTGCGCTATCAACATGTTGGGAGTACTCATCCAGAATCGCCTCAAGCTCTGTGGTGTTTACTCCTTGGCTTTCCAGCTCCTGAATCTTCTCTTCAAGCCTTACCTCAACTTTCTCGGCCTTCTGGATAATGACTTGAAGCTTGTAAGCGGCAAACTCTCCAACCATTAGCCTAATGTCCTGCTTTATCTCGTTCCATTCCTGTCTTAATTCCCTCGCCGCTTCTCTCAGTTCTTCCGGTGTAGTAGAGTCGTTTATCTTTGCCTTCTTCTCTTCGATTAGCTGGATGTAGCTGTCGATTTTAGAAAGCAACTCCTCTTTCTTTGATTCATCAATATTCGAGTTGCTCACGTAAAGTCGGAATCTTTCAAGCCACCTCTCTGCAAAATGGCAGCCGTTGTTGAGGAATTTCTTTGCATGATTGAAGGCAATCTGATTTCTCAAATCTTTGTACTTCTGGTGTGCTTGGATGTACTTCTGCCTCTCCTCTTGGTAATTTTGCCATGCTTGTTTGTATTTTTCTCTTACTTCTTTGGCTTTTTCCATATATGTCGGCTGTGCCGCTGCAGTAGCAGCTATTCCCGCCATTCCCACCATCACCAATACGAGCATGATTGAAATTAACTTCCATTTCATCGCCATCACCAAAAGCTGCTAGGTTTTTGAATTTAAAAGGATACTTTCATCTGAATGATGATGATGGGATGAAAAAATGCAGGAAAGGCTTTACAACCCTTTATAAATCTTGAATTAAGTTTACTTTCTAAAATTGAGTTATTAAAAGCTTAATTTAACAAAATAGAGATTGAAAACAATTACTCAGTTACTCAACAATTGCTCACTCAACCTCATTCGACAATGTCAGCCCCTTCTAGCATGATCTCAACAACGTTCTGGATGAACTTTGCGTTATCTCCTGCCTGCATGGCTTCATTGGAAAAGACGTCACATGAGAAAACTATCAGATTATCGTTTCTTGCTGCGAGATTTACCTCCTTACCTGCCCTCATTATGAGCTCTCCGACTAAGGCCTTTGTTGTACGGTTTCCGTGGAGAATTGTTCTCCATCCGTTGGTAGAGACGTGGAATGCATTGAACGCGGCTATCTTTTCAACCTCCTCAAAGTATTCTTGGGCTTTCATTGATGATGCAGAGAGGATAATCTTCCTTGGGTTAGAAAGGTTGCTCGACTCGTCAACGACTTCTAGGATCTCATCAATGAATACTCCCCTAGCATTAAGCCAGTGTTTCGATTTCTTTGATTTCTGGTGTAAGGAGAAAGCATCGGGCTTTATGAACATAACCTTCATCTTTGAGAGACTCGATACAGCCGGAATTTCATATTCTGAAGGTTCTTTCAGCAGGAAAAAAACGTCGTACTTAAACTCGGACTTACTTATCCACGAAAGATCGGGATTGAGCTCTGAAATGAACTCAACTTCAAAATCTATGGATAGCAAAGCCTCTTCAAGCTCTCTGTAATTATAGGGCTCTTCTTCGGTTACTATCAGTGCGCTGAAGTCCATATCCTAGCAATCCCGAATAAATATAAAAAGGTTTGTTTTGGGCTGAAATGGCTGAAATCGTTAACAAGCTCAGTTAACAGCTCAGCAAAAAAAATATAAATCTGGGAAGTTGAGGAGTTACTGCTTTACCAAAGCTCCGGTGGTGTAGCCCGGCCAATCATACGGGACTCTCGATTCCGTGACCCGGGTTCAAATCCCGGCCGGAGCACTAAATTTTTACATACTTCTTTCAAGATTGTAGGCTTTGAGCGAAATTTCTTTAAAGTTTTAACATGATTGATTATCAAAAAAATTAGGGGGTGAGAAACTTGTTGTTTGTAGCTTTTGTGGAGTGCGTTCCAGAAAGGATAAAAGAGCTGGCCGAATTTGCAGCGAAGCGAGGGCCCATAAAGGGAATTAAGTTGATTGGAAACTACGGAACTCCTGTGGGTAAGGGAGTTACAATAATGGAAGCAGAGAGCGAAGAATCTGTTTTTGCCTATTTCTCACCGATGCTACCTTTCTTTAGAAATGTGGAGGTATATCCGGCTTTGTCCATGGAAAGGGTAATGGAATTCGCAGCCTTAATGAAATCCTAAACTCCTAAAAAAGCCCCTCTCCTATTTTTGATGATAATTGGAAAGAATAAGTTATCTAAGAGGTTGCTCTCAGACCAGTTACATAGACACTAATTTGGATTCAATATCTTTGGAATTCTTAAATTGTTTTTGATTTTTATTTCATAATTCAAAGAATCCCATACTATTTGGGAGTTGAGAGAAGAAAAGCAAATTCCAAAAAGACTCTTAATTTTCCTTCTGCCTTTCGATTTTTATCTTTTAGGCTTGAAATCTTTATTAATCTTAGTAAACTTTGCTGTTAAATCCCTCCATTTTTTCCCTCTAAAATCGGCTAGAACATGATGAGAATTTCACCACTGATAAATACAATTATGGAAATCACCTTTCATGGGAGAAACTACCCTTAAGCTAATGCTCTGGACCTTACCTTGGTTAATTCTAGTCCTAGGAATCGGTTATGGCTTCAGCCAATCTGAGGATATCGAACACTTCTTGCTCGGAAACATGCCGGTGATGCTGAAAGATTTCTCCGAAATTAAGTTTTCAGAAAAGACTTTTGGGCTAAAAGGAGTGGAGATTACGGGAAAAAGCGTTGTCACAGAGTTTTACTTTGCCTCTCCATTCCCCTTTCCTGTAAAGATAAAGGAAGTTCTAATCAAAGGAGAAACCAAGAGCGGAGATGAATTTGAGCTAAAACTTGAAAAAGAAGTTCTTATTAGGCCGTACGAGAATTCTACTCTTACACTGAGGGGCAATCTACCACGTCATCTTCCTGAATCGGATGTTAAGTTGAAAGATGCGAGGGTGTCTGTGGAGATCTTTGGTATATTAGTGGAGGTTGAGGGATAAAATGAAAAACGCTGAATCAGATTTTAAGAAGGAAATTTTTGAGAAGGAAGGCAAAAATCAGAATAAAAATCAAAAACCGAGAACCGAAAGCATCGCAGGATTAATTACCGGATTAGTTGCCGGTGTTCTCACCCTCATAATCCCTTTTCTTGGGCACTGGTGGGAGCTAAGAATTGGTGAAGCTTTTATACTTAAGTTAGATCCTTTTAATCCTGAAATCGTTATCTTCGGAAAAGAAGCTTTCATTCCACTGCTCTACTGGACTGGATTCTCTTTAAAGCTAATCGTTTTACTTTCTGGGGCCCTACTCATAATCGGATCTATCACATCCAGATGGTGGTCTGTTCATCTGGTTAAATTTGGCTCAACAAAGCTTTGCTGGATTGTTGTAGCCACTTTTGTTTCACTCTTGGCTTTAAACCTGGGCATCCCCGGGTTGGAATTGCCGATCGAAATTCCGTTAAATGAGATCTCAACGGAAATCGTTAGGATGGAGAATGTTAAAATTACCATTCCGATTTATGCCAGGCTTACTGAAGCCTTCTGGATTGCGGTGTTTGCATCGTTGCTAGGCATCTATGTCAGGTTCAAGTCTAAATAGCTGTAAACTGTAAGCAGCTTATACGAAGTCAATAACAATCGTTTCGCCCTTCTCTATACTATCATCCGCCAGAGCCGACAGGATTCTTGTTTCGTTTCCTGCCGTTATTCGATATTCTGAAGCTTTAACCGGATAAACGGTCTCCTGAGCGTAAGGGACTACGAACTCGTACTTTCCATCTATAACCTTTGAAACCTGCTTGTAAACGAACGTTCTGTTCTGGTTTGTTGTTATGTTTGCAGAGATGACGACCTCCTTTACCGAACTATCAACCTTCCCCGTTATCTTCGTCCCTTTAACGTATTCGAAGATTTTGACATAGCCCGTTGAGGTGACAGGCACGAAATCTCCCTTCGCGTAGGCGGTATCGTAGATGTAGCGGTAGAGCATCTCTATCGTTATACTTCTCGTTGACTCAAACCCGCTCTCGTAAACCATCCTGTAATGCTTTAATCCACTTCCGTCCATGATATGCAGCTTTGCTTCCATCGTTTTGAAGTAGTTCTCGGATGGAACGTTGATTACCGTCAAAACCCTCGAGCCCGTGGGGATGTTCAACCTGCTTAACGAAATTCCGAGTTGGCCGTTCGGGGTTATGTAAACGTAGCCTGGGCCGATGTAGTAAAGCTTCTCAGCCTTCTCGAGCGTCCCCTCCGCCCATACCGCCATCGCGTAGAACTTGCCGGTTGCCATCTCCACATCGCTTACAACATACTTTACCCCGAGTTTATCAGCTATTGCATTAGCCTCGCTTTCATTGTAAGCCGTGAAAAATGGGGCTGCGCCGGGAACATGGTTGTATTTGTTGCCTATTCCTTGCTGGAATGGATTTGCGTTGGGTATGCGGTGGGCTATGGCTGTAATCCAATGTCCGTAATCCCACCAGCTCATAACTCCGTAAACGCCCTCTGGATAGTAGGGATACGGTTTCTTTAAGTCGGGATTCGGCTTGTAAAGCTCGTAGTAGAATTGATCGTACATCTCTTGGCCTGGTGTATTGTTCCGCATCCATGTTAAAGCATCATACCACTGCTTGTTGATTCCGCCAGCAGAATACTTCGACTGGAAATTAGCGTCGGCCAGAGTTGGATAGAAGAGGATAACGATGAGGAAGATTGCGATAATCGGTTTGGTGTAACCAACTTTCTTCAATGCATTCTCTTTATTTATAGCTGCAATAATCAAATCGTAGAATTTAAAATAGCGAAGCAAGGCATCGAGCATCACAGCTGCGAAAACCGCCGATACAACACCGAAATAGTAAGCGAATCTGTTCTGGCCTGCCAAAGCTATGAGCATTGCAAAGCCCCATACCAAGGCAAGGAGGTAGAGGGGTTTTCTTTGTTTGATCAAGAGATAGATCGTGTAGATCATGCCGGGAATCGCGAAAAAGAAAGTCATGCTGAAGTTGAACCATGCGTTTGTGAGGCTGAATTCGCCGTTTTGGATGAAGAAGGGTTGGACTTCTGCTACCGTTAGCATACCTCCCTTTGGTTGAACAACACCAATAACACCTTTCAAAAGGCCCAAAAAGTCTGGAGAAACCATGGTAACTACTCCAATGACAGCAACAGCAGATAGAAGTATAGTTAATGGGAAGGTAAATTCTTCTTTAATACCTAATCTCGAATAATACCCTCTTTTCTGTAGCCTTAGAATTGCATAGAAAATAGCCAAAACTAAGGTTGAACCCAATAAAACCGTAAGTTGAAAGAGAGAATAGTAGATTGTATTAAAGCGTGGATAAACGAAAGAAAAAGGCAAATAAACTGCTGATGCTACGAGAAATGTTATTACTCCGGTTGAAATGACAGTTTCAGGAACCTCCAAATATTTTGGAACGAGAAATGCAAGAAATGCAAACGCAACAATTATCAGCGCTAAAATAAATCCTGGTGCCCAGGTGTCCAAATACAACCCTAATGCCACTCCAGCTAAAATTGGGAAAATCAAAGTTTTTCTACTAAAAATTTTTGACCCGATAATAGTTCCTTGATTTATGGAATATGTAAATAAAGCTAGAGTCATGAGTGTCCAGAAAACTTCCCATACATGGTGATCATTAAAACTCAAAACACTCCTATGTAAGAGTTGGCCAGGGATTGTTACCACAAGCAAGGTAGCAATTACACCTACTTTTTTGTTAAAAATTTCCTTTGCGAAGAGATAGGTTGGTAGTGCAAGTAAGGCCCCACCAATTGCCGGAATAAATGCTATGACGCTGCGTATAGATTCTGGACTTGATGCTCCAACCAGCTTGGCCAAAATCGCACTAAAATACACCAAAAATGGTCCAAAGTGAATATACGTTCCGTAAGGGTAATTTGTAAAAGCATCGAACCAAATTCTGTTCGGAAAATTCTCCAAGCAGTTTTGGATAAGTCTGAAGTAATACCAAGGATCATTTCCACTCAATCTTGCTCCATCCATCCAATTTATGAATGTTCCATCCCAAGGCTGGAGAATCCTAAAATATAAGCCCATGATCACCGCTACTAAAATAAAAATCCATTGCCAAAATTTATCCAGTTTTTCAGACATTGGCTGTGATAATTTGAGCAGAAATTTAAATTTTGTTATTCTATATAGGGCCCTTACCAAACTAACACTCAGCCAACCTCTGCAAAGCTTTCTTCTCC
>JACDNU010000042.1 GCA_017656505.1 Archaeoglobus sp. | reverse complement strand
GGTTGGCTGAGAGTTAGTTTTGTAAGGACCCTATATAGAAATAATCTTAAATTTTCCCGACTCTATCAGCTCTAGCTTAAATCTTAAAATCTGAATTCAAATAAAAAAGTCGCAGAGTAATTTCGGAGCAATTTTATTGAAAATAGGAATTCTCAGCCCTCTCGGTTTGAAAAAATTTTTAAACTTTCAATTATTTTAAAAAAATAATGCCTTGGACAAATTTAAAGGATACAGAAGCTGTATCCCCTCTTATCGGCATGATCCTCGCCTTAGCTATTAGTATGGCCTTGATAGGTGTTTTGCAGAACTTCGCTGTTCCTGTGTGGAATTCAAACGAAGAAGCAAACCACTACATGAAGCTAAAGGATCAGTTCATGCAGATTCCCGGGATGCTGGATAACGCAGAGAATACCAAATCCTCTTCAAATGTTTACCTCGATCTGGGAGTTGAATATCCCAATCGAATTTTTTTGATAAGCCCTCCTCCCTCCTCCTCAACAGTTTCAACTTACGCAAATAAAGTTGTGATTACCTACACCGAAACAACCCAGTATGGAAATATTGTAACGTCAAAGGAGTTCGAAACCTACGCAATAAAGCTCAAGCCAAATTATTATTATACAAATCCGCTAACTCTAACATACGAGTTCGGATCCGTTTTCGAGGATGGGAGGATAGTCTCGCCGGTGAAGTTAATATCCGGAAACCAGCTGAGTTTAGAGGTAATAGATACGAACTTCGACACCTTCTCAGGCACTGGAACCTTTAATCTCAATCTCCAGCCGATTGCCACTGGATCGAGTATCAGGGTTCTAAACTGCACCTTAAACTTCACAACCCAATTTCCGACGGAATGGTATAGAGTTTTCAATTCTCTGGGCTATAACGTAACGATCAATGGAAGCTGGGTTAATGTCACAATAGATTCGCCTGTAACTATAAGCCTTCCTTACTTTATGATTTCAAAAGATATCATTGGGGCGAAGAAGCTTCAAGCTTACAGGATAATAAAGCTTGGGGTGGATACGAACATCCTGACGGGGCAGAGTATAGATCTTGCAGTTAAGGTTGTCGACTACTATGAGAATCCTGTCCCAGGGGAGAAGGTAGAGGTAAACGTAACGGGCACGGGATACCTGCTACCCGACAAGATAAATAAAACTGAGCTCTCAACAGACGAGGATGGGATCGCAGAGGTAACGTTTTCATCAGACTATCCTGGAACCGCGATCATATGGTTCAATTCGAGCGTAGGAAACGTCAGTTACACAATAACGGTGGCAAGTGGTAGTGGGCCACCGGTTGCGATGACCTTGGATTTATCAGCTGAGGTTTCGGGTGTAACCCATTACAGGATGATTTCCACGCTAAGGGACTTGGATGGTGTTCCTCAGCCAGACTACAACGTCAGCTTCGCCGCAAACCCCTTTACGGTTAGCGTAGATCCCCTTATAAACCAGACTGATATTAACGGAGAAGCGAAATCGATAGCTGGAGTGGATGCATGCAGTTATGAGCTTTCAAACCTCACTTTTGGGGTTTTTTCTAAACTTGAGCCTTGGGGAACGCCATACGATCAAGTTTCCAACCTGAGCATTCCAAACTACCCTTGGAACAGTGGATGGAAGTATAAGAGAGATATAACCATAACATCTCCTGATCTAAAAACGGATTATCCTGTGCAAATCACTTTGAGTAGCGGTCAGTTTGATTTCAGCAATTCAAATGGCAAGGACTTGAGATTTTTCGCAAATTACACGAGAACCGTATATGAGATGTCCATTACCTTAAGAGCATACCCGGTTTACAAATTGCCTTTAACCATCTATCCTCCTTCCTTCGATATAAAGAGGGTAAACGTAACGATTCACAGGGATAAGTGGTGGAACGAAAGCTGGAACTATCGTAAGCTGATAAGATTTGACTCAGAAGGAAAATTTGTTAGAATTGAGCTTAATAGCACTAACTTTGACTTCAGCAAGTCCAATGGAAACGATATAAGGTTCGTGAAGAACATAAGGGTCGCTGAAATTCCGATAAAAATAACCTCTCCCTACTCAATCGCAGGATATCAGCTTCTGCTTAACATAACTGACAGATCCATTTTGGATCTTATAGCAGACGGTTCAGATCTCAGATTCTATTCATCTCAAACCTCTGATCCGTATGTCGAGCCGTACAGCGGAATACCATACTGGATCGAGGAATTAAACGATAATCAAGCGAAAATATGGCTCAAACTCGATTTGATTGCGGGCGAGCAAATTATTTACATGTACGCCGGTAACAAAAGCTCTCCCAAATCGAATTTTGATTCCGTCTTTACCAAAGATCCCGACGCTCCGGCTGACTTGGGCTTGCTTGCAGAATATCATCTTGACGAAGGAAGTGGAAGTGTAGCTCATGACGACACATCCAACGGTTACACAGCCAATCTCCTCAACAACCCTACATGGGTTGGAGCCGATGGAGGAGTTTGGGATAGCAGGCAGGATGTAAGCTTTTCCGTTGGCGATTCTCTTAGCTTTGATTCTTCAAGCGACAGAATGCAGCTCCCCCACACGATCCTTAATGGAAGGACGGAAGTTACGTTCGAATGCTGGATTAACACAACCGATACGAATTCGTTTGGCATAATCTCGGGAGCGAATTCCGGAACGGATAATGAGTATCTCATATACTATGCGAATAATCGCCTCTACCAGTTCATAAAAGGACCTTCAACGAGTGTTAGGGTTACGATAAACGATGGTGTCTGGCATCATATCGCAACTGTAAGGCATTCAAATGGTGATATCGATTTCTATGTTGATGGCGAACTAGTCGGCACCGGCACTTTAGATTCTGCCCCATTGGTTATCGATCCGAATGGGCTTTGGATTGCAAGCGAACAGGATAGTGTCGGTGGAGGATGGAGTACCAACCAAGAATTTACTGGAACAATAGATGAAATAAAGATCTACTCAAGAGCCTTGTCAGCTGATGAAATTAGAGCCCACTACGAAAGGAGGGTTTACGCTGTCGAGCCAGAAGTAGAGATTTGGTATCCTGTGAGGTTCATAAAAGAAGAGACGATTGAACTCCCATATTTCATCGAATACTGGAATTCTGGATTGCAAAAGGCTGTGATCTGGGTAAAATCCGAAGATCCTGACGCAAAATTTTACATGTACTATGGAAATCCTTCTGCGGTAAGCTCATCAGATGGCAGCAAGGTTTTCAGATTCTTCGACGACTTTGACACATGGACGGGATGGACTAATTACAGTTCAGGATGGGTTGAGCAGTTCGATTTAAGCGGAGACTACGTTTTAAGAAAGTATGGAAATAATGATCCGAATGGTGGATACAAGCAGATCGGTTTCACAACTTCGGACTTTATTCTGATATATAGAGATTACAGAAGAAGCGGGGACGTGCAGAGCGGGAGCTACAACCGTGTAAGCGTTGAGGATACTGGTTTCAATGGATATGGGATTTTGAGGAGAGGATACACGACTGGGAGTGGTTGGGGAGACTTCGGTATTGAGAGGAGGGACAACGCAAGAGCTTATTTCCTTAATAGATTCTACTCTATTCAGATGCCCATAAACGAGTGGTACACGATCATTTTGACCAAAGAGGGGAGTAATTTTACAGCCAAAATTTTTGATGAGAACGGCTTGATTAAAACTTTAACCGCATCAGATGCGACCTACTCTTCCTTTGACAGGGTGGCTGTTAGAGGAGGTTACACCTACTACCTCCAGTTCATCGGGGTGGATGATTTCTATGGCTTCGCCAACTACACCTTTGGCGTGGAGGAAGGCAAGAGCTGGTATGGCTGGTTTAATGTGAGAATACCAATTGACTTCTCTTCAACATCCGATGGAAGGGATATCAGATTCTTTGCCAGCGAAGTCACCGATCCATATGCGGGAGGAAATCTGAATCACAATCTAACAATTTCAGGAGATTACTTCGACATCTGGGTTGAGATTCCATCGAGCGAAGCCTTCACATCTGAAAGGACCATATACATGTACTACGGCTATCCTGTCGCGTCGCAGATTCCCATGCCTTCCTATACATCTTCCAACATAACTGGATTTTACTCTGAAGCGGTAAATGCTGGCAAGAAATATCTGCCTCTAGGCAGCTATCAGGTTCCGATAACGATCACCGATGAAGAAGTGCTAATAAAAATGGATGAGGATGCGAACGATATAAGGATTTTTGAGCAGGAGGTTGCTGATCCATATCAGAATACATCATACAAGATCCCGTACTGGATCGAATCCAAGAATGATTCGGTTTTAAAGTTATGGGTAAAGGTGAATCTTCTAGCGCCGAAAACGATTTACATATATTATGGAAAGGCCGGTGTGGCTTCTGAAAGCAATGGAAATGCGGTTTTTGACTTCTTTGATGATTTCTCCAGTTATTCAGGCTTAAACGCTTCGAAGTGGGAAGAATTCGGCACCATTTCTTACACCACGGGAGATTACCTGAGAATTCATGGAGCCAATGGCTGGATCGATACCTCTAATTCAGGGTCGTATCTCGTTGCGAAATGGAACAAAGGAACTTTGCCTGACGCATTTGCAGTTGAGTGGAAACAAAAGGTTGCCTCAGTCGATGCAGCAGAGATGGGACAGCTCGGGGTTGCGATGATCAAGCTCGATGGAAGTGTTGTAGCCTTCGCCGGCTCGGAAGATGATTCAACCAGCACGGTATTGCAAAATGTCTTCCTTACGGATAACGGCGTTGCGTACACAAATCCAATCAGCAACGAGGTAGAAGAGAGGTTCAGGCTTTCAAAGGATGGAAACAGCTACATCTTATACAGAAATGAGAATTACGTTACCCAAACGACTGCAAGCAGCACGCCTTATGCGATCGCAATAGGGGCTGGGCAAAATGGAGAGTACCTAGATCTCAGCCTGGTAGACTTTATATTCGTAAGAAAGTACTCAAAATATGATTCGATGCTTAGCTATCAGATCTCAAGCCCATCGAAGATCTCATACACCTCATCCGAAGTGTTAAAGCCCTTCAAGATCGTAATAACTGACAATAACATCCTCTCGCATATAGCCACATCTGACGGCAGAGATATCAGATTCTTTGCCAGCGAGGTTTCCGATCCCTATGCAGAGACTTCGAACAGCGTTCCCTTTTACATCGAGGAGCTTACAGCCGATAAGCTTTCCGTGTGGCTGAAGTACGAGTTTATCGGTGAGACGACGATTTACATGTACTACGGCGATCAGTCATCGGCCGTGCAGAAAAGCGATCCCGCTGCGGTTTTCAATCCAATCGATGGAGTCATAGGGCTATGGGATTTTGAGGATGTGAGCGGAGACAACGTTCCCGATAAATCCCCCTTCCTTAACAACGGCACAGCTGAGAATGGTGCTTTCGTTGTGAGCGGAATAAAAGGCAAGGCCATGGAGTTCGATGGCGTAAACGACTATGTCATCGTTCCGGATAACAGATATCTCAGCCCCCAGGATGATACTGGCGATGAGGACACAGGAGAGCTTACCATCGCAGCATGGGTAAAAGTTCTTGGTCTGAACACGGATTCTCATTCACAAACGAGGGAACCAATCGTTTCAAAAGGGAATAGCGGTGAATGGGAGTACGCTCTGTATGTCTACGACAACTACTGGTTTGGAAATTCTATTTGGCAAAGCGGTGGGTCTAGTCACACAGAGATAGTCGATACCGCCCATCCGTTCGAACTTGGAAAGTGGTATTTCGTGGCGGGTGTTTACGAAAAAGGAGCTTACAACAAGATCTACATATTCAACGAAACATCCTACATCGGAATGTACTCTTCAACCACCCAGTACGGAAATCCCGGAGATGGGACGAGCCCGCTTAGAATAGCTTCAAGGAACGATGGACAGTATTTGAACGCCGTGGTAGACGATGTAATAGTGCTCAATCGAACCCTGAGTTTCGAAGAACTTCAAGAGATAAAGGATTCCCACTTTATAAAAGCCGGAAACATAGTTGCGATGTCAGATTATTCAAGATCTCCCGAAGTGAGCCTCGGAAGTGAGAGTGTGATCTCCAACGGAACGGAACTCAAGTACTGTCCTTACAAAATGGTTGAATGGGATCCGGGCACCAAAGCGGTAATTAACATAACAATACCACTGCTGAATGCTGGTGACACAACTGTAGAGATGTATTATGGCTACGATAAGGCTGCTCCGGAGGAGTGTAACATTCCAACCGCTTACACCCTACCATACACGATTGGGCCGAGAGAAGAGATCTAATGGAGAAGTAGGAATAGGGTAAATAGTAAAAACAAGTAATAAAAAAGGTAGCAGGAATAGAAAATGATGGAGCGAGAGAGGGAGCAAGGTAAACGGGACATGGATTACTCTGAAGGTAGAGGCAACGAAGAGGGAAAAGAGAGGAGGACAAGAATACTGATAAAATCAGCAGACAAGAACTCGCTGAGGTACTGGACTTCCGTGAAGAATCCCCTAAGAGTTGCTTTCAACTACTGCATAATGGCGATTTGCCGGATTCTTCCATCACTATCCCTTAAATGCTGGCTATTGAGAAGGACTGGAATGAAAATAGGTAAGGATGTTTCATTTGGACTTGAAAGTACCGTTGACATTTTCTTTCCAGAGCTAATAGAGGTGGGCGATAACTCAATAATCGGGTTTAACACGGTTTTACTGGCTCACGAATTTCTTGTAAACGAATTGAGGGTTGGTGAGGTTAAGATCGGCAAGAATGTAACCATAGGGGCGAACTGCACTATTCTGCCTGGGATTGAGATCGGAGACAATTCAATAATTTCCGCCCACAGTC
Organism: Archaeoglobus sp.; assembly: GCA_017656505.1. GTDB lineage: Archaea > Halobacteriota > Archaeoglobi > Archaeoglobales > Archaeoglobaceae > Archaeoglobus_A. The sequence continues at coordinate 16,334 of JACDNU010000042.1, read as the reverse complement.
TCGTTAATCGCAGCATTCCGCCAAACGTGATGGCTGGAGGTGTTCCGATTAAGATACTGAAGAGACTGGAGTAAGTAGGTTTGCTAATTTTTAATCATTCTAATTTTAATCATTCAAACCACTACTTCCGAATTTTAAGCTAAATTTAATCAAAAGGATTGCGATGAAGGTTAACAAAACCGTAAAAATTGCCACGTAGCCTATATTCTCCTCCGGAATGTATGGATGCGTTCCCACAACGTAATCGAAAAAGTCGTTTATCAGTAACCATGAAAATGTAATGGCCAATCCTTTCCTACCAACTGATGAAATTGTGTTTTTGAGGGGTATCGCTTCCAAAACCAGAAAGAAGTGGGTCACGAAGATTCCGGAATATAGCAGGTATCTCTCCGGGGCGAAGAAGTAGTCTTTGTGGTAGACTAAGATTGCCATCGTCCATATACCGTATTTGACCATGTTCGCCGACGCGAAAAAAGTGAAGCCATCCTTTTTCCTTTTAAAGTAGATCAAAAGGGCTGCTATTACAAAGAAGAAAGTTGCGTTGGGGCAGTCGGTTATGAGGGGCCAGAAAAGCGGGTTGCTGAGCATCAGCTGGAATCTGTAGTAGTACCAGCCATAAATCGTACCCGCTAAATTGACGAGTATCAGAAACTTGATTAGACTCTGATGTCTGCTTTGAAAAAGATTTGCAAGCTCGTTTGCGAGTTCATAAACCTCCACCCTGACTTTTTCCAGAGTACACGACAACAGAACCAGTTTTATGGAAAAAGAGAAATATTTTTCGGTAGGACAGAACGGTTAGCTTTTTTTGTGCTTATGACCCATGCATTACTCTTTTATGTATTAATTTGAATAAATAATTTTTTGAGTAATAATTTTTAGAGCAGCTGTTTGGTTTGTTTTCGCTTTCAACCGGTTGGGACTATTGAAGTTATAAAAAAAAGGATATTTGCATACTTTTGCATCACCTCCTTCCGAACTTCCTGAAAATAATAAAAAGCCCGATAAGAGCTCCCACGATGATTACACCGCCAAGAAGTGCAGCATTGCTTCTCTCCTTCACTATAACTCTGAACCTCTCTTCTTGATTTACCTGATCGCTCTTTATACTCAGCGTAAGCTTATACTCACTCGGCAGAGCATCTGGTGGAATCTGAATCGCGACTCTTACTGGAATGCTATCTTTCGCCTCAAGAACAGGAAGGCTGGATGGACTGACGCTAACTCTCCAGCGCGATGGTGCGTTAACGCTGAAGTTCAGGTTCGTCAGAGCTACGCCCCCAACATTTCTCAGAATACCTCTAAATTCAGCCATTTTTCCTGCCTCAGTAGTTACAACATAGCCCCGAAGTGACTCAAAAAACACCTTGTATTCTCCTCTCAAAACAAGAGTGAGATTTCTTTTGGTAGAATAATGTCCGTCAACAAACAGCGTTAGGTTGTAGGTTCCAGTCTCGGCATTGGGAGGAATCAAGACTTCGAGATACACATTTTTCGATTCGCCACTTTTAATATAGACTTCCGAAATTCCTTCTGTGGATTGCTCAGATTCTTTGAACTTGTAATAGAAGTTCTCTGGGAGGCCTACTACGCTGAGTTTATAAGTGTCGTCTGCATATCCAACGTTATCAAGCCTCAGCCTAAAAACTGGGTTACCGCTTCCAATGACAAAGCTTATCTTGGGATTTTCAACGCTGAGTTTGGCATAGTAAGGCTTTTTATCCAGAACTACGGTTCCGAGGTCTGTTGTTTTCCCCGCCTTTACTCCAACATCCTTGATTTCCTTGTCATAGAAACCTTCTTTTGATATTTTCACTGTATAGGTTTCCGGTGAGATTTCAATTGTTACTGAGCCATCTGCAGAAGTAAAAAATCTCACCTCTGAGGACATACTCCCAAATTCTGAGGATGTGACATGGGTTACAGCTATCATTGCTGATGCGATTGGCTCGCCTTCCTTGCTTACAACCTTAAGCCTGATCTTCCCGTTCTCTCCCTTGTGTGTTTTTGTTATCTTAACGCTTAGCTTGGTAAATTGATTGTTGAAGTATGGTACGACTTCGTACTCTTTTACATCAGAACTGCTGTCGGATTCGATCTCTAAACTCACAGACCTTTCTTCATTTGGTTTAAGAATTATTCTGTAAATTTCAACTCCGCCCTCGATGAATCTGTAGCTCCAATTTTCTGGAAGTTTGCATGATAGGCTGACAGCATATTCAGCATTAAGCTTGTTTTTGATTAAAATCGGAAATGAAACGGTGTCTCCAGCCTCAATCGCCACACCAGTTATGGATGGAGTTATCTCCAGCGGCTTTTCCGGCATTTTTACGTTTATCCTAAGTGCTAAACTACCTGCAGCCTGTACAAATACATAGTACTCTTTTTCTTTGGCGTTATGTGGTATTTCAAGCTGAAACTGAATTGATTTTGACTCATTTGCTTTCAGCGTTAACGTCTCGATTTCCTTTCCATTGTAGATGAACTTCCCAACGAATCCTTCCGGAGCAGTATAGCTGAGCTGAAAGTTCCTTTCGTAGCTTCTGTCGTTCGTGACAACGAGGTTAAAAGTTACCGTCTCTCCGGGGACAGCATTCACACCTTTGATATCGCTCTCCACAGACCCAACTAAAAGAGACGCGACAAGAACTAAAACCGTTAAAAAACCCACTCCTCTGATTTTTCCTATCTTTGTACCAATCATGTTACCTCCATCCGTAGGAATTTTATATAGCTGATAGCAAAAAAGACGATTGGCAGAACTACGAAGCCGACCACGTTTTTCGTTACGTCCTTCGTCTGAAATGGCATGAAAGTCCTTTCAGAGAGTGAAGAAACAAGTGTTATGTAATTCGTGCTCGGCGAAAAGATTCCAAACAGTTCCTGAACCGCTCGCAGTCTGTCATAGTACTCGTTCATCTTCTGCTCATATTCCTGCATCTTTTTCCGGTATTCTTGCCATTCCGGGCTTTTTTCCAGATTTTCAGGATTCTCACTTACCGGTGGCATCGGGGGCTCAATTTCTGGGGGGCTGCCGACAACGGCCTGAGCGACAAAACTACCCAACATTGGAATTGCAATCGACAGAACTAGAAAGATGCCAAATGCTATCAGGAGCGAAGAACTGGAGTTCTTGGCGATAGTTGATGAAAACAAGGCTATTGAGAAAAAAGTGAAAAGATATGCTAGGGTTATCAATCCGAATTTTAGTATTGCAACTAAATCATCAAGGGTTGGAATGAAGCCTTTCATCGTTAACATGCCCAAAGCGATTACGATTGTTAAAGCAACAACGATGCATAACGCTGCGAAAGCTCCCAAGGCCTTACCGTTTATTATTTGATCCCTGAAGACTGGATGGGAAAGCAGGGTTTTCAGAGATCCTGTTTCTTTTTCTCTGGTTATCAGATCAAATCCCATAAGCAATCCTAGAATCCCACCGAATGTGAGGATACCCGCAGAGCCGAAGAAGCCAAAAATCCTGATTATAGACGGTTTAGATTCCTCGCCTAAGCTTCCACTCTCGAACATTTTGTACTGCTTTATGAATTCATCGGCCCCTTGATAGATCGACACTGCAGAAAAAATTAGCATTATTGCAAGCACCGATATAAATCTCTTGCTTGTGATCTGATCTGTGAACTCCTTTTTGGCTACGATCAACATGTTTACTCCTCCTCAACCAGCTTTAGATAGATTTCTTCCAAGCTCGGCTCCACAAGGTGAAGCTCCTTTATCAGGTAGCCCTCCTCGATCAGGGTTTTTGATATCTCCAATCTGCAATCCTTCTGAACTTCAACAATTGCCTGGGAATCCCTAACCTTTACCTTTCCGAAAGGCTCCAGAATAGAAGTGTTAATTGGTGGCTCGGTTTCAACGACTATCGTAACAGTCTGATTGAACTCCTTAATCCTCCCTTTGGCTATGAGTCTGCCCCTGTTGATTATACCAACGGTTTCGCAGACCTCCTTGACTTCAGAAAGAATGTGAGAGGAGAAGAAAATAGTTTTTCCCTCTTTTTTTAAATCTCGGATGATCTTTCTGAAATCTGCTGCCCCTTGCGGATCTAGGCCAGAAGTTGGCTCATCAAGGAATACAATCTCTGGATCATTTAGCAAGGCCTGAGCTAGGCCGAGACGCTGCTTCATCCCCTTGCTGAACTCCCCAACTTTTTTATTCGCAGCATCAGCAATTCCCACAAGCTCAAGCAGAGCGTCAATTGTTTTGATAGCTTCCTCTCTTGGAAATCTGTAAAATTCGGAAAAATAGAGGAGGTTCTGCTTTGCAGTCATGTTATTATAGAATCCCACATTCTCCGGCAGGTATCCACATATCTTCTTTATTTCGAGTGGATTTTTCTCAACATCTATACCAGCAATTCTTATACTGCCCGAGGTTGGCTGGAGCATTCCCATCATCAAGCCGATCGTTGTTGTTTTTCCTGCTCCATTAGGGCCGAGGTATCCGAATACTTCGTTTTCCTCAATTGTTAGGCTTAAACCATCCAGAGCCTTGAAATCTCCATACACTTTCGTGAGGTTTTCGACCTCTATCAAGCTTGTACCTCCCATTACTTCACATTCATCTCAAATTCACATCAAACTCCAAACTTTCGGAATTTTTAACTGCAAAGCTCAGCCTCTTTGCATCTTTTGGCAATGGGCTCGTGAGAAAAATTACCGTCCAGTTGCCATCGGGTTTGTAGCCATATTGCCTGATCGGATAGTAAGTTCCATCCACCTTTAGTTTCGCTGAATAGGACATGAGAACATCCGGAGGGGTTGGGAGAGGTGGCGGTATGTTTCCGGGAACTTCAGGATAGACAACAGGAACCTTTGTCCGAAGATATACATCTGTTCGTTCGGGGGTAAAAACGATTTTCTGCAGAGTTAATCCATCCTTCGTCAGGTTTAGGTTTAGCGTCTTGTTTAGAGCTCCACGAGGATAAGTGATGAGGATCTCCTTTTGCCCGCTGAAGAAGCACATGTTACAATTTTCTACTCTGGTAGGGACTACTCTTATCGTGTAGCTACCCGGCAGCGCGTCAGCCTGTTTCCACACAGCTTCGAAGGAAACGCTTTCTCCCTTTTTTAGCCTGATCTTCTTTGAACCTGATGGAAAGACCTTGGCGGGATTGTCGAGCATCCCCTCTATCCTAATCTCTGGGGAGTTGACGGTTATTTCATCCGAGAGGGTGTTTCTAAGCGTTACCTTTATCCTTACCTGCTCGCCTCTGAGGTAGCTTGGCTTATCTGTTTCGATAATTGCCGGGAGGACTAACGGAGTTGGAGCAATTCCCGGAACCGGTGTTGGAGTTGGAACTGGTAAGGGGGTTGGCGTGGGTGTTGGAGTTGCAGTAGGGAAGGGCGTTAGAGTTTGAGCAGGAGTTTTAGCGGGTGTAACCTTTGAACTTTGGATTTCTGGGCCAATACACCCTACAATCAATATAGTGAAGATTAAGACTGATATGGCCGGTGAAGCGGATATTTTCACAAATTCAAACCTCCTGGAGAGTTTTAAACACTTTTGTTTTTGTTAGATTTTATTCTATTCTCAATTTAAATTTTCTGACCATTTATTTTGAAATATAAATTTCAGGTTGGGAATTAAGCACATTTCTCAGAAAAAGCCAACAGCAAACTATAAAAAATGAAAAATTGAGGAAGGGGAATAGGAAATTTATAAGCTTGAAGACTCACCTCCATTGAGCTTTGAAGTTAATTCAATTTTCTACCGATAATCACAGCATGCAGTGCGACATCCTCATGTTTGGCTTCTCGTAAGTCTTACCACTCTTCTTTTTAACCTGAATGGCAAACACTGCAGCTGTAATGAGCAGAGAAATCTCTATAACGGTGAAGAAGCTCGCTGGCAAAATGAACTTCACCAGCAGGAAACACGTAAAAATTAGAGTAAAGAAAAATACTGCAATACTCCTCATCAGCTCTTCTTTTACTATCTGGTTCATTCTAATCATTGTTCTTTCACTCATTTTGTTTCTATCATTATTGCCGAAGATATATTATTATCTCTATAATGATAAACGATAAAACACCTAGCAACACACCTTCCAAAATTCCTAAACCAAAACTACCTGCTAAGCCCCCTGCGATTCCTCCTGAAAATCCTCCTATGATTGCATGCTTTTTCTTTTTGATATTTATAAATTTAATTTTTAATTACCTCCTCTAATTTTTAAATTATTCCTTCTCAAGCCACCACGGAGCCCGATTTCACTTAACGTTTTGCGGATATGCGTAGTTTGCCAATAGCAAATTTTGGCGAAGCGTAGCGAAGCCACCACATCTCCTTTCAAGTGACCGGAGGCAAGGCAAGCACTACAAAGTGTGAGCAACCTAAGTATATTTCATTCGTTTTTCTGAAGATTTCTCCAGCAACTTTCGTATCTTAACCAATTCGTTGAGGATTTTTAAGTTAATGCTCTCTTCCCCATAAGTTTCCACCGCTATTGGCTTTTTACCTCTGACAAATTCCATTATCAACTCTCTTAATTCTTCAAATTGCTTAACTCCTTCTATTTTTATTTCAGCTACCCCTCCAAATCCTCCAGATGAACCAGAATAACCAGCAGTCTGAATTTTGAGAGAAGCAATTCCAAGCATTCTTGAAATAGGACCTTGGCCAATATCTATGTTCGTTATTCTGTTGTAGGGTACAATTCCTGTATTTTTGAACCATACTCCTCTTCTCCACACGATTTCATCTTTAGTAAGCTTATAGACCATTGAATCATAGTACTTTGAAATCCAGTAGACTATGAAGATTAAAACAGCTAAAATTGGTATCGAAAAACCAAATTTTACCTCAAAAGGAGTGAAAAGCAATATAGGAATGTACCATACTAAAATACCAAAGATGACTGCCAGTACAAAGTAGATGTAATAAAGCTTCTTAAATTGTGGTGCTGGCTTGAATTCCTCGCCCAGTTTTATTTTGAGTTCTTCTTTCATGTTATTACTTCATTTTCTAATTTCTAAATTTTAAATTTTTGTTGGGTTTGGTGGCAGCGAGCTTTGCCTAACGTCTGGCAGACTACAAAGTTTGCGAAATTTGGGTGGAGCGTAGCAGCATGTTTGTTATATGTTTTTTGAGACGAGGTTTGCGAAGCAGTCTAAAGAGTGAGATGTCTAACGATTTAAACATTTTAGACCACAATTTTCCATGTTCTATTTTTATTCTAAGTCAATTCCTCCTTTTCTTTGCATTCACATAATAAAAAACGGAGGCGAGCAAAACCACACCCCAGCTTGCAAACCAAATTACTGTATATGGCGTTGGATGCAAGTTCTTCAGGCTCAAACCCATCAACCCGAGGAGTATAAAGATAGGTGATGACGTAGCAGTATGCTTTGCAAGCAAAGTCTTATTCAGTTCACCTTCAGTCCTTCTGTACCACAGAAAAGATAGTACAAATAGGAGAAAAACTGCAGCAAGGTTGTAGGCGTAAGCGTTTAGATTGACAAAAACGTAGGCAAGCCTCGTTACAAGCATCACCGCAGTTAGAATTGTTAAGAGCGCTGCAATATTTTTCTTACTCACTTGAGTGTAAGCCTCTCCTCTCCTCCTCACTACCTGCAAGGTGAATACAATTGCAGTTATTAGCAGAGGAATGCCGAGAACTGTAAATGCATTTGCAGGCTATCAAACTTGGTAATCACATATGCTGTAAAAATCAAAGCAAAGAAAAATACTGCAATACTCCTCATCAGCTCTTCTTTTACTATTCGATTCATTTTCTCACCTCAATTTTTCTTTTAGTTCTGTTATGAACTTTTTGGGATTTTCTGGGGAAATCAGATACTTTTTGTCTGCTTTTATCAAAACAAAATCATTCCTTCTTCTCACATAAACCCATACTTCACCAATTCCGGGAACATGAAATAATCCAAACCACCCGAATAAACCACCGGAGCCGAAAAGCCTTATAGACTTCCAGCTAAGTTTTTCAAGATAAGAAATTTCTTTGATCTTGCTGTAAGGTATTGTTACCTTTCCAAACATCCTTTTTATTACAACTTTATCATTCTCCAGCACAACCTCCCTTGGAGTGTAAGCATAGACAACAGCGAACACTGCAAAGAGCGGAATTGTTACTGAAATGCCCAGAAAGAGAAGATCGATTGTATAAAACCAGATTAAAAGTAGTAAGGGTATAAGAAATGCTATTAGAGTCAGAACTTTTACGCTTTTTCCTGCTGGCAACCTGTACTTCATTTTTTCACCCTCATTATTTTATATAGCTTTTCCACTCCCGGATGTATTATCACATAGTATTTACCGCTCGCATTTATAACCACAAAGCTATCGCTGTTTTTATGTCTGAAGACGACAGCTTTAACTCCGTTTTCGAGTTTGTAGTATCCCATCCCCAAATACGTTGTTCCTTCTCCAAATGTCCTGATTTTTGGTCTCCATTCACTTGAGTTCGTTAAAATGATTTCAGCATTCCTCAAATCCACAAATTCATCAACAGGCCATGCTTTTACGTGGAGTTTGCCGTCGTATTCGTAGCCGTACCAGTCCCAACCGAGAAACAGTTTAGCTGTGGTCAATAACGGAATAGAGATTATTACGAAAACCAGAATGATGGTGAGCAAAACCTTAACTTTCCTAGATTCAGCTTTCTGAATGAAGTATCCTATTACCAAGGAGACGACGATCACGATTGAAAGCACTAAGGGACTTGAAAGATTTAGGAATACTACATCAATGGGTGTTAACTTGTACTCGTACATTTTCACCCACTTTCAGCCTATACCACAGACGACACTCGCAAAAGGTGTTCAACCAAAATAAAAATGCAAAAATACGCCATACAAACGCAGGAGAAGTTAAAGCCACGTAAGTTGTTATTAACGCTAATACCATTGCCGAAATAGTAATCTTCGTTTAAGGTCTGTCTTCCCGCCTGCGACGCCAGTTGAGGGTCATTAAGAAGCATTAGTGTTTCATCAACGGTTTTTAAAACTTTACCCATGTTTCAGCTCCTTGCTTTTTCCTACTTTCCACACCTTCTCACGCTTTTCAAGTAAGTAGGTAATTCTTATAATTCTAAAAAATAAAAGTAAGTATCTGCCTACCCCATGGAATCAGCAATCTTGATTAGTTCTTCCTTGTCAATCGTTCCAGTTATTGTTATCAGTACATCGCCCTTCTTGAACACGAGCATGCTGCTTCCATAGATTTCAGCATACAAGCCTTGGCTATCTCCAACCTTTACCCTCTCAGCATTCTGCACCGTAGGTAGATCTTTACCTTTGACTTCGGATATCATCAGCATCTTGTCCTCCTTGATGTACATGAGGCTAACTGAATTGAACATCAGAGTTACTTTCTTCAACTCGTAGCCTGAAGTGTATGTCGGCCTCAAAATCTTGAAGTCCATGTGCTTCTGCGCCTCTTCAACGCTGTCGAACTTCTTAATTCCAAGATCTTCCTCAGTTTTTATTTTCGCCCCCTCTGGCGGAGTGAACTGGAACTCATCATCATTTACATCAGTATTGAACTCCACATTGATGTACTCCACTATGGACTTAATTCCTCCCATGCCATACTCGATTTTCAGCGGATACCAGTACTCCTTGTCCACCCACATCTTCGATTCAGCTTCTTTGTTATCTTTGGGTATTAGCTGAACAACATAGCAATCTCTGCCCGATACCTTCTCGCTGCCAAGAAGCTTCACGTCATAGTGCTTAAGCATGTCCTTAACAAGCTTACCGTAGTCCGGGTTTGCCCGATTGTACTGTCCAATGTCCATTACGAAGACTTCGTTTTTCTTCTCATCGTAAATCCACGTTTTCTCACCGTTTGAAACTACCAGCGTACCCATCTTTTTGTTGTACATTCTCATCTTGTTCGGTTTTTTGAAAACGTATTCATGTTCCATCACTTGTTTTCCGCTTTTTCCTTCGGCTGTAACTCGAAGGATTCCCTTAAAGTCCCTTACGGCGTCGTACTTCTCTTCAACCTTCTTCGCTATCTCTTCGGCACTCATCTGGGTGCAGCCAGCCAGCAGAACTGCAAGCAAAGCAAATAGTACCAATACCAGCATCAACCTGCGCATACAAGGAGATTATGTTGTAAATATATAAAAATTGTTCTTTCAAATACACCCATGGGTGTTTCTACCCGCCCATAGGTGATACTCGACTACCGTAGATTTATTATAAAAGTGGTTAAAAAGCTTTAACCCCCAGCACACAGCCTCATCGCTCGTGCAAACGTAGATGTGATTTGCATCGTACACATTGCCAGCATAAAGACCCATAGCAAACCCTTTTTCAGCGACAACGAAAGCTACTTTTACATCGCCACAAACGCGCATCTCCCCGTCAAGCCCAATAAACTTCTTCACGAGTTCTGGATGCTCTGACATACATTTTTCGAACACATCTTTCGTCAGAACAAGCGTTATATCTCTCTCTTCTGCCAAAGCTGTAAAAAGAGCTGGGAACTCTGGATGATAAACTGGCGAAACTCCCTTTATCCAGTTCGACGCTTTGAGAATTTTTATCCAGTCCTCAGACAGCTCAAACGGATCTACACTTCGAACCAAACGACCTCCACAAATGTAGTGGATGTCTCCTATCAGTTCTTCCGGAATTGGAGATGTATCATGGGTTAGGAAGAAATCCCGCACATCTCTGTCAATTGATAGAATTTTCTCAATTTCAACAGCCTTCTCTAAAACGATGTTGCCCAGAAGAGTTAGCCTGTAGCCTTCACCACACCTTTCGATCAATCCAGCCTCAACAAAGCTTCTTATGTGGGGCTTAATGGTGTTTCTCGGCACATCTAAGGATCTTGCAAGATCTGAAACCCTATTGGGGTTTTTCAGTTTTTCAAGTATCTTCAATTTTAGAGGTGTAGTACTCAGACCGATCAAGCAACTGAAGTCGATGCTCATTGCGGTCTCACCTCAAGGATTCTGAGTACTATTAAACCTACAAATATTGCATATGCAAGGTATTGTCGATGTCAGATGCCATCCATTCTAGGAAGATTAAATGTTTGATATTTTGATTTGGATTTAAAAGCGTTAAAGCGAAAGAGAATTAAACCATCCAAATAATTGTCTGTCATGCGTACTGTTAGGGAAATAATGACAAAAAACGTTGTTACGATTAGCGAGGATGACACCTTGCTTGAAGCAGCAGAAATACTTAGAAAAAACGGGATATCGGGAGCCCCTGTTTTAGATGAGGAAGGTGAAGTCGTTGGTATTATCAGCGAGGCAGATGTGTTGAAGGTTCTTGAGGCAGAGAGGTTTCCTTTCTTCAAACTATTCCACCTTATGGAGAGGGAAGACATAAAGGAGGAGTTAGAGAAAGCGGCTAAGACGAGAGTAGGAGATGTGATGTCCAAGAATCCTAAAACGATCGATGCAGATGCCTCGATTTACGATGCGGCATCGATCATGCATTCGAGAGGTTTCAACCGCTTGCCCGTTGTTGAAAACGGTAAGCTGGTTGGCATCGTTGCTAGGGCCGACATCCTTGCTGCGTTATGAGGTGATAAAATGAAGGTTGGGGACATCATGGTTACAAACGTCATATCGTTTAAGCCAAATGATAGAGTAGCCGATGTGATCGAAACCTTGAGAAAGCACAGAATAAGCGGTGCCCCGGTTGTTGATGAAGATGGGAAAGTTGTAGGTGTAATAAGCGAAGCCGACATAGTCAAGCTTAACTCTTTGATCGAGCTGCCAGAAATTGAGATAAACCCATTCAACCCTTTCTCATTCCTCGAAATCCATAACTACTGGAAAAAGGTTGGAAAGATTCCTGAAAAGATTAAAAAAAGGCAGGAAACACTCACAAATGGATCGGTGAATGATGTGATGTCGAAAAAGCCGGTAACGATTTCTCCGGAAGCGTCTATTTCTGAGGCTGCCAGAATCATGCGTAAAAAGGATTTCAACAGGCTTCCGGTGGTAGATAAGCAAGGAAAGCTTATAGGTATCGTTGCCAGACAGGACATAATACGCGTTTTGGCAAGGGCCTAGATTTTTTTAAGTTTAACGCTAACAGCTTTTAGACATCTTAGAAAATACCGTCATTCCTTAATAGCCTGAGAATCGTATCGATGTCGGTACAAAACCGAAAAAGTTTAGTTATCCATGCTCAGAATTGGTGCAAATGAGGCACTGGCACGTAATCGTTGTAATATCGCTTCTCTTAGCTCCAGCAGCGATATCATACTTCAATCATACCATATTCGGTATTGATAAGTATATAAGGGTCGAAAGCGTTAATTCAGCAGCCAGGTACATCGAAATTAGCCATATGGAGCTGAACAAATTCCACTACGTTAAGGCGGCTATCGAAACCAAAGAAGCTATAAAAGTTCCCAAGAGTGATAAAACGACAGATGAATTCATCAGCATGCTGGTAAAAGGTAACACGAGCGTTTTCAAGGTCGGCAACAAGTTCTACAGACTGGTCGTAATCTACGACTGAGACATCCTTTTTAGATAGATCCTTCCTTTCTCCACACTGACAAGCCCCAGTTTCTCCAGCTCCTTCACGTGGTGATAGAGGAGCTTGAAGCTTATATTCATTCTTTTAGAAACTTCCTTCAGCTTCAATCCATCACCCTCGGAAAGGATGCTCATTATCTGGCTCTTCCTCTCTGAATTCTTAACAACCAAAAAGGTGAGATCGGCGGGTTTGTCTGTGAAGAGGAGCCTTTTGTTCCCCACCTTCACGCTTGAGATTAGACCTTCTCTCTCAAGAATTCGTATATGGTATTTCAGGGTATTTCTGTTTATGCCCGTTTCATTCTGGAGCTGAGCGATGGACAAGCCGGGATTCTTCTCTATGAAAGACAGAACCTTAGATCGCTTTCTGTTTTCCAATACACTCTTGATTCTGGCTATCACGAAGGGCAGAAGCTTAATCACAGCCACGAAGCCGATGACGAGCGAGATAATGTGGTGGATTTTTATCCAGAGTGGCAGCTCCCAGAACGACACCTTCCGCTCATCTGGAGCGTCGTTGGTTATGATCTTTTCAAGCTCTTTGTCGCTGATGTTGGCCGGCTTTACATTAAAGGCAGCTGCTGTGCTCATGAGGAGTATGAAAAGCACGAAAATTAAGATTTTATTCCCTATTTTTTCCAACGCTCTTCACCTCGCCGTCTTATCTTGGAATACAGGTTTTTGCTGAGCACGTCGCCGTCTTCACGTCAGCGTCTTTTAATCTGACATATAACGCTTTTGACCATACATTTAGAAATATATTATCTCAAAAATTAATTTGACCGTTAAACTTTTCGTTTAAAGCATCAATTTCACTCTATGGTAAACGTATTCAGGTTGAGAAACGCCGCGAACCTTATCTCGATAGTCATCGCAAGCTACCTTGTGGCCACACTTTCGGCAATCTCTGCTTACTCTCTCTTCAAATCGCTTGGATTTAGCGGAAGAGCAGCCGATTTAGCTGGCTTTATTGTGCATTACATTACAATTTTTGTATCAGCATGCTTACTGCTGAAATTTGCCGCAGAATGGGGTCATATTACCTTCAAGGCTCCAAAAAAGATTGTTTTCATTGCTTTACCCCTGCTGATATTCTCTCTGTTTATTTTCTCGCTTGGTAAAACGATAATGATATTCCCTATAGATATCTCGCTGATAATGCTGGCTTTCGTTTTAGCCTTTAGGCTCACTAAATTCTAAAAGCTGAGTTCTGCCGTTTTTATATGTTTACATTTTTTATTTTTTTAGTTACCCTAATTTACAACCTTTATTTTCGTATCCTCCAAAGCATCACAACAAACGATACCACGGCGATAAGAAGGCTGATGGCAAATCCAATAGGAAAGGAAATCAAAAATAACGGTAAAGTTATAGTCCCCACGAAGATGCCGTTTATGGCTAATGTTACGATGGTATTTAGGAGGTTTTTCTCTGGAATTCCTATCTCTTCTCCCTTGTAGTGGAATAGATAAATCATCGAGAGCAAAGAAACATCAAACGGCATCAAAAAGGCGTGGGGTAGAAATATCAAAGCGATTCTGTCAAAGTAAAATCCCAAACAAACGAGAGCTACTGAAAAAACTACGGGCAATACAGACATCGAAATAGCCTTGCCTAAGATGAACTGACTCTTTTTCACAGGCAAAATCCTCAGAAAATCTATTTCTTTTCCCTCAACTCTCAGCAATATATCTGCATTTATTGTTGAGAAAAATGAGACAACTGCTATCATACCAATAACAAGCTCTTTGGGGAAGTTACCATCTCTGACAACCATGAATATCTGGGGCAGGATGAAGTAAAGGGGAATTAGCAAACCGGCAATCATAGAGGTTTTCCTGAAGACTAGCCTCAGATCTTTAATAGCTAAAGCTAAGATTGGCCCACCAAAACCTACACTAAAGCTTTTCGGCCTGCTTTCAACGACCATTTTGGGTTCAAGTACTCCCTTCCAGACTCTGTTTATGGAGAAGCGATAGAGAAGTAGGAACACAAAGGCATAGGCTACCAAAAGAATCGAACTTCTCTCCGGCTCGAATATCGAGGATACGGAGAAGGGGTAGGCTAGGGCATATTTTTCAAAAACATCTGCAAATCTCTCGCTGTACTGCATAAGATATCTCTGGAAGTAATTCAAAGCATAGAATGCACTCATGATTACGATCAAACCGAAAATCCTAATCAGATTCCTTAAAAGCTGTCCTTTTGTCTTTCTGTAGCTAACTCTAAGCCCAAAAGTGGATAGAACTAGCAGGCCAATAGTGTGCCCGATGAAGATGCCAACCAAAGTCCACAGAAAAAGCAGTATTCCGGACAAGGGGTATTTTACTGTTACGACAGCAACAGTCGGAATTGTTATCGCTAAAGTAGGGATGATATCAAGCATAAGCAATTCGCTTAAGTAAACTGCCCCGATCCTTACTGGCAGAACCTTTAGAGGTTCAAAAAGGCCTATAGAGAGGGAATGAGAGGAATTAACGACTGTGGCGTATAAAGCAAAAACAAAAGATAGAGTTGCAATCGTAACTGCCAAGGAGGAAATTACAATTTTTTCATCCGTGAAAACAATCCCTGACGCAAGAAAACTACCAAAGAAGAGGTATAAAAACGAGATCTTTACTACATTTCTCTTTACACTGATCCTGTTTAACGCTTTAAGCATCTTTTCTTCGCTAAGTCTCGGGTCTCTTTTGAGCATCTGATAATGCAGTTCTTTGTAAAGGGTTCTAACGATTTCAAACATGTTATCCCTTGGAATTAAACCTCAAATCTCAGAACTTAGGGTCTTAAAGCGTGTATTATCTCATAAATCTCCTCTTTACTTTCTGTCAGCTTCAAAAATACATCTTCCAGATTTCTCTCATGAGCCTCCTCCTTTAACTCCTCGACACTACCTTCAGCTACCAGCTTTCCCTGATAGATAACGCCGACTCTGTCACAAATAATCTCTGCTAGTGGCAGAACGTGGGTTGAGAAAATTATGCTTTTTCCGTCTTTTTTAAACTCAAATAACAGCTCTCTGAAGATTCTGGCGGTTTTGGCATCCAGACCATTCATGGCCTCATCTAATACCAGAACACTTGGATTATGAAGGAGTGCAGATATGATGGAAATCTTTTGCTGAGTACCAAAGCTCAGCGCTCCAATGAATTGCTCGATGTAGGCTTCGATTCCAAATGCTTTGATGTAACTATTAACTTTCTCTTCAAGCTCTTCCTTGGGAATATTTCTTATCTTGCCAATAAAATCAAATAACTCGCTGGGTGTGAGGCTCTCGTAAAGGATGGGAGTTTCAGGGACATAGCCAACAATCTCCTTTGCCTTCAATGGATTTTTTGATACATCAACACCTTCAACCAGAACTTTGCCCTTTGTCGGTTTTAGAATTCCAACGAGAATCTTCATCAAAGTTGTTTTTCCGCTTCCGTTAGGGCCGAGAAGGCCGTAAATCTCATCGTTTACTGTAATGCTTAAGTTGTTTAAAGCAACTTTACTTCCGTATGTTTTGTAGAGTTCTCTGATCTCGATCATCTGGACATTGTTTTATTGATATTTATTAAAATTTTTTGAAGGTAAAAATCTTTAATAGGATATATTTTCTAATTGTGAATCTTTTGGTTGTTTTGATGTTTTTGTAAGTCAATTGTAAATTAATTCCAACTATTTTGAAAGTTGCCAAATGATAAAATTACAACCTCAAAACTTTCTTCAATTCCATTACTATTCCAACTATTAAGTATGAAATCAGAAAACTAAGGGGCCAGAAAGAGAAATATGTTTAGGGTGCTTGCTGAATAGACAACTCAATTTCTTTTCTTAAACTCCCAAACCC
>JACDNU010000041.1 GCA_017656505.1 Archaeoglobus sp. | reverse complement strand
GAGAAGAAGGTGTTGCAGAGGTTAGCTGAGAGCTAGTTTGGTAAGGACCCTATATCCCTTTTTGTATCCCTTCCCCGATCACATCCACTTTTCCTTCCTTTGAAGTGATTTCTCCTTTAACTATCGTCTCAACAGCCCAATAAGTAAGGAAAACCACCACCTTTTTCTCAAAAAAAGCATACATGGAAGCTATACTCAATCCATGATAAATCCTGTCCCAATCACCACTGTGAATGATTATGCCGGGCATGCCTTTCCCCCAACTAAATCCTATCTATTTTTCCGAATGTAGATTCTCCAAAGACCGTTTTTCCGGTTTACTTCCACTTGGTAACCCTGTTTGGAGAGCAGTTCGGGAATGTCCTTTGCGGATGGAGGATTATTGGTGATTACTTCAAGTTCATCAACCTTTTTCAGTGCAAGTTTCGACATTGTGAGCGGAAACGGACAGCTTAAATTTTTACAGTCCAGAACGTATCTATCACCTTTTTTTTTCAAGCTTTAACTTCATACAATCCCTCCTTTAGGCAAGACGTGATTAGATTAGGTACAACATCCTTTTTGAAAAGTCTTCCTCTTACGTAGATATCGTAAACTTGTTTTTGACGCTTTACCCTCCCAACGAGTCCGATGTCAGCGAGAGGATGGCAGCTGCACGCGTTACCACATCCACTTACAGCAACACTCAGATTTAAAGGTAAATTCTGAGTTATATCCTTTAAAACCTGCTTTGAATGCACAACAGTTCTTCCACAAAAATCCGATGCACATCCTACCGCCCTGTAGGGAGTTTTGAGGTTGAAATTCCCCTTTAGCTCGTCTTTCAATGCTTCAAGATCTTCAGCATCGATATCAACGAGCACGACGTTTTGCCAAGGAGTGAGACGTATCTCCCCATCACCATACCTTCTACTGAGATCAGCAATTTGCCTGAGTTTGTCAGAATCCAGGACCCCTCCCAAGACCGGAAGCGTGAAAAAGTAGCGTCCATTTTTTTGAATTCCATGAGTATGTTCGATTCCCATTTCTCCTAATTTCACTTCTTCCGAGATTTCGGGAAAGGTTCCTGTTATTTCCTCAATTTTCTTTCGTAGCCTCTCAACACCCCATTCATGAACTAGGAACTTGAACCTTGCTTTAGCTTTGGATTCAATATTCGAGAATTTCTTATGCACATCTACAACCGCCTTCACAAAGTCAAAGACTCTTTCAGCCGGTATTTTTATTCCCATAGGCTCGGCAACTCTCACGCCAGGAAGAGATGCACCCATTCCTCCACCTACAAAAAAAGGTATGAAGCCACCCCCCATCCAAAAAAGGGAGAGATCGTTCGCATGGAGTTTGATGCAATCATTTCCGCATGCCGTTAATGCTATCTTGAATTTGTGGGGAAGCGTTATGTACTCGCTCTTGCCCGAAAAGAAATTGTCAATCTCAATAGCTGGCTGACTAAAATTCGGGCCTGTCTTTCCCATTAACGGACAGCATACAATATTTCTGACATCTCCATGACAAGTTTCTCTAAAAGCCTGACCGCAGAGATCAGTCGTGAAGCCCATTCTGTAGAGCCTTTCAAAAATCTCAATTGCTTCATCTGGGTTAATCCAGTGGAGTTGAATATCCTGTCTAGTTGTTATCTCCGCATAACCCCTGCCAAATTCGTCTGCAAGTTCTGCAATTTCTATTAGATTTTTATGTTTTAGTACTCCACCTGGAATTTTTATTCTTAAAAAGTGGGTAGACCCATTTCCATTTTCTTTACCAAGTGAATACCTGCCTATGAACTTTGAGAGAAAATCTACATCGAGTTCGATCATCAGTATGATTAAGGGAGAAGATTATAAAAACTTAACGTTGTTAACTTTGAGTTATTCGAATTCGGGTTCCCTTCTTTCAAGACTTGCCTTGACACCTTCAGCAAAATCTTTTGATAGGGTTGAGAGCATTGCCAGATTTAACTCAAAGCTGAGATGTTCATCTAACTTATTCGAGTGGCTTACGTTCAAAAGCCTTTTAAGATTCGCTATAGCAGTTCTTGGCCTGTTCAAGTAGATGTTTATGACTTCTGCAACTCTCTCCTCGAGCCTTTCATCTTCAACAACTTCAGTAACGAAACCGTATTCCAAAGCATCCTCCGCTGAAAATCTCCTCCCTGTTGACATAAGTTCAAAGGCCCTTTTGAAGTTAACCGAGCGGGGGATGAAGAAGGATGTTCCAGAATCAGGGCTTAATCCGACGAGAATAAAGCCACATGAGAAAATTGAACTTTTGGCTGCCACAGCGTAATCCGTTGCCAGAAGAATCCCAAGGCCCGCTCCAATAGAATACCCTTTCACCTCGGCAATAATCGGTTTTGGTAGATCTCTCATTTTCTTGAGCACGGATAAATGAATTTTCAGCCCGTACTCCATCGCATTTCCTGTTCCCGAAGCAAACTCAAGAAATTGCTTTAAATCCGCGCCAGAACAAAAGCTCTTCCCCTCGCCTCTCAGGTGAATTACCTTGATACTCTCATCCTTCTCGCATTCATCCAGTGTTTCGGAGAGTTCGTTTATCAATCCCATATTCAGGGCATTGTGGACTTCAGGTCTGTTGAAAGAGATCCTAGCGACCTTTCCCTCCTTTTCGAATTTAAGAAACTCCATGACTGGAGTAGGTAGAGTAAAATTTAACTGTTGTTATCCTTTGTTATCCTTAGTTTGAGTTTAAAGATAGCTAAATTTCTAATTGGGGGTTCAGTGAAAATGAGGGTGCATGAGAAATTGAAGATCTGGGTTAGGGAATTGAGAGTTCCCTTTTTGACCGCATCCATTGTGCCGGTAATTTTAGGAACTCTGGTAGCGCTGATAAAAACCGGCGAGATTGATTTGTTCTACTTCGCTCTTACCCTTGTGGGAGTATGCTTGCTTCATGCAGCCACCAACGTTGCCAACGACTATTTTGACTACAAGAGTGGGACGGATAACGTAAATGTGGAGTTTATCACTCCATTTTCTGGGGGGAGCAGAGTAATCCAGCAGGGTTTGATGTCACCAAAGGAGGTTTTGGCTGAGGCGATAATCCTTTTTGGTTTAGGGGCTTTGATTGGCCTGTACCTCACTTTTGCTAGGGGCATTACCGTGCTTTATCTCGGCATAATCGGTATAGTTTCCGGATTCTTCTACACTGCCCCACCATTCAAATTCGCGAGTAAAGGGATAGGGGAGCTTCTTGTAGGGTTGAATTTCGGCGTTCTTGTCGTTCTTGGAAGCTATTACGTGCAAACCCAGTCGCTTGCCATTGAACCTTTGCTCGCATCGCTTCCCGTAAGCTTCCTCATCACAGCCGTTCTCTGGATTAACGAATTTCCTGACTACAAAGCGGATAGAGAGACGGGCAAACTAACGCTGGTTGTTAGACTTGGAAGAAGAAAAGCTGTAAGCATTTACACCCTCCTTATGTATATTCCCTATGCAGCAATTCTGGTCTTTATTTTACTGGGACATCTACCTCTGTTCTTCCTCATAGGACTTCTTACCCTACCTAAGGCAAAAGCAGCCGTTAGCATCGCAAAGCGATTCTATGAAGACCCGCGAAATCTTGCTCCGGCTAATGGCTTAACGATTGCAATACACCTCCAGACTGGGATTCTACTAAGCCTAGCTTACGCTTTAGCCTTTGTGAACAAGGTACTTGGAGAGATAATCCCGAATTATGTGATTTTGCTTTGAATGGTCAACGTCAGACTATTTTTCACTCGAACCGCTCAGAATCTCTTTTTCGAGGACTCTCGCGTATTCCTCGTCTTCATAGGCTTTTAGGCGCTTGATTGTGATATCATAAGGGTCTATCACCTCTTCCTCAAGGCCTCCTCTAAGATAGATCCGATCAATTTCGCCAAGCATTTGAATTAGAAGGTCTCTTTCCTCTCTCGGCATTGTTTTAGGATCCGTCATTGCTGCAGCTCTAGCATAAACCCCTTCATCCAGCAAGTATCTTAAAGCTTTGAATGGTAGATCGTAATACTTCCCTATCGCGCCTGTTCGTTTGGTAAAACCCTCCGGAGTTGCTGCTTTAAAAGAAACTCTAACATAAATCCTGTCTTTGAATTCTGCAATCCTCTTAACATAATTTCTATCGTTTCCGAGCAGAATACCATTCGTTTCCAGAATAAAAAGGTAGTCTTCAGGTGTTAGTTCGATTAATTCGACCAGATGCTCTTTGCCTATTGTCGGCTCACAGCCCGAGATGCGGAGTTTGTTTACAGATGGGATTTGCTTCCTCCAGTAATCGGAATAGACAATCCCCTCTCTTGCCGCTCTAAGCAGTTCGTTTGCAGCCTCTTCTGGAGAATAAAATCTTCCAAATCTTTCCGGGAAATCTCTGCTCCATCCAGACCAGCAATAGATACATCGCAAACAACATCCGACAGCGTAGCCTGTTGCTATTCCCCGATAGACTGGGACTGAATAAAAGGAAGTATACTTTCTAAGCTGACCTTCGGATGTTTTTCTCGTAACGAGTTTTTCGGTTTCAGCGGCTAACTTTAAGGGATCGAAAGGTTTGAAACCCGGAGTTAAAAACCTCTGATAGTTCATTTTTCCCATGGTTCAATTTTCCTATTTTTCCTTTAATATTCTTTAATAATCTTAATTTTGGTGAGATCCGACACTCCAAGGCCTACTTCTGCGGCAAGCTTTATGTGGGCTATTGAAAGGGGATCAAAACCCAGAAGGCTTGCTGCCACCGCATCTGCAGCTACCAAGTCATTCGATACGATAATCACGCCCATCTTCTTAGGCTTTGATGAAAGTTCGCCACCCAATCCGGCTATCCTCCCATCTATTACTGCAAGAGAGGGTTTCAGATACGTGTTAATGTCCACAATACTCTCCTTCAGCTTTTTATGGAACCTTCCCTTCTTTGCAACCCTGCCCTCGCCTAAAGTTGCCCCTAGCATGTTTTTAAGGGAAAGCGAGACTTTGGTTATTGAATGCTCCTTCAACACCGGAATTGAAATTATGTACGAATCTTTGAGCGTTAGAGGACATTCGAATTCTTTCAGAAAAAGTGCTTCAGGATTTCTTTTAAGCTCGAAATTGTCTTTATTCAGATCCACAAGTCTTGCATACCTCTCAAGCCTTCCATAACCTAGCCTTTCGAATACCTCCTCCGTTTCACCCCATCCGGAGCCTTCTGCAATTACAACCTCATACCCCCTCGTGTGAAAGGATCTTGCCAGAACCTCAACTATATCAACTGGAGTCGTTGTGGGTGGTGGGTTCGAGTTTATCAGATTTGGTTTGAGTACAATCCTATCTTCCGCCGGAATAAGGCTATCAACCAACTTTTCAAGTTCTGTCAGGTCTTTTAGCAATCTAACCTCTACCACACCCTAACCACACTCTTAATTAACCTAAAAGATATTTATTCGTTAACACTAAGCTAATAACCCCTAATCTACATCTTCAGTAATCTCGCATTTATTGCAACAATAACCGTGCTCAGACTCATCAGTACTGCTCCAGCAGCAGGAGTCAGGAGAATTCCGAGGTTGTAGAGAACTCCTGCAGCCAAAGGAATGGCAAATGCATTGTAACCGGTGGCCCACAGCAGGTTCTGTCTCATTTTCGAGTATGTTTTCTTGGAGAGGGCTATAATATCTGCGACATCTCTCGGATCATTTCTGACGAGGATTATGTCAGCGGTCTCCACCGCAACATCTGTGCCTGCTCCAATAGCTATTCCAACGTCCGCCTGGGCTAAAGCGGGAGCATCGTTCACCCCATCTCCGACCATTGCAACCACGTAATTCCTCTGAACTTCCTTTATCTTCTCGGCTTTTTCGTGGGGCAGAATTTCTGCGAAGAAGTTGTCGAGACCGAGTTCATCGGCCACCCACTTAGCAACGAATCTGTTATCACCGGTGAGCATCATACATCGAATCCCCACTGATTTCAGCCTTTCTATCGCTTCCCTAGACTCTTCCCTGATCACATCTGCCAGGGCGATAGCTCCAGCCAGCTCTCCATCCTCAAGCAGAAATACTACCGTTTTGCCCTGCTGTTTTAGCTTCTCCACTTCTTCGTTCTCGATTTCTATTCCATTTTCCCTCAGATATCCTGGGCTAACCACCTTGTAGCCTTTGCCGTTTATCTTTCCTTCTACACCTTTCCCCGGGATTGCTTTGAATTCTTCAGCGTGATCGAGTTTTGCTCCTTTTCTTTTAGCACTCTCAACAACTCCTTGAGCGATTGGATGTTCGGAATTCGACTCAAGAGACGCGGCAATGCGAAGAATTTCGTTTTCCCCACTGCTTTCGTTGAAGGATTCATTGAAAGATACAACATCCGTTACACCAAATCTTCCTTCCGTAAGTGTGCCTGTTTTATCAAAAACAATGGCCTGCAAATCCTTTGCCCCCTCGAAAGCTTGTCTGTCTCTTATTAGCAGCCCGGATTTGGCAGCTATAGAGGTTGAAACGGCCACAACCAGAGGAATTGCTAAACCGAGAGCGTGAGGGCAGGCTATAACCATGACCGTGACCGCCCTTTCTATAGCAAAAACAAAGCCCATACCGTAAGTAAGCCAAGCAGCAAGCGTTACACCTCCAACACTGAGTGCGATGATTGTAAGAGCTAAAGCAGCTCTGTTTGCCAAGTCCTGCGTTTTGCTCTTGCTCTCCTGAGCTTGTCTTACAAGCTCGACAACCTGATTCAGGTAGGTATCCTTGCCTGTCTTCTCAACCTCAACAACAATCGAGCCCTCACCATTTATGGCACCACCAATAACCTTATCTCCAGCCTTCTTTGCAACTGGCTTTGATTCTCCCGTAAGCATTGCCTCATTGACAAACGTCTTTCCTTCTAAAACAACCCCATCAACCGGAATCTTCTCTCCTGGTTTTACAAGGACTTTATCTCCAGTTTTTAACTGTTCAACTTTAACATCAACTGTCTCATTAACCGTTTCACCATCCTTTAAAAGGTGTGCTTCAGACGGCATTATCTTCACCAGCTCTTCTAAAGCTCTAGAAGCACCCAAAACAGAGCGCATTTCTATCCAGTGACCCAGCAGCATGATGTCGATAAGCGTGACAAGCTCCCAGAAAAAGAATTTTCCTTTTAAGCCAAAAACGACTGCTGAGCTGTAGAAATAGGCAACACTTATAGCTACAGCAATTAAAGTCATCATTCCAGGCTGTCTTTTCTTCAACTCATCAAAAAGTCCCTTCAAGAAAGGATATCCACCATAGAAGTAGACAGCCGATGCTAGGATGAACAGCAGATAAGGTGAGCCGAAAAACTCGAGTTTAAAGCCAAGAAAATTCTGGATGGCTGGAGAAATGATCAAGATTGGAACTGTAAGAATTACGGAGATGTAAAATCTTTTTTTGAAATCTTGCAGCATGTGCTGGTGGTGTTCATGCATTTGCATGTGCGATTTATCATGCCCTTCGTGTTCTTTTGGCCCTCGACCCTCATGCATTTCGTGCTCTATTTTGCGTTCATGGGTTTCATGACTCATTTTATGATCCATTTTGTGTTCAGCTTTCTTAACTTCATATCCCATCTTATCCATTCCATGCTTGGTTTCTCCGTGTTCCATCTGTTCCACTTTTCCCGATTCTTCCTTTTTTTCGTGAGTACACAGGTGGGTTATGTGTTCCGTGATTTTCCAGTTTTCCGGACTCAGAATTCTTCATTTCTTTCATAATACCCTCTCATCTTACCATCTCATCTTATAACCCACATGCTCAGGCAACTTTCAGCCTTTTCCCTAAAAATCCGGAAAAACTGTCTGCGATTGTAATTGGATTTTTCCAATACTCAACCGTCATTCTTCCGGTCCCCTTAAGTTCTCGACCGAACTACCCCTCCAGCTCCGCTTTGAGCTTTCTGTATTCCTCTTCGGTTATATCTCCCCTCGCAAGTCTTTCTTTCAGAATCTCAATAGGTTTCGTGCTTTCCGGCTTTACAGGATGAGAAGTCTCCCTTATCACGATATAAATGATAAGAAAGATTATTCCCACCATTGGGAGTATTACGAGAATGAACCAGAGCAACCCATTCATCCCCTTCTTATTAGCATCTTGATAGACCAAATAGCCTATTGCGAGGAATACTATCCACCATATCAATCCAAACCCAAAGAAGTTGGTAAATCCAAACCAAGGCATGGTCATATAACCCATATATCCATTCATCTCTAATCTCCTCTTTTAGTTTATTTTTGAGTTTATTTTTGACTGTAAACTATATAATCCTTCCTTTAACGTTTTGCAAAGTTTTTATTTTTCCGAAGTTCAACTATCACAAAATTACCTCATTTTTTGAGAAAGATTTTGGAAAATAATACGAGGAAACTAACACTTTGCTAGTTTTATTAAATTTTTTGGCAAAAATGTGTTAAATTAAAGTAAAAAACTAAACTAGGAACCTGTATCCATTTGGAATCGCCTCACTGAAGATCTTTTATAGGAGAAAATTAAATGAACGTATGGAGAAAATTGGATATATAATAGCCGGATTGATTTTAGGGATTATCGTCGCTTTCTTTTTTCTATCCTATAGCGGTTTTCCGATGGGTTATCAAGGCTATCAGGGCTATCAGGGCTACCAAGGCTATCAAGGTCCTATGAGAGGTTACGAGGATGGAAGATACTATCCTCCAGGGTGTTGTCAGGGCCCAGCAACTTTTGAATCGAATGGGGAGAGAATCTACTATACAGGAATAAATGAAAAAGGGGAAAGAATTCCCTTTACTGGTGGTCCCCAGTGGCTGGTGATGCATGGTGGAAGCTGTGTTAACTGTCACGGAAGGGATGGCAGCGGTGGTTTTACGCCGATGATGTGCAACGAAAAGGCTGCTGACATCAGGTATTCTGAGCTAAAAGGTGAGATGAGCGATGAGGAGATAAAAACCGCGATAATTAAGGGGATTCATGAGGGAAAGGAGCTTGACTGGTGTATGCCAAGATGGCAGATTAGCGAAAAAGATCTGAACGATCTTATAGACTACCTGAAAAAACTTGAATAGCCCACGCCATACCTATTTTTTATTGGTTGGATTATCCTCCAGCTGATAAACCGGGCAATCTATTTAAATGTATAAATTGACTAAAAAATAAGGTGATTAAATGCCGGAAAGGGAAAGAACTCCCGAACAGCACGAAAGACTTTTCAAAGCATCTCAAAGCCCTAAAAGAAGGAAAATGATCCAGGTAATAGGAAATAGAGGTGGAGACGGAATTTCCAGAGAAGAATTAAGAAAAGAGCTCCACGATTTCACAGATTTCGATTTTAAATTCAACCTCGACTGGCTTATCAGAGAGGGTTTTGTTGAGGAACGGGATGGGAGGCTTTACGCGACAGAAGATGGTATTGACTTGATGGAGGCCGGATAATGGCGAGATATCAATGTTCGGTATGTGGATACATATATGACGAAAATGAGGGCGATCCTGAGAACGATATTCCTGCCGGTACGAAATGGGAAGATCTGCCCGATGACTGGGTTTGCCCTGTTTGTGGGGCAAGCAAGGAAGAGTTTGAAAAGCTCGACTAACTAAGATTCCTAAAAAATTAATTTTTTAATTTTTTTGATTTTAATCAAAAAGCGAGGTTTGCAGCCTTTATCGGCATCGTAGCCCTTCTGACCGCCTTTCTGGGCGAGGTGATAAACAGTGCATCGAGGTATCCTTACATGGTCATTATGGGGCGAAAGGTTTTCCAATTTCAGCATTTTCTATGCATTGCTGAAGAGGTTCATCGAGATACCCTCAGATACCTCACAAACTTTCGAATAAACAATAATTACAAATTTCCTATTCTTTAATCACAAGTCAAAATTTCGAAAGAAAAAGTTTTTAAACCTTCATGATAAATTCCATTAAAGAAATTTTGTGGAGGTGTAGTTTATGGAAGGTGGGATACCCCTCTTAGGGGATAGGTTTCCTGAAATGGAGGTTACAACCACCCACGGGGTTGTAAAATTGCCAGACGACTATGAAGGGAGCTGGTTTGTCTTTTTCAGCCATCCAGCCGACTTCACGCCTGTCTGCACGACCGAATTCGTGGCCTTTCAGAAAAGATTCGATGAGTTTAGCAAACTCGGATGCAAGCTCATAGGCCTGAGCATCGACCAGGTTTTCAGCCACATAAAATGGGTTGAGTGGATAAAGGAGAACTTGGACATTGAGATAAAGTTCCCGATAATTGCCGATGATACCGGCGAGATCTCGAAAAAGCTCGGTTTGATTCATCCGGGCAAGGGGACGAATACTGTCAGAGCGGTTTTCATCGTCGATCCAAATGGAATTATAAGGGCCATCCTTTACTACCCACAGGAGCTTGGCAGGAACATGGATGAAATCCTCAGGATGGTGAGAGGTCTGCAGACTTCAGATGCTAATGGCGTAGCGATTCCTGCGAACTGGCCTGAGAATGAACTTGTAGGAGACAAGGTTATCATTCCCCCAGCTTCAGACGAGAAAACGGCCAAGGAGAGGCTAGAGAAAGCAAAGGCTGGAGAAATTGAATGCTATGACTGGTGGCTCTGCTACAAGGCGCTTTAAAGGTGTAAAGGATGATAAAGGAGAGCATCCAAGAAGCTCTGAACAAACAAATTAACGCTGAGCTCTATTCAGCATACCTTTACCTTTCCATGTCTTCCTACTTCGAATCGATCAACCTTAAGGGCTTCGCAAACTGGATGCGCATTCAGGCACAGGAAGAGCTAAGCCATGCGATGAGGATCTACGACTACGTTATCGAGAGGGGAGGGAGAGTTATTCTCGATGCGATCGAGAAACCGCCTTCGGAATGGAAGTCCCCGCTGGATGCCTTTGAAGCTGTATACAATCATGAGGTTAAGGTTACTGACCTGATAAACGATCTCGTCGAGCTTGCTTTGAAGGAAAGGGACCACGCAACCTACAACATGCTGCAGTGGTTCGTAAACGAGCAGGTGGAGGAGGAAGCTTCAGCAGATGAAATAGTCCAGAAACTCAAGCTGGTTGGAGATGAAGGTAGAGCCATTTTCATGCTTGATCGCGAACTCGCGCAACGACAGCCTCCTCAGCCGGAGGAAAAGGCATGAAAGAGGAGAATAAAGACAGAAAATTCGCCATTTTTCTTTTTAATGATGACGAGATGTGCATGGTGCATGCATTTCTTTACGTGAAAGAACTGAACGAGAAGGGAATTGAAGCGAAGCTCATTCTGGAAGGGAAAGCTACTGTGGTTCCAAAGCTCTACGCCGATGGAAAAGGTTTGGTTGGAAAGTGGTATTCTCTTGCAAAGGAGAACGGATGGATCGATTGTATATGCAAAGCTTGTTCGGCAGTTACAAAATCCCTCGAGGCCGCTGAGAAAGAAGGATTGAGAATATGCTCCGATCTCAACGGGCATGTCAGCATGGAAAGATACGTAAGGCAGGGATACTCGATTATTGTGTTCTAATTTTTTCTGCTTTCGCTCTTTCACTCTTTCCGCTCACAACCCTTAAATCGTTTGAAAGGAGAGTAAAATCATGAATCCTGAAGCCTTGTATAAAATAAGTTATGGCCTCTATGTTGTGACATCGCAAAAGAACGGAAAGCTTAGCGGGCAGATTGCAAACACGGTTTTCCAGCTTTCTTCTGATCCCATTTTAATTGCAGCATGCCTGAACAAGGAGAATTTCACAAACGAGTGTGTGAGCGAGACAAAAGCCTTTGCAGTTTCCGTTCTTTCAAAAGATACACCAATGCAATTCATAGGAAGGTTTGGATTTAGAAGTGGAAGAGACTTCGACAAGTTCGAGGGTGTGAACTACAAGATCGGCAAAACGGGAGTTCCGATTGTTCTAGATAACACCGTAGCCTACCTAGAGGTGAAAGTTAAGGATACAATGGACGCGGGCACGCATACCTTATTCGTCGGAGAGGTTGTTGACGCAGAGATTGTAGAGGACAAGGAGGTAATGACCTACGATTATTACCATAGAGTGAAGCAGGGTAAAACTCCAAAGACTGCAACGGTTTATATCTCAAAAGATTGAATCGTAACTAGTCATTGACATAATCATTGACAATTTTTAAACCAATTTTCATGCTCTACAGAAGACTTTTCAGAAGAGATTTATATTACCTCGCCAATCTCCTTTCGTGAAGGGGCTTGTAATCGCCGGACACGGTAGCAGAAGCTCTGCATTCAGAGACGTTCTGGAGCTGCACAAGCGAAGAATCGAGAAACTGGGTCTTTTTGCCGAAGTCAGGATCGCCTTTGTTGAGGAAGGAGATCCGCCTCTTCAGAAAGTTATAGAAGACATGAAGAGCGAATCGATCTTCATAGTTCCCCTTTTTATCTCCCCCGGCTACCACGTCTCAGAAAACATTCCAGAAATCGTCAGGAAAATCGAGGATAAGGAGATATTCATCTGCGATCCGGTGGGAGATGATATTTTCGTTAGTTTCGCAATCATAAACAAGATTTTCCAGCTAATAGAGTAAATCTGCGATCATGAAATAGAGATGTAACTATCTGTGAAATGATCTGTGATTATTCTTTTACCCTTTTATTCTGTCCACGATTTTCCCTTCTTCCGTTATAACCCATCTCCCATTTTTCCGCTCAATACAGAAACCCCATTCAAGTATCTTTAGATGATAGTTAAGCTGACTCTCGTTCAGTCCAAGCTCCCACCTAATTTCTCCATCCAGTTTACCCTCATCGATGAGCCTGAGAATTTTCCTCCGGGTAGCATTCTTTACAGCATAGCTGTACCGCCTATGATACTCTCCGCTCTCTTCCAGCGTTTTAGCTCTCACCCACTTCTCGGCAACCATAAAGGTAAAGCTCCGCATTCGACTTGAACCTTTTCCCTAAATTCTTCCGTAGAAAATATTTATCCTCTTGCAAAAAGTTGAGCATGGAGATCGAAATTGTTGAACTCGAGTTTGATGCCGGGAAGGAAGAAATAGACATCTTCGACATAACCTCAGAGGTAAAAAGGGCGATAAAGGGCTGGAAAGATGGCTTTGTAAACGTATTCGTTCAAGGCTCAACGGGTGGGGTTACGGTTATGGAGTACGAGAGCGGCCTTATAAAGGATATAAAGAACATGTTCAAGGAGCTCATCCCTAGAGATAGGGACTATGCTCACAACCTTACATGGGGAGATGCGAACGGGCATTCGCATTTACGAGCTTCTCTACTGAAACCATCGCTAACCATTCCATTCAAAGACGGAAGAGACTTTCTTGGAACTTGGCAGCAGGTTGTTGTTCTAGACTTTGACAATAAAAGGAGGAAGAGAAGAGTTGTATTACAAATTGTTGGTAACAAACATGATAAATTAAAAATTTGAAATAGGTACCTAAAATTTTAAATAGTTTGAAATTAATGCAGAATCGTGTCAAGAGTTGACTTCATGCGGACTTTCCTCAAAGTTGTGGAAAAAGGGAGTCTTAAAGCTGCAGCTAAGGAGCTCGGAATGTCTGTAAGCTCTGTTAGTTTCCAGATAAACGCCTTGGAAGAGTTCTACGGTGCCAAACTCCTTAACAGAAAAGTAACAGGAGTTACACTAACAGAAGAAGGAATAATTGCAATGAAGAACATGGAATCGATTCTAGGCTCTATCGAGGACGCCAAAAAGCTGATTGCAAATCTGAGAGAGGACAAAATAACGATCGCATCAGGGATGGTTGGACTGAATATCGTCTTCCACCTTCAGTCTCTTTTGAAGGCAAAATATCCGGCTTTAGAAGTCAATGTTGTGCTGAGGGGAGCACATGAATGCACCAGACTCCTGAACCGCGGAGAAGTCGACTTTGCAATTGCCGGAGATATATCCGAAGACGTTGAGGATGATAAGTTTAAAATAGATTTGCTCGGCAAGGACTGGCTGGTTCTGATTACACCACTAAACCACCCTCTTGCAAGTAAAGAAGAAGTTACGCTCGAAGATGTGATGAAATATCCCCTCATATTCCTCACGGACGACTACGGCATAAACACTAGCGTAAAAAAGGCTTTGGAGGAGAGTGGCTACAAAGACGTGAAGCCCTCGATCGTGGTGGGAGACTTTTTCTCCAAGCTAAACAGCGTATCCAGTAATTTGGGAATTGCGATAACTTCGATGATAGCTGCTGCAAAGGCCTATGAAGTTGGTTTGGTTAAGATGAAACCTATCAAGGATCTGGTGGATGAAAGAGACATCTACCTGATCACGAGTCACTTGTGCGCCGAATGCAAGAGGATGGTGGAATACCACAATTTCATCTTGGAAAATGCCAAAAGGATGCTAGCCAACTATCAGAAAACATACCTTTTACTACACTAAACTAACCAAATTTATTCCAAATTTATTACACTCGAACTATACTGAAGTCTTTCAAATTTTTCAAAAATTGAGAATGATTTATCGTTATATTTAATGTTCATTTTCGTTCAAAAATTATTTCAAAAATAGTTGTGCTTTCGAACTTTTTAAAATAACAGTGAAAAGTCATTTATTTTTTAATTTATTTTACCATTAGATAAAATTTAATTTAAGGATGGCAAATTTATGGGCGAGTTGTATTTTTTTAACGATTCTCTGACTGATTTAGGCTTAACCTAACTAAAAAATTAAAATTTTTCGACAGCAGCATTTTTATTTAACTTACCAAATTTATACCCATTTCGCGTAAATCTTAAGTTAAAAAAATATGAAACTTATTCAGAATTTTTCGAAACTATTATATATTCCCTCTTCCAATGTAGAAACATTTGGGGGACTCCGGAAAATTTTGGGGATTGGGCAAAATTGTGAAATATTGGGTGGCGAGGCCGAGAAAATGGCGATAACACTTCAAAAATGCGATGTTAAAAGCATTGAAGTGCCCTCAGATGTTAAGGGATTTCTAAGACATATTTTGGGCATGAGCGCCCTTGATCTTCAGATATACTACGAACTCTGTAACCGAGGTTCCTCAACCGTCGAAGACCTGTCAGAGTTAATCGGAAAGGACAAAAGCACAATTTACAAAAGTTTGAAACACTTGGTAGACAATGGTTTTGTAAGGAGGGAAGTTAGAATTTTAAGGAAAGGTGGCTACAAGTACATCTTCACCCCCGCACCCCCCCAAGAACTTCGAAGTATTATTATGGAGAGAATGAACAGCTGTTTTAGGCAGATTATGGCGTTTATCGAGCTCTCTAGTATGCTCTAAGTTTTGATGATCTTTGCTAACTTGTTAACCTTGTTACTCTCGAATTGAATTGGTTTTGCAACTATTGTTTCGCAACTCTTGTTAAAGCCAAGAAATGTTGTTCGATTAATACTCAAATGAAATTTAAATTAAGTTTAATAAAAAATTTTAACTATCCTCTACCTTTTTAACATTTACCTTTATATATTTCAGCAGCGGGTTTCCACCGTATTTGTCTGGAAGGTTCGGTGCCATTAAAGCAGCTACGTTGAAACCGCCGTATGGGAATCTTGGGTCAGCTTCCAGCCCTCTCCAGTGTCCGAATCCTCCTGCAGCAGCGACAACACCCTGCCTGATATTCCATGTCACAAAAGCCTCAGTTTCAGCCTTGCCCCAAGGCGATTCTACTATCACCTTGTCCCCATTTCTTATTCCTCTCTCCCTAGCATCAAGTGGGTTTATCCATAACGGGTTCTTACCCTGACTCTTCATTAGTTGCGGTATGTTGAAAGTTGACGAATGCTCGTGGTGTAGCAGTCTGAAATTCTGCAGTATCAGCGGGTAGTTTTCATCTGGCATAAGTTCAGGATATTCTTCCTCAATCGGCTTGTAGTCTGGGAGAGGATCGACACCCTTCTCTTCAGCAACGGGATTCTTGAAATTGTATTTTCCAGTTTTAGTCGTTCCTGAAGAGCCGTATCCTTCGGGTGGATTAAAGCTTCCCCACTTCTTGTACTTGTAGTGCTCAGCCTTATCCGTAATGATGTACCCCTTCTTTTTCAGCTCTTCCAAGCTCCACTCATCTCCAAGCATGTTCCTGAAGGCATCTTCGATGTCGTCCCATGGGAGATACTCTTCAAAGCCCAACCTCTTCCCAAGCTCCATGTAGATCCAGAAGGTTGGCTTCGATTCGTACATTGGCTCGATAGCCTTGAAGAATCCAGAGATGAAAGCTTCATATAACCAATCAGTCCTGATGTCGTCCATCTCCAGAAATGTGCATTCCGGCAAAACAACATGGCTCAGCAGTGCGATATTTGACATGAATGCATCGATGGTTGCCACGAATTCGAGCTTTTTAATCGCATCAACAACGGCCTGCTGGTTCGTCCACGACAACACGGGTTCTCCCCAGTACGAAACGAGCGCCTTTATTCTGCCTTCCTCCACATCCTTCGGGAAGTAGGCTGGAACCCATCCGGCCCACATTCTGACCTTGTCCAGCTTCTCCTTCGGACTGTTCTTCGGCGGTTTTGGATTTTTACCCCATGCACTTCCCAGCTTCCTCTTGAATGGTAGCTGCGGTCCACCAGGAGCATCCCAGGTCCCCATCAAACCGTTTAATGCCATGATAGCCTGAGTTCCATAGAATCCTGCTGGTGTCTGAGCTATCCCAGTCCAGATCATTACTGCTGGATGTTCAGCATTTGCAAACTCCAAAGCAAGTCTTTCGATCGTCTCAGCAGGAACACCACTTATCTTTTCAGCCCATTCCGGCGTTCTCGGGATTCCGTCCTCTTCGCCAAGCAACCTCTTCTTGAAGTCTTCAAATCCGTACGTCCAGTTCTCAACGAATTCTTTGTCGTAAAGCTCGTTTTTCACGATTACATAGCACATCGCCATCGCTATCGCTGCATCCGTTCCGGGCTTTGGAGCGATCCACTCATGGGCAAGTTCTGCAGTCTCGGTTCTTCTTGTGTCAATAACAACTAGTTTTGCTCCTCTCTTCAAAGCTTCCCTCAAGTATCTGACCTTTCTTCTTCCATAGGATGTCGCCAGCTCGTTACATCCCCAAAGGATAATGTAATCCGATTCCCTATAATCGATCCAAGGCCTCTTATCGTTGAGATTGTGCTCATTTGCCATTCTTATTGCATTGTCACACATCGGTCTGTGGCCTACACGATGTGCTCCGTAGGCATCAATTACAGCTTCCGTCAACCATCTGTTCCAGTCGTTGCCTCTGAGCCACCCAACTTCATGGGGATTGAGTCTTTTGAGATTCTCAACGAAGTAATCTAGGGCCTCATCCCATGTAGCCTTTCTGAATCTGTCACCCTCTCTGATGAGGGGTGCTTTCAGTCTGTACGCGCTGTAGGTATGCTGATACGCATTTGAACCTTTGGGACATACGATCCCATCCCCTTTCGGATCTCCAACCAAACCCCTGATGCCCGTTATTACTCCATCCTCCACCGTGATCCTAATTCCGCAAAGCGAACCACACATATAGCAGTGGGATGCAATCTCCTTTTTACCCTCAGGCTCTCTTACGCCTTCTTCGATTGTATAGTAATCTGCATCAACTTCAAGGAGCGATAGGACCCCTCCAAACCCTCCGAACACATCCAATGGTTCAACACACTCCTCTGGCATCTCTGATTTCTTGTAACTTTCAGCAATATCTTTTTCAAGAGAAATGAACCCTTCTGCAATCTCTGCTATCGCTTTGTAGAATTCTGAGTTTGAGTACTCTTTCAAATCCTGGAAGAATTTCTTTGTCCATGATAGGTGTTCTTCTATAAACTTAATTTGCAGATCGAACTTATGATTCTCGCAAAGATATCTCATAAATTCGAATTCAACAGCTATGTGATCTTCCGGCTCAGGATAATCATCTTTCTTATGTACACCTGCTTCCCTGAACATTTCCTTTACTTCAAATACGGGCTTTTGGTTTACAAGTGGAAGTCCAGTGGCATATACTGACTCATACGGGAAAACAGGCGTTTTACCTGCGTTCAAAAATAGATCAGCGTACTCATACCTCAGCTCCCTGTACTCCTTCTCAACATCCAATTCTTTAGAATAGTTAATCAGTCTTTTGAATCCTTGACTCATTTCCCTTGCCACGCATCCGAAAATCCTATGCAATCCCTCGATAAAATCCGGTTTCTTTAAAGATTCCAGAAGTTTTTTATCGATTTCGTCTCTGAAGACACTGGACAAGAACTTGTATACCTCGGCCCTGTTTCTATCTAAGATTTCAGCACCTTCTTCGAATTTTGTTTTTGGCATCGTATCACCAACAAACTTGATAAACTGAGAATTTTAAACAATTGTTAGGTTCTGCCTAAATTTTTCAGAACCGCCCACATTTTTTAAATTCTTTTTCCAACCTTCACAAAACTAAGGGAGATGGGGTGAGGCCATGATAGACATTACTTGGATGGAAATAGCAGGACAGGCGATAACAATCAACCCCGTTGTATATTTGCTGTGGTGTATTTGGGTTGGTTGGATTTTCTCAACTGTTGGAGCTTTTGGAGGAATTATGGCCGGAGTTGGCCACATTTCGATTTTGGGCATCGGTGATTGGGCTAAAAAGCTGAAGGGTAAAACGATCAGCATAGGAATGTACAACGATGCTGGGAAGTATCTAACCGATCATATCCGATTCTCAAACACTGCAATAACTTGGCTCAACTCTCTTTCAAGCACGATAAACTGGTACACACAGAAAAGACTCGTATGGCCAGCTGCCATAGCTATGGGCCTTGGAATGGTTCTAGGTGCGCAGGTGGCAGTCTGGGGAACTGGTGGAAAGCTTGGGGTGGCATTATACAAGGGTCTCTTCGGTATTGTTACGGTTATAGTCTCCTTCTATATGTTCTACCAGATAACCCCCAGAGCCAAAGCTTCCAAGTCAAAGGGCAGAGAAGCTGCTGCAAGATTCAGAGAGAGAGTTGAAGAGCTGAGGAAAGAAGGCAGACTACACGAGCTTGAGGGCATTACGAACGTTAACTACTCGGTTAGCAAGGTCGAATTCGACTTCTTCGGAGAGCATTTCGTTGCCAAAAACTATGCACCATTCCTCTATGGCTTGCTGATAGGTTTCGTTGCCGCGCTTGTCGGTATAGGCGGAGGATTCGCGATCGTGCCTTTCTTCGTCGCAATCGGATGGCCGATGTACATCGCTCCAGCTGTTTCAGCGCTTACAGTCTTCCTGAACCAGTGTTCAGCGTTAGCAGGATGGTTTGCCAGAGGTGTTCAATTCGTAATCCCAATAGTTGTCGGTTGGGTTGGAATCCTGATTGGCTCCTACATAGGCCCAAGAACGCAGAAGTATCTTCCAATGGACTTCCTCTTCGGAATGTTTGGAGTGCTAGCGTTCTACGTTGGAATCAGATACATACTCGCAGGACTTTTCGGAATAAAATTGCCGCCTTAACTCTGCCTTAACTCTGCTATCGAAAACTATGAACGTAAACCTAGACATATACCACATTTCATTTTTTATTTTTACGATCTTAATGGTTATACTCGTTGAGAGACTGGAAGAGAGAGTTTTGAGAAGTAGGTACTTTGAAAGCTATAACAAAGAGATGGAGAGGGTAGAGAAAGAACTGGATGAATACTACGTTTACTCTTTACTTGCAATCGCAGCAAAAGATAAGGAGGCTTATGAGGGCTATCAAAGCCTTATGAGCGAGAAGTACTGGCCCTTTTTCTTCAGAAGAATCATGCTCGAGACCTCACTCTATTTCGTCCTGCTCTCACCCTATATGCTCCTTTCAAATTACGCTTTGGCCGGCTACGTCCAGAACGCCTTTTCATGGGTTCTCTTCATCGCCATAGCATTCTTCACCGCAAGAGTAGGATTGAGATTCATAAAAGATTCAATCCAAGCATGGAAAGACCATAGGGAAGCGGAAAGAAAGTGGTTCGAGCTTTTGGAATCGCGTTGAGCATTTCGCAGAATAAAGTTCAGCAGAAAACCTCAACCGAATAGGTAAAATATTTAATTGTTAGCACGACTCTATTTCCATGGAGCTGAAGGTTGTTAAAATCGAGAATCCGGATTTAAAGTACCAGATAATAATTGGTCAAGGAAACTTCGCGGTTTTCACAACAGACGACCTATATTCCGCCTTGATAAAGGCTGTGCCGGGGATAAAGTGTGCTGTCGCGATGAATGAAGCCGCTCCAAAGCTTACAAGAGTGACTGGGAACGATGAAGAGCTGAAAGAGCTGGCTGCAAAGAACGCTTTAAATATTGGAGCAAGCCATGTTTTCGTTGTTGTTTCTTCCAACGCCTTTCCAATTAATGTTTTAAATACAATAAAGCTTCATCCAGCCGTCTGCAACGTTTTTGTGGGCTCAGCAAACCCAATTGAGGTGATTGTAGCAGAAACAGAGCTCGGAAGAGCGGTTCTAGGAGTTGTCGATGGTACAGCTGTTAACAGAGTTGAGAACGAAGAGGAAAAGAAAGAAAGGAGAGAGCTTTACCAGAAGCTTGGATATAAGCTCGACTGATTTTTGGTTATTCTTATTTTCTATCTTTCCCTATATTTCTTACTACAAAAACTCCCTTGGATCAGCTATTTCTCCTCTTACAGCCGAAGCGGCTGCTGTTGCAGGGGAAGCAAGGTATATCTCCGACTCTGGATTCCCCATCCTCCCTTTGAAGTTCCTGTTTTGGGTTGAAAGGCAAATCTCGCCGTCTGCGAGAACCCCCTGATGAATTCCAACACAAGGCCCGCAGCCGGGAGGCAGAATCAATCCGCCAGCTTCGACGAATACTGAGAGCAAGCCTTCCTCCATCGCTTTCAGATATATCCTCCTGCTCGCTGGGCCAATAATAAGCCTTACCCTGGTTTTATTTCCCTTTAGAATTTCAGCTGCAATTCTGAGATCTGAAAGCCTGCCATTCGTGCATGTCCCAATGAAAACCTGATCTATCGCCGTCCCTTCAGCCTCTGAAATCGATACGACGTTATCGACATTGTGGGGCTTTGCGACCAAAGGCTCAATATCGCTAAGATCGTAGTGAAATTCTTTTTCGTACTCTGAATCGCTATCTGCCTTGATCTCTCTGAAATCGTCTTTTCTGCCAAGTTCGGCAAGAAAAGCTTCGGTTAGCTTGTCGGACGGAAATACTCCCGCTTTAGCCCCGCATTCAACTGCCATGTTCGCGATAGTGAGTCTGCCTTCTACGTCTACGTTCTCCACCTCTCCTGCGAACTCCAATGCCTTATAGGTGGCTCCATCCACACCAAGGTCAGCGATAATTTTTAGAATCAGGTCTTTAGCGTAAACACCCCTGCTGAATTTTCCACTTAAATGAAAGAGGAAGCTCTCTGGCACCCTGAACCAGTTCTTGCCAAGTAGTATCGCCACAGCTACATCAGTAGAGCCCATCCCAGTGGAGAATGCTCCTATACCGCCATAAGTGCATGTATGCGAATCCGCTCCGACAGCAAGATCCCCCGGCTTGACGTATTTTTCCACCATCAGCTGATGGATTATGCCCTCACCCGGGGGATTGAAGTCAGCCCCAATTTTTTTTGCGAATTCTTTTATCAGTTTCTGATCGTTACTTAGCTCTTTTCTTGGAGAAGGAGATGCATGATCTACAAAAAAATGTGTTTTTTCGGCTGCTTTTATTTCCATTTTCAGTTCTTGAAGCTGCTTTATCGCCAAAGGGGCTGTTCCATCTTGCAAGGCTATTTGGTCGATGGATGCAATAACCAGATCGCCAGCTCTTGCTTCGCTCTCGCTTTTTGCCGAAAAGATCTTTTCCACTATGGTTGGCATTCCATCACCTTCCACTAGCTTTCACTAGCTTTCATGCGACCAAAATAAAACATTTGCCCAATCACTTGCAAATTACCTTAAATGGGTATGTAAGAAATTTGAGAAATAAAATAGAAAATTAGGCTAGAGCAAGCTTAATCTGATGCAAAAGATCTGCAGGGTTTTTGATCGGATATTCGAGTTTCCCGAGTATTTCTTTTATATCTCTTCCTTTAATTACAAGTCCCTCAAGCTTTGCTTCCAGTTCGTCTTTCTTCGCCGGGAAATCGATGCCTTTCAGCCTTGCAAGAACATGGACTGCCCAGTCGATGTCGAGGACTTCGATTTCATGCTGTCTTATCACAACCTCTTCTTCCTCCAATGCCCCGCTCTGCTTCAATTCCCTGTAAGCTAGTTTGGCCAGCCCACCAGCGATGTGCTCTTTCGGCCTTTCAAGCTCTCCTCCCAGATACTTCTTAACCTCTTCTTCGTCAGCCGTTGCAATGTTCTTCGCCGTTTGCTCCGTGATGCCAAGCTCCCTTGCAATCTCGGCGTACGTTTTAAACGCTTCGTTCTTCAAAACCAAAACGTATGCTGCCTCAGCAAGACTCGGGAGCCATGTGAGGTTTCTGTATTCAATCAGCTTTTTCAAACCACCAATTAGCTCTATGCTCTTGAAAAATACCTTTTCTGCCATTTTATCTATACTGCCTCCTTTAGGTCTCGCTATAACCTCCATGCTCCCACCTCCTTTTACTATTTTTACTATTAAATCAGCTCTTCAATCAGCTTTCTGTTTCAACCCCCTCACGTAATCCTTTAGCGGTGAGATTATCCTTATCACTCCAAGTTCCGTTATCTCGAAAACCCATGTAT
This sequence comes from Archaeoglobus sp., assembly GCA_017656505.1. Classification (GTDB taxonomy): domain Archaea; phylum Halobacteriota; class Archaeoglobi; order Archaeoglobales; family Archaeoglobaceae; genus Archaeoglobus_A. The sequence continues at coordinate 1,191 of JACDNU010000041.1, read as the reverse complement.
CGGAATCGTGGGCCGTGAGCCTGCATCCGTCGATCCTTATCGTTCGCAAAACACTACCTAATGGAAGATTGTAAAGATTCGCGTCCCATCTACTCTCAATCAGCTTCTTGTCAAGAACTATCGTTCCGTCAACAATGTGTGCAACCGCCAAGCCGCCAGCAGCCTCCGCACTCTCACTCGCCTGGGCTGATCTTTTCTGGGACACAAACAACCCCGTCTGCCTAAACTTTTTGAGGAAGTTAAAGAACTGCCTCACTATCTGCCTAGCCATCACTTCCTTATGCTCGTAAAGGCCGGTAATGCTGTCTATTATGGTAATGGATGTCTTTTTCTCTTTTATCGCGTAGGCCATGGTGTCCATCAGGGCCTTGGGATTCTCCCGAAGCTCTTCATCCTGCGATGCATCAATGACAACCATATTCCTCTCAACCTTGCTGAAATCCACGTTCAAAGCCTCGCTCTTTTGCTTTAAAGCAGAGTAGAGGAAGGACGCAGGGCTCTCAACTGTAACAAAAAGGACTTTGTAACCTCTGCTCGCCTGATGGACTGCAAACTGCTCAGCAAGCACACTTTTGCCAGAATCCGGTATTCCGGTTAAATTCATCACCGAAAGGTATGGAATCCCGCCAAGAGGTTTTTTCACGTATCCACCATTTTCTTTCTCAATCTTGAAGAACATTTCATCGAGCTTCGTACCCGTAGGAATTCCAAAGAGATCAGGAGCCTCATCCTTAAGCTGGCTGAGCTCAAAATAATGCTTGCTCATGTTAGACTCTTTAATTTCTCTGCATAAATATTTTCTTTTAAACTATTTAGCAGTTTAGCAAGTTAGTTTGGCAAGTGGTTTAGAAGTTAGCAATGAAGTTAGCAATTTAGTTTTACCACTATTTTTTCACAAAAATTTAAAAAAGTATAAAAGGAAAGGGGGGTGGTGGGATGGGGCAAAAAAGAGTTTTGTTCCATCCTCCACCAGGGGGCAATAGTTACTTATTAATCAATGTATATAAGCCTAGTTCGGTTTATACAATAAAAGTCACAACCATTTCTAATCTGTTGTAAACCGTTTGTGATGTAGCCTCGAGTTTATGGTGGGTTTATGCTCTATTCAATTCTTGATATTGTTTTCAATATTGTTCCTAATTAGAGTATTAGACAAAACATTTTTAACCAATGAAAATAAACTACCCACAT
>JACDNU010000040.1 GCA_017656505.1 Archaeoglobus sp. | reverse complement strand
CTCCAGCCCCTGCTCCGAGACCGCAGGTTCCCATACCCACATAAATTGCTGGTTGTAACTTTTCACCTTACTTGAGAATTTTTTGCACTTAAAATGAGAAATAGATATGACATTTTGGCAACTTTAAAAAGTTAAGTGTTGATTGTGTATATTATTTTATCTATCTGGTAGAAAGGATGATCTTGCGAACTTTTAATGTGCCAGCCGCATAAGCTTCATTCTTTAATTGCACTTTGCAATAATATATTTCATCTAAGGATAGATTCTGAATGGCGGCAGATATTTTCCAATAGAGCCATTCTGGGGAAATTATATCCAGCGGGAATAAAAATTCTTCAATATTTGTATGTACAACTAATCTAATGCCTATATCTGCGTCTGGTTCAGTAGTAAAGCAAGCTTCAAACACTAAATCTATGAAAGATTCTCCTGGATTTTTAGCGAAAGGCAAGACAATAATATCTTGCCAGTTAGGAGCAGTTGATGTATATACAGGGAAATCAATTGTATCTCCTGCATTTCCTCGTGCCACATCTTGGTACAATAACCGGCCTGGGGCACTTCCCTGGATATTGATTTTTGCAAGCTCCTGTAATGCAGCCTCCACATTATTTCCATAAAAATAATTCCCTGCATCTTCTATCGTGATTTGTTTAGCTTCATGCACGTGATCAGTATCTGCCTTTTCTTCCAGCAGAGAATCAATTTCACTCTTTGTATATTTATCAAGGTCTACAATATCTTGTTCGGTGTGAGCATGTGATAGTGGCGCGTGTCCAGAATGAGGAGCAGGGGCATTCACATGTGCTTCCAGGTCTTCTACTGAGGCGTGGCCAGAATGAGGTGCAGGAGAGGAAAAATGCTGTAAATCTTCATCGTTAACAAATGGTATATTCTGCATCTCCGGCTGTGGTGTGTTGGGATTGTTGACATATACAGAATAGACCCCCGTCGGCAAACCATCCACATAGTAAGTCCCATCATTATTATCGATTATATCATATTCATAAACCCCGCTCTCAGTGGAAGCTACAATTTCACCATTAGAATTTTTTATATAGACCTTTAGCCCTGCTTGCAATTCATTTGTTTTCAACCCAAATATGCCAAAACTAAATCTCGCCATTTTTTATCCCTCCTTCACCCCTATATAATTATACCTAAAGCACCCATATAAAGCGTTCATTGTGGGTATTTTGGTTAGCAAAAACTTTGACTTCACCTTTATTTTTACTGTGTCCAGTCTAATAATACCCCCCAGAGAATCAGGCTCGATATCGTCAATAATACATTGGAAAGCTACCGCTGGCAAATCATTGTGAGGAATCCACTTGACTGTTGCCGTTTTATTATATATATCAAAAAGTGTGTCCAAAATTCCCGGGTCTATGTATCCAAATTCATATTCCCCCTCAAATCGCCAGCGGTTTTCCGTAGATATTAACTCGCCCAGGATATTCTCGTAAACCTTGTTCAGTTTAACAAATCGCTCTTTGCGTCCCCCCTTCTTCGGGGCTGGCAGTTTTATTATATAGCCCTCCCATACCAGAACCGGCGGTCCCTCTCCCATTCTACCCATCGTACAACTCCGCTTTTATCTCCATGATTGGCTCTTTTAACGAACGTTTGATCTCCACTACCTTTCCAAACTGGCAATTATCCAGCAAATCTATCCTGGCGTTTAAAATCTTAAATTCTGTAACCTCCCTCTCTCGCTCCAGCTTCCTCTGATAATAACGCTCCAATGCTTCAAACTCAGCCTTTCGCAGGCGTATCCCATAGGAACTTACACCATTCTCATCCTCTATCAATCTGTTAAGATTCAGATTAAAATCTTCCGTTTTCTCTCTCCTCCTTGAGATGGATAAAATCTTCTTCTCCGGGATGGTAGTATTCTCCCGTGAATAAGCTACAGGCAGCAGATAAACCCTCCCCGAAAAATCCACCTTAAACCACCTGTCCGTCACCTTGCATAAATCCTTGATGATCTCTATCGCCTTTGCATTTCTGTAATGGACGTAATAATAAAAATCGCTCATTGTTTCGAAGGAAAGTAAAACATCTTCATGCTCCAGAAGTTTATTTTCTTTTTGCGCGTCCACATAGAAATAACTATTTCTTTCGTCCAGATCAACGGCGGATATGATCTCAATGCTTTCCGGGACATACTTTTTTTCCTTTAAAAACGCCTTCACTTTGCTATTAGACACATTCTGGCAACTCCGTGAACAGACCTTATTTCCGTACTTATCCAGGTTAAAAGAAAAATCATAGAAAGGTGGTAATGGGAAAAATTCTTGCGTCTCGACCTTTTCCAGACCACCACCAATACAGCGATAAACATGAAATTTTGCCCCTATGGTTGGAAAACGTATATCAAACGGCGGCATCTCTAAGGTAAAATTCACCCAGGCGCCTTTACCAATACCCAGAACTTTCTTTGGTGGGATCTGTAGTTTCCACTTTATCCACTCCCCTTTCTCCCAGATACGCTTAAAAAAGAACCCTGCATCGGATTCTATCAGATATAGTCTACCATCCTTCTTCCTGAAATGAAACCGATAGTTAAGGTTAAGCACATCGGCGATAATATTCCAGAGGCCAAAAACCAGCCCTGAACGCTTTTCCCTTTTGAGGATGTTTCCGAAAAATGAACCTTTAGTTGTCCCAGGATCAGGACAGGTGCTTTCATCAACTGTGAAATTACTGCCTTTCTCGGAATTCACATATTCCAGGACTCTCCTTACAATCTCCCGCACGGATAAAGTCTCCCCGGGACAAAAATCCCGTGCCGGTTCATCTTCGCCGATGTCCACCTCCTCACCCACAATCGTATCCTTTAGTAAAAGAGCGTCAGGGAAGAGTGTAATCTCTTTTAAAAAGTTCTCTGCGTCTTCTATGCTATCAACTATCCCTTTCAGGAGAATCTCACCTGTTTCACGGATTTTTACCTCCGCTTTCTGGCCTGTGGAAATCTCCAGTGCTCCGTCTTTCAGAATAATAGGAGTAAGAACCTTAAAGGAAAACGGCCTCACCTCAAAATCAAAATAACCCTCACCCTTCACCGAATACTCTATCTCATCAGGAAAGCCATCCTTTATCACATATCTGCTTATGTCTTTACCTTCAATTAAAATCTGGATCACAATCTCCCTCTGTTAAGCTTGAAAATCTCTCTCGCCAGGATTTTCTCGTTGACCCTGTTTTGATATATTGCCTTTTCAAGCCTTTTAAAACCCTCTTTAAACTCCCTTTGAAGAGGGGTTAAATCCTGTTTTATGACGTTTTGATTTTTAACCTGTGCCTGAATCATTGGTGTTAACGTTTGAGTCACATACCGTTCAAAGTTCACTTTTGGTGCCACGATCTCGGGACCCATCTCACCGACAAGTGCCAGGGTAGCTTTTTCTACTACACCACCTTCAGCAAGTTTAAGAATACTTCCAGCCTTGCTTTTCAGATTATTAATAATGACAAAAAGCCCTGCTATTCCACCAGTTGCTGCAGCAAGGTTAAATGGAAATGGAATTTTAGCCATAGCAGATTTTACCAGAGAAACTCCCGCTGCAATTGTATCTTTCACCATAGCTGCTTTAGTCATTGCCATCTCTTTCAGGTGTTCAGCATTCTTTATCGCTGACCAGGTTTTTTCCAGAGTAATCCTTACCTTCTGCCATTTCTCTTTTGCAAGGGTTATGGCCTCCTCCCGATATTCGGCGTCCATTATCAATTTAGCGGTGGTTTCAGAAGCCTTGGCAAGTATCCTGTCCTGTATGTCTTCATATACGTATCCCTCACCCCGTATGAGCCTGGCCACCATCTCTATTTGAGCTTCTTTTCTGGCTTTTATTTTTTCCTGGCTCTCTTCTTCCAAACGATTTAACTCATCCATCAACTGTATTTTTAACCTGAGTTCTTCTTCGTTTGCTCCTTTTATGTCCTCAATTCGCTTTCTCAAATATTCAATTCTTTTCTGACGTGCCGCCTCATAGGTCAAGCCTTCTATGTATTGGTAGTATTTTATCGTATTCCTGATGCTGTCTTTACCTATTTTGAGATTTATATTCCCTTTCAGCTCTATTTCTGGTATTTTTGTTTGTTCAACTTCGACTTCTTCTGGTTCTACTACCTTTAGTTTCTTTATACCTATACCACCGGTAAATACATCTTTGAAAGCATTCTTAACCTTTTCACCTGCTTCTTTCCAGGCTTCCTCGCTTTCCGAGAAATCGATATTTTTCAGCTCCTCTTTAACAGGATCAATAGTCTCTTCTATTGAACTCACTAATGTAGTTTTCAGTGACTCGCCAAGTTTACTAACACCACTCTCTATTTCTTTCCAGCCCTCCTCAAAATCACCGGTAATTATCTTCCAGAATCCTTTTACTATATTACCCATTGAACCAAAAATATCCCGAAAACCTGAAGCGAAATTTTTGATAACATTAAAAGCAAATCTAAATGGTGTACTCAGATTATAGAACACCAGTTTGACAATACTCCAGAAATTTTTCATAACATCCCGGGCAGTGACCCAGAAAGCCTGAAAAACAGATTTTAATGCTTCCAGCCCGTTTCCGGTGGAAATAAACGCACCTACAAGCATGGTTAAAAGGCTAACTATCAATCCAATAGGATTTACCTTCATTGCAAGATTTAAACCCCGCTGTGCTATTTCTGCTCTCTTTGTCCATAAGGTTTGAAGTCTTGTCCATGTGACCTGCAATCTCTGCCATATCACACTGGCTTTTGTAATCGCTAAATAACTTGCAACTCCACTGGCAAGTACAGTAAACCACCGCACAGCCTGAGAAAGAATCACCACTGTATTGTGCAAAATGGCATTAAAATTCACTCTGATAAAATTTCCGACCATTAAAAAGGCATTCAGTAGTTCCTGAACATAAGGTTTCACTTTATTACCGATTACCACTGACATATCCAGAAGAAAACTTCTAACTCGTTTCAACGTATTGGCAAAACTGCCTGCGGTATTAACTGCGTCTCCCATTGCATCCGCACTGCCTTTAAATATCAGGTTAAGCCTTGCCTGTATCTTCTCCTGTTCTGTAAGCTCCCTATCTGTCTCGATAATACCAGAACGTAAAGCCTCCTGCCTTAACGTTGCTTCTGTAATTACAATACCATACTTCCTGACCGTTTCGTGATTCCCCACAATGGCACTCTGAAAATCCCGCAGCACATCCATATCATTGGCGTTATTGAAACTGGCTACATCTATGGCAAGCTGTGTTAAAGCCATTGATAACTTAGCAGACTGATCCCTGGCAATACCCAGCGGTACGAAGGTATCCTGAAGCGTATTGAGCATCTCCCGTAACTCTATCTGGGAACGTCCCACTGCTTTACCAAATCTTAGCGACCACTCTTCAACTTCTTTTGCACTCTCACCAAATACTACATCAAACTTGTTCATTATCTCTTCCATATCGCTGGAAGCTGAAATGAAAGGACTGATTGACTCCGCAAGAGAGCGATACATTGCCCCCAGGCTCTGGAAGAAAAGCCCCAGTTTTACTACTGACCCCATAAATCCATTAACCTTCTGAGAAATTTTATCAATATGTTTGCCTGTGGCCTGTGAAAAATCTCTAAACTCCTCCTCTAAGGAGCCTAATTTTTTTGCTATATCTTTTATATCTGCAAGAATTTTTATTACTACTTCATTTCTATTGTCTATTGACATATTTTTCGCCTCTATTTATATTTATTTGATGAGAATTTTGCTGAATGGTTTAAAGTGTATGTTCGTTATTCTCAGAATGGTGATAGCTCTCAAACTATTTCCTTTATTATCCCTGATTATAGCAGGTGTTATATATACTAAAACAGATTCCCTCTTAATATCCTCCATCACTTTATTAATCCTCATAGCTTACAACATAGGTTACATTTTAAAACACGTCGATGATTAAAGCCTCCAGCTTCCATCTTTCATCCTTAATTCTTAATTCTACATTCTTAATTCTACATTCTCAATTCTACATTCTCCATTAACAAAACCCATTCCAACGCCTCTCGCATCGTCACCCTTTCCAGTATCTCCTTACCTTTCAATATATCTCCTCCGCTAAGATAAAAAACCAGACGATCGATATATTCTTCCCTGTCTGGCTCATCTAAGGAATCAAAGAACTCTTCTACTTCGTCCTTTCTCCGCTCAGGAAATTGTTCAAGAAGTTTCTCAATTTCCCGATCCACTTCTCGTTTAATGCTAAAAAATCAGAAATCACCTCAAATAAAACGCTATTCGGGATTGCATCCCAGTCTATTTCCTCCTTTGGACCATTTAAAATAATGAAAAGAAAACGCTCCAGAATCTTTCTCTCTATCAGCAGATCTATTATTCCGTTTAAATCCTGGATGTCTTTTAATTTTTCAGCAGATAACCCAGCCTCCTTCCAGAGTTTTATCAATTTTTTGTCTTGACCAAGAGTTAACTCAGTTTGCGTGAATTTTTTACCTTGAATCTCATACATTTTTTCTTGCATTTCTTCTCTCCTTATTCATCAAAAACAATAATGTTTCCAGTAATATTTATCTCCGTTCCTATATACACCTGACCGTCCTGAGGCTCTGTAATTTGAGGTAGAAAATTAGAAACAACTGGAATTATCCTGATGTAATAGTTTCCTTCAGGTAGATTGGCAATTGCGTCACTGGAAAAAGAAATTATATGTTCTTCCGTACCAACAACTCCATCGATAGGGAAAGCCCCACCATCACACTCCCACCCAGTAGTATCCTCTTGAGTGTCACACTCAAAAACAATATTGCTAAAATCGGGATCTTGAGCCATTTCTATATGAAAATGAATCCTTGACCCGGACAGCGTAACGGGACTTTTGAACTTGACCTGAAAATAGGGGTCGTTTGAGTATGGAGTTATTATTTCGGAAAATGGCGACAAGGTGAAATCTATCACATCTATCACAAGCGTTTTAACTTCTGTTGGAGTCCCACCTAAAGATGGGCGGTCATTAAGTTGTATCGCTATCTCTACATTCTCATATTTTTGCATGCATCGCAAATCTTTCACCGCATTCCAGATTATAGAGAAAACCTTATATCTCCCTGTCAGGCTGATATTATCTATGTCATTAACTATCGTGCCAGTATACCACAGGCCATCAGCGGGATTTTTAAACTTGAGATAAGGTACAGAACAGGCATTGAAATACGGGTTTTTAGCAGCTACCCGAATATCTATTGTGCCATCACTTTTTACCGTGTACCCTTCAATATACCAATCTATTTCTGAAACTGTCTTTTTAATCATTTTGCACCGTAAACTCAATTACTTCTTTTATCATTGATTTATTTCCAAATCTATCAAGCCCAATCGCATATATTCTGTGTGCCCCTGGGGCAAAATTTTGCACAACCGAAAATTCGTTCGTCTCCCACATTTTCACGTCGCATTCACCAAGCAGAATATCATTGTCTGGATCAGGTTTGTCTCCAGTCATCTCATATATTTTCACTTTTACAATATCATATATGTAGCTCATACCACATCACTCACTTCGCCTATTGTAATCTGATTTAGCTCTCCTATGTGCCAGTTAACCAATCCTGAAACCCGCATTGGAACTGGAAGCACCCCTATATCTCTAACCGTATATCCGCTTTGATTCCCCGCCTTGTCCCATCCAACTGCATATATCTTATACCTCCCCTCTGACCAACCTGAGGTGTCTATTTCCCATATACCATCGTTAAATGTTGTATCTGTGCCAAGCAATTCATCTGTATTCGGATTAGGACTATCACCAAGCTGTTTATATACTTTCACTATACTTGTGTCCATATTAGCTTATCCTAATGAAAATCGCATACGTATTTAAAAAATATGATGTTCCACTTCCCGCTCGTCTTCTGTATCTGAAGAAAAAACCATCTGGCTCTGTAAGTGTCACTTTACAGATGGATGTATACGAAAAATATAAAGTTGTATTGTGGGTATAATGTCGGATATGATTTGTTAAGCTACCTAAGGTGACAAATGCACCATATATTTCGCCAATATTACCTGCCGCCGACCCTTTTAATCTGCTACCCATTATGAGAATATACGTTCCAGCTGGTACAGTTAAAAGTATTGAAGTATTTTGTATATTTCCGGTTGCGTCGCTTACTTCTGTTATATATTCAACGACATAAACACCTTTTAGGTCGGTAAATAGCATATTAGCAAAATTGGAGTTGACCTTCTGAAATGCGTTCCTGATAGTATCGCCCGATTGCGTTCCTTCAGTCCCTAAGTCTATTACCTGTATAGACATATCTCACCTCCATAGATCAGGAAGGGCAGGACGCCCTTCCTGCTGAATTTATGATGCTGTACCAGAAATTTGCAGAGTAGTACCAACAAAGACCTGCCCATCCGCTGGAATTGAAATACTCGGTGCATTCGGAGCCTGGGTGTCAATCGTAATAGTTAATATGCTACCGTAGTTTGACCAGTTACCCTTTGCGTCTTTCCATCTGGCACGAAATTTTACCTCTCCATCAGGCAAAGCGGTTGATATGGTATAATCAGCCCAAAAATTAGCAGGTGGATTTTGATCTATTTGTGTTATTGTAATTACCGTTTCCCAGGTATTACCCCCATCGGTGCTTTTTTGGAGTTCGAATGCCGCAACTGACTCAAGGGGAATGGTTTTTCCACCCATTGCGTTGCTTTCAGCATCCAAATCTAATATTATCCTTAATTTGGGGGTATTATCATTCGTGATATTATCAGTTGAGCTTTCACCCGTATCGGTTAACAAATCAATATATGGAGTAGAGGATGATCCAAGATAAACTTTTTTCAATGTCTGGGAGCTGATATTTCCAGCGGCATCTTCGGCTTTTGCAGTTATATCGTGTGCCCCTGCGGTATCAGAAATCGAACCAGACCAATTTCCTGAACCGTCAACATTGAAAGAACCTTTCAGATTGCCGTCACTATATACGTGCACTTTTGTTGCGTCAGGCATTTATTTTTCCTCCCCTTTTTTCTCGTCAGCTATTACCCATCCCCATTTGATTTTCACAGGTACTTTCTTACGGGGTACCATTACAGGGATTCCCTCTGGAGTAAGCATTCTTATCTTTTCGTTCCAGTAGTCTGTTTTCTTTTTTTTACTTTTCCTCGTCATGGAAACCTCCTGCTATCTCAAAATGCACCAAATCATCAAATTTGTTATCTTTGAGTTGCATATCCATATCCCAATCACCGCCCCAGCGAACTTTTATCCCCATCTGACTTGCTACACCCAGCACGAAACCACCAAAAAACAGAAACCTATCTCTATTTTTCCAGTCAATCGGATATGGTGCTACATCTACCGCGAGAGAAGGAAGAAAATTGTGCTTGCTTTTCAGTACCTTAGTCTTTCCCTGTTCGTACAATATTTTCTGTTCCTTCTCACTTCTATGTCCGCAAAGTATTGTACAATCGAAGTGTTTGATCACTTCCAGGAAGAGCATCACCAGGTGATGATGACATGTTTCGAGTCTCGCAAGTGACCTCTTGCTGAAAGCTGGCATTACTTTCCCCTTGTGTTTTTTGCTTCCTGGATACCCATTTTCCTTTTTAGCTCTTTAAGCCAAATATCATCAAGTTTATTTTTCGTTGAAGCTACCAGCTTTTCGGCTATCATCAAAAAGAGCCTTTTCAGCACAGCTTCCGAAAGTGCCGCCTGGATAACAAGCTTCCATATTCCCCGCAAGCCGGGGATGTAGAAGCTTGCTATTACAAACGCTATGATAACTAATATGTACAAAACTAAATTCCAATCCATTTTAACCTCCTAAATTGATTTTATAATCAACAAAACCATCTGGACTATCACAATAATTATAAATACTGTACTCCAGACAGTTTTTATATTTGAGATGTCCTGTTTGTTCTTTTGCACCTGTCCCCGAACTGAATTATAATCCAGAAGCAACGTCTCTATTCTTGCGAGCCTATCAATTACTTCTTTTTCAAAATTACTTCTTCTTTTTGGCTGTGTCTTCATCTTTTATTATTTTCCAACCTGCTTTTATCATTTTTTCAACTAAATATTTTGGAACTCTTATTTTTTCACCCCTCGGGTTTTTCATCATTATGTACATATATCCCCCTATGTAATAGAGAATTCACTAATCCAATCACTCCCAATATGTACTTTGCCAAAAACTATCGTTGGAGTCATCGTATCCAGGCTTGCATAACAGTATTCTATACCAGAGATTTCTATTGTTTTGCCTTTTCCGGGATACGTAATTGTCACCTTTTTAGTATTTTCAATATTCTCCAGTTCTGAAGGGTTAAACTCACCAAGAGGGAGCTCACATTCTATCCTGACATGAGTGACCCTTTTTGCCCCTTTCTCATCTTCATCAATATTCGGCTCCGCTTTTACTTTTAAATCTTCGTCAATTTTATTCTGTATTGAAAAAAGCAATGTGGCAGGGTCACCATCATCATAAAATTCTATATTAAAAGGTCCTTTAAACCTATATGGACGTGTATCCATTATTTACCCTCCTTATTTTCTTTGCCCTCATTCTTGGATTTTAACTTTTTCACAGAATAACCGAGACTTTTCAGGTGCATTGCTATCTTTTCATTATCCGTTTCCGCCACCCCTTTATTGAATTTTAACCCGAATCGAACTCCACTAAAATTTTTATTTGGCACTTTCACTTGAAACATTTTTCACCTCCTTATGAGTTCCTTATGAGTTAAGTCTCCATCCTCTCCATTGATATAGTGCTGTATTATTCTGTAATACAATAGCCATATCAAGATCAACTGAATTGATCAGAAATTTTCCAACTTGCCCGAGATATTCAGCAATAATTCCACTTGTAGTTAGACATGTCAGGTCCACTCTTTCACCCCACCTAACCGCTATAATAGAAGCGCAATCATTATTAGTAACTGTTTCATTGAAATCCATTATTTCCGAGCCATCTTTTTGACGTCCCGCTCCACGAATTACAACATCACCTATCATATCAATAGTATTACCAAGTTCATCTTTATTCTGTCTGTAATATCCAAGATTTTTAGCCACTGTAAGCCATCTGATTTTTAGTGCCTCTGGCATATATAGATGGGTAGCTCCACCACGAACTTTCGAAATAAATTGCAGAAGTTTCTCCAGGGCTATTTGCTGTTGGCTCATCGCTGAGTCAGAAATACCAGTTGGCACTACTATCTCTTCGGCTATCAAATTATCTGCAGGCACAAGAGCATATAATCCGTCAAATTCCTTTGAATTTACCGCACTATCGCCTTTAAAAAACTTTTCCTGTAACAGCCATCCTGCTTCCATAGCATCGTTTCGAGTTTCAACTACCAATTCGGACTCAGGATCTTCGCCTCTTTTCTCCAATATTATATCAACTTTGCTCTGTATAGAGAGGATCTTTTTGGCAACAGGCTCATAAGTCCTCTCTCCTGCAGTTATGGTTGGCTCTTCGTTCAGATCACGAAAAGTTGCATTCCCTGAATGCCCTCCCGCTGCCTTCTTGACATTATCGCTCGATCCAGCCTTCGTATAGAATTGAGCATCTTTAAGATCTTTAAGAATAGGCGCTGTGCTTTCAAGTGCCTCTATTACAACTCTCGTTAAGTCATCGTTAGGTGATATTTGTCTTAATAGCATTTTTACCTCCTCCTATGTTTATCTTCCTTTTTCTTTTAAAAATTGCACCGCTGATTCCATAAGATTTTCAGGTCTTTTTTTATCTCCTGCGGGTGGTTTTGGATTTGTTTTATATGTGTTCGGCGGGCGTTTTTCCAGTATTTCAAGAACTCCCCAATTCTTTTTTATTTCATTTTTCCAGAACTCTTTTTCCGCAGGATATATTTTGCCTTCTCCTATAAGCTTATCAATTTCCCGATCTATTTTCTCAGATTCATATTTCTCTATCTTTTGTAGGAGTTCTTTATTTAGATTTTCAATCTTTTCCAGCTCCATCTCTTTTTCTTTCAATTTCTTCTCGAATTCATGAAGCCTTGCAGAGATTTTATCTTTTTCCTGCATAACTCCCTGAAATTCATCAATAGTTACCATATTCTTGGGATTGGAGTCAATCACCTCATCTACAAAGCCAAATTCCTTCGCTTCTCTGGCTGTAAACCATTTTTCTTCCTGCATTAGAGCTAAAATCTCTGACTTATCTTTCCCGGTCTTTTCTGAATACGCTTTCACAATTACATCTTCCAGCATCTCAAGATTATCCTGCACTTTTTTCATATAATCTGAATCACCCACCGCAAACGTCCATGGCTTATGTATCATCAGAAAAGCATTATCCATAATTCTAACATTTTTCCCTGCCATCGCTATGAAGCTCGCAGCTGAAGCAGCAAGGGACGTAATCACAACATCGACCTCCTTTTCTTTTAGAAAATTATATATTGCAATAGCTTCGAATATGTCGCCACCAGGACTATTTATCAGTACCTCAACTTTATCACCGTCTTTAACTTTCTCTTTATATTCTTTTATCAAATTCTCCGCCTTTACGATCTCACCTATTATGTCATATATAAGTATTTGCACCAGCATATTTCCTCCTTTAGTTTACTTTTATTTTTAAGGTTATCACCCCAACTATAAAGGGATTTTCTTCACTTCCAAGCATCAGGAAATCGTAACTCACTGCATCGTGTACGTAGAAATCGTTATCCGGCGAAATGAATTCCTGATTCACCTGGTCAATTACCCAATCCATCAACTTTTCAACATTTTTTTTCTTTTCAGCACCTTTCCCTTCGGTAAGATCAATGCAAATTATGTCCACAAAATGTTCTGAGGTGTCCGGCGCCACGCTCCCACTTTTTATATTTACCAGTATCGCAGGAAAACTAAATACCTCATTGCCAATTGAAAAAAGTTCAGAATAATAATTAGATACATACGCAGGAAAATTATCCTGGACCTTACTTTTAAAAAAATCTACCAGTTTATCTTCCAATTCTCGAATCATATTCCCGCCTAATGCTCCTCATACCCCTGTGGTCTTCCAAAAAGTCTCGGCTTAAATTGAAAAGTGACCTCAGGCTTTGGAGTTACAGTCGTATTTATCTGTAAAATTAATTTCCCCTCGCTAATATCACGCAGCATTTTCATCATGGCATCGTGTGTTCTCTGGTCCTGGTCTGATATAATCGCCTTAGAAGATTTCTTCAGCTCCAACCATACAAGATCAACACATATCTTCCGCAAAATTCCTGGAATACTTGAAAGTGGAAGATTATATTGTTTCCCAATATATCCATTCATAACATCACTAACTTCAGAGATCAGACTATTAATTTTCTCCTCATCGATATTCTGCCCGGACGGATCTCCCGTCAGCCTTGCAAGATTTTCAGTTCCATATTTCGCTTTTATATCATCAATTGTACAATACATCACGCTTAAATATCTTTATAAAACATACCTTTTTCATTAGAAATAGCATATTTCTATAAATTTTCCTTAAAATATTACATATAATTAAAAAGAAAGCGGAGGTGAAGTTTGAAATGGGGACTAATTATAAAAAGGAATTGGCAGAATATTTTTACCGTGAGCAGGGGCTATCAGTCGAGGAAATATGCAAGCGGGTAAAAATTTCCAGAGGTACTCTATATCGCTGGATCAAAGAAGGAAATTGGCAGAAAACAAAGCTTTCCAGGGAGCTTTCTGCAATGCAGCTCGCCGACGAATTACGCTGGCATATACACGAAATCCAGAAAAAAGCACGCCAGGAAAATCGCCCTTTGAACGCTACTGAAATAGATTCTATCTCAAAGCTATTAGCAACTATTGAAAAGCTCAACCCCAAAATCACCTGGGCTGCCAATATTATTGAGGGATTAGAAAAATTCCATAGCTTCTTAAAATCCAGATACCCTGAATTAGCCCGGGAAATTATTGATCCTATGATGCAATTTATATCTGAAGTTGGAGATGTCAAATAAAAGCATGCCCTGTATTTTAAAATTGTTCAAAAGCCGTTCAACTGCGTTCAATTTTAACGATTTTGTTTTAATAATAGGTAAGATAGCAGGCAAATTAAAAATAGGCTTAAAATCAAAATAAATGGGATTTTATGAAAAAGGTAGATATAAATGAACTTATAAAAAAATTCCAGGAAGCAATCTCAAGAGATGTTTCAGATTTTTCAGCTAATGATCCACCCCAAAATAAAAGACTCGAAATTACAAAAGACGACCCTCTTAAATTCGCTGAGATTTACACTCCTCATTATATTGATCTTCCTTTTGCCAATTTCCACCGAGAAATCATACAAATGGCCTTATATCCCAAAAAACACCTTTTCGTAATTGCCGCACCGCGTGAATACGGAAAGACAACTCTTTTAAGACTCATCAAACTCTATTTTATCCTGCATTGTAAGAAGCATTATATAATAAAAGTTTCAGAAAATCTAAACCTTGCTTTAAATGATATCTCCTATATCATAGCTGAACTTCAATACAACCGTCGTATTAAAGAAGACTTTGAAGTAGATTTCATCAAGTGCAAAGATGACGATATCCGCCTAAAAATTCGCCCTAAGAATCAGAATAAATTCCACTTTGTAAAGATTGAGCCGAAATCCTATGGAACCTCAATCGTTGGATCAATTTTTATGCAGCACAGACCCGACTACGCTGAGGTCGATGATCTCGAGAATACACGAAGCGCCAGAAATCCGCGAATTGCAAGGGAAAAATTAGAATGGATCATGTCTGAGCTCTATTTTGCTATCTCAGACAAAGGACCCATAATCTGGGTTGGAAATAACCATGCGAAAACCTGTGCTCTAAATCTGGCTTTTGAGGAAGAATGTGAGAAAGTCTATACCCTGGACAAAACTTATATAGCGAAAAAGCCATATAACCTAAAAATTACCGGCGAGAAAACAGGCCACAATTACCCGGTATGGAAAGAGATAAAAGGCAAATTACATCCTCTCTGGCCAGCAAAGCACAAAATCAAAACTCTCAAAAGGATTGAAAAGACGGTAGGAAGCAATGTATTTTCAGCTCAAATGCTACAAAATCCTAATGAGACAGGGAATTTCTTTAAACCCGAACATATCAATACCTACAAAGAGCTTCCAGATGTAAAATATATCGTCGGATGGATTGATCCTTCGATAGGACAGTCAAAAACAAGTGATTTTAAAGCAATTATAATACTGGGCACTGATGGAATTAATTTCTACATCCTGGATGCCTGGATACGACAGGCTTCGAGGACTGCTATGGTAAAAGCCTGTTACCATTTGTACGAAAAATACCAGCCCAAGGGCTTAACCTGTCTGCATATCGAGGATAATTTCGGCCAGTATAAAGAAGTTTTAAAGCGTGATTTTCTCGACTATGCAAAAGTAAAAGGTTATTTGCTGCCTATAAAACCTGAAAACAACACCATTAAAAAGGAACTTAGAATCGAATCGCTTGAACCTATTTTCGAAAACGGACTGATATTTTTCCCAGAAAATCTCACCAATGATCTTAAAAGACTAAAAGAACAAATCCTTGCCTGGCCTGATGCAGAACATGATGATGGTCCTGATGCTCTCGCTGGTGCTGTCGAAGTTGCCAGATTAAAAATGATCTCAAAAAGAAGAAGCATAAAAACCCTTACAAAAAGAAAATTTATAAGGCACATCTTAAAGCGAGGAGAGAAATATGGCTATTAACAAAAAACTTTATCTAACAAGTATAAAATCAAAAACCAAAAATTATACCTTCTCGTTTAGATTTACCGATATTACTCCCGCTCAATTCAGAAATGCATATATAAAAGCTCAATCTGGATATCCAGCCCCTCTTTATAAGATTATGAAATTTTTTTTAAAAATAGATGGGCATCTGAGAGGAGATGTACAGAGAAGAATAGCAGCAGTTCTTGCGGCAAATCATGAGTTCATTTACGACCCTGATAACAAGCCAAAAAATATCGCCTCAATATTAATTAAAGTTTTTAATAACCTGAAATCATACTTTTTATTCCAGCAACTTCTTTATGCTAATTTTTACGGATGTAGGGCAATCGAACTTATCTGGGATTCTGTTATCCTGGAAGGAAAAAGCCTTTTTGTCCCAATTAGCTATAAAATCCTGCCAGCAAGTTTTATATATGCCGATAAAACAGCTACAGATGAATATACGCGGGTTTTTATAGGTGATCGGCCTCTGGCTGAATATCCTCCCGGGAAAATTCTATTTCTAACACATGATGATTTTACACAATATCAGGATATTGATTTTACCGAGCAAGGAGTAGGCCTGCCTGCAATTCGGTATTCAATTTTTAAATACTTTGATTATGAAGATTGGGCTGCATTTAATGAAGTTTATGGAATCCCTATGCGAATAGGGAAATATGATGAATCAGCTACCGAGTCTGATGTACGGAAATTAGAAGAAGGAGTCCATAATTTAGGCTCTGATGCCTCCGCTATCATACCTGAATCAACAAAAATTGAATTCCCGGATATATCCAAATCTGGCTCTATTGAAGCATTTGACAAATTTCGTGAAGCCTGCGACCGTGAAATTTCAAACACTATCCTTTCTCAGAATATCACCTCCAGCAGTGGAAAATTTGGCACTTATGGAACTGCTGTAACAGCTAATGGCGTAACCCTGGAAGTTGCCCAAACGGACGCAAAAAGACTTCTCCATATTGTTAATGACCTCATAAATACAATCATTAAAATCAATTTCGGTGATATAAATATTGGATATAAAATAACTGTTAAACCTGCAAAAGATATGAAATCGGAAATAGAAATAGAAGATATTGCTCTTAATAGACTTGGAATACCTCTATCCAAAAAAGCAATCCGCCAGAAATATAATCTGCCGGAGCCCGTAGATGACGATGATGCTATTGAGCCAGCAGCAGGGGGACTTCTATGAGTAAGATTAAAATAAAAACAGAGCTAAGCAAAAAATTACAGGAACTTCTTTCAGGGAATATTGCCAGAAAACTTGTAACTGAAAAGGATGTTGCTTATGTAGCTTCTATGGTGCAATTCCTTATTCTTCAGAGAACTGAGAGAGGGAAATTTATCAATCCAGATGCAAAAACAACTTATTCGCCTGCATATAAGAAAAAACGGCTTAGAGAAATGGGATATACGAATTCAAGAGTTACCCTCTTCTACACCGGACAAATGCTTCAGGCTCTACGTGCTAAAGTTGAGTATGAAAAAGGGATCCCCATCGGGAAAATCGGCTATTTCAATGACTCATACAGAACAACCGCCCCGTGGCCACGTGATCCGAGCCCTGCACAACTTGCCGCATACCATAATTTCCTGGGAACAGGAAAATCCCGAATTAAAAGACAATTTTTAGGGTTAAAAAAAGAAGAACAGAAAAAAGTTAGTGAAATCCTGACAAAAAAGATCCTATCAAATCTTAGAAATTACAAATGATCCCAAATGCTTAAACTATCTACTTCATTATCTGTTAACCCCAATATTTTTTGGAGTTCCTTCAATTCATCAAGGCTAATTTCACCAAAAGAATAATATCCAAAATAATAACCATATAAAGCGTAAGCATCCTCTTTCGAAATCGGAGGATCATACTTTAACTCTTCTTTAAAAACCTCAAATTGCTTACTCACTTTTTCACCTCATCTAAACTATACTTAGATTATCTATTTCCTCATCTGTTAATTCAAGCATTTCCTGGAGTTTTTCCAGTTCCTCAACTGTGATTTTATCAAAAACATAGCATGCAAAATAATATCCGTATAAACTAAAAGCATCTTCTCTTGATTTCGGTGGTTCGTATGATAGTTTATTTTTGAGAATTTTAAATTGTTTAGTCATGCTTAATTTCCTCGAATCTTACCTTCCCAAAGTTAAACAATATAAAAATTCTTTTCTCTTCATGCCTCCTCTGCCAATAAACTATTGCCTTTTTTAATCTGTTAAATTCACTTTCCTCAAGCTCCTCTCTTAAATTTATAATATAATAATCACTTTGATAAATACCATTTTTGTCTTTACTTTTTGAAATTCTATTCCATATAGTTTTAGCTCTATAAACCTCTGGAGTTTTAATCTCCATTTTTTTACCATTCACAACTATATCTACAGCCCCACCATGATAATTCTTGATATTTCTGTTAAATTCAACTACATATCCAAGATCAGACAACTTTTCTCCAACGTCAAATTCCACCTCAAAATTCCCGCTTATATTTCCATATTTATCAAATCTTACCTTCCTTATCCAGCTATCATGAAGCGCTATAAAACCTCTGTCATTTACCTCCGAATCATAAAAAACTTTATAGCCTCTTCTTTGCAGTGTAATCTGCTTTTTTAATCTTTCTGCCTGCGCCTTGTTCACAAAAACCGTTATTCTTCTCGCATTCCCTATCTCAATCGTCTTCGCCGAAGCTTTTACTGGCTTTAAGCTATTATCCCACTCAGGATCTACCGGCTGCCATATATGCCTGCAATTATATCCTCCTCGGTGTATCTTCACTGGCTCCAGAATCCCGTTCCGCATTTTTTCAATCTGCTTCATACTAAATACTTTCCCAACATGTGCCCTGCAAAAAGGCCTCGAATTCCTCCCGATAGCGCCATAATATAATCTATACTCTAAGCCCGCTTTATCTGCAATCTTTTCATTTGAAAGCTGGTAATATCCACTTACAACTGCATGGCTCTCAGCTTTTATGTAATTTATAAACGTATCAGCACGACTTATTAATTTATCCTCAATAACTCTTCTATTTATTTCGCCTTTTGCTATCTGCTCTTTGATAATTTCTAAAGTTGTATCTTCAAGCTCCTTATTTTCATCTTTCAACCTGTTCTGGAAAAATCTCGTCAAATCCTTTGCTTCTTTACTCCGACGGACAGACTCATATACCCCCTGGCATTCAACTCCTTTATCCTTATAAAATTCAAAAGCCTCCTTAATGGATTTTTGTATCTTCCGGGAAAGTTCTTTTTGCAGGTCCCTGGATAACTTTCCCCGATAATTTTTAAAAATATCTCTCACTTTTCTTTCAATTCTATCAATATCTTCTA
Source organism: Archaeoglobus sp. (assembly GCA_017656505.1). Taxonomy (GTDB): domain Archaea; phylum Halobacteriota; class Archaeoglobi; order Archaeoglobales; family Archaeoglobaceae; genus Archaeoglobus_A. The sequence goes on along the minus strand of JACDNU010000040.1, from coordinate 7,527 downwards.
AATCCTCCTCCTCCAGAATATTTAAAATCCCATTGATAACCTCTTCTTTAAAACTTTCCAGAGATTGTACCTTATGAAAGGCAAGTATCTTCTCAAGTCTCTGCCAGTATTCGGCAATCTCTTTATTTAGACTCATCTTATATCTATTTTTCCACTATCCGCTCTATCGTATAAAAGATATGATCACATTTTCTGCATTTCCGAATACGTCTTATGAAATCAGCATAGTTTTCAGTCTGTAAAACTATCGAGCCATTCCCACATATCGGACATTCAATTCCAAATCTTTTTTCTTTTGTTCTTTCTTTTCCACTTTTTACATCTACCATACTGAACTTTGGTTCCAATTTTTAACCTCCTCCTGTTTTGTTTTCTAACACAAGTAGGGCAGAGCTCCTCCTTAAGCCCATATCGAGGGAAATCATGCAAAAATTCATAATTGTATTTACCTGAACTATTTCTATAATATTGCCATACCCGTCTACAATCAGGACAAATCTTTACAGGAAATTCTTTCATTTCACATCTTTTATGTAATATAATGAGCAACTTCGCCTGACTATTTCGTAGTCAACCTTTCCAGCTTTGCGCAGCAGACGCAGTATTCTTCCAGCAGACCCTGGAGTTACCTGGATATATGATCTCACATACTCCTCAAGTTCAGATAACAGAAAAATTTTCTTCAGATGCTGTCTGCAAAACTCCAGTACGTAATACTGTATGTTCTTTTTTACTCTATTAATTTCTCTTTTCTGTATAATTCTCTCCTTAGCAGCAGGATCCTTCATGTATTTCTCAAAAGTCACCATGTCACCCTCACACATTTATCCCTTTAAAGGAAATTGTAACCCTTTGATGTATCTTTATATAATCCCTTATCTCCTTCCCAAAATCATCATTCTCCATAGCAGCTTTTCTTAATTTCGTGGTTAATTTATATTTGATCTCCTCCTTTACATATTCACCAAATCTGTCCCCCAATAGATTCCTTAAATCTCCTACCCTTTTGTCATCCAGATCCCAGATATTTGTAACTTTACGCTCTGCCGCACCTACAGGAGTTAAAAGAGTCTCAACAGTCTTCTCCCCCTCAAAGTAAGGCTCTATCTGGTTCTTTAACTCCTTTAACTCCTCTTGCATTCTCTTTATCTCTTCTGTAAGATAGACCCCTCGTTTTATTATTTCTTGTATCTTGTTCATTTTTACCTCCGTCTTTTAAATAAACTTCATACCACCATCTCCCACATTTTATACAAATCTCTCCTTCACGAATTAATCTTAACGTCTCAATCCTAAAAGGATAAACGTCCCCACCACAAATATGGCAGGTTGATTTTTCAACAGACTCTATCTTTTTTCTTCTTATTTTCTTCCCCATTGATTTTCTCCCGATAAATCCTCCTCAATCCCGTGATGATCTTTGACCCAAAACTGCTATCTATGGAATTCCAGATGTCTGGTAGAGAATAAAATCTTCGAAGTGCACTAAAATGATTTGTCAAGTATGAATACAGAGTTTTTCTAAATTCCGGCTTCGTCCTATCAAACCCTGTAATTTGTTCCCATAATAGATAAATATAATCTAACTGCCTCTCCGTTAAGCCACCCGCAAGAGATAAATTGCGACTGCTGAGCTTTCTAACCCTTCTATCGGGATACATCCTTTCGAAAAATCTCATTACCTCCTGAAATCCGTTTTGATCCAGGTCTTTTGCGGAATCTACTCCAGCACAATACAACAATATCGCTCTGTATAAATCATCATCAAGACCAAGCTCTTTCTTCATTATATGTATTTTCGCCTTTTGCTTATTCGTAATCATATCTTTTTTGCAAAAACCCGGATCCCACCAAGATTACCAGGATCCGGGTGCTTATTTTTCCTCTGTTCTCATTCATTATACTAACAACAATTTTCTTGCTATTTTTACTACACTTTCACTCACAGAATTATATCCGTTACGAGTAATTAATTTGTAACACATTTTTAAGAGCTTAACCAATATCGACGTATTCCCCTGACTGATTGAAACCAGCATTTCCTTCGCTGAGTCTGTTATCTTTATTCCACACGCCTTCATAATTTTATCGGCATCCTCTTCATTCATCGCAGGGAGCTCCACGTGCATCTCTATCCTTCGCCACAGATACTTATGATCACTCCGCATTGACCTGAACATCCCCCTAATATCAGGACCACCAACAAGTGCAAGCGCAAGCCTTGACTTGTCAAATATCCGACGCAGGAAATTCAGACTCTTAATTGGCAAATTCTCCGCTTCATCAACTATTAATAACCGCGACGGAGCACTCTCAATGATCTGATCCCTGATCGCCTGTAATCTCCCAACTGCCGAAAGCCCTAATTTCGCTGCAATAGTTTTGAGAATACTTATCGGAGTATCTCCCGGATCAGACTCGATTAAAATGCTCTCGTGCTCCTCAGCATAATCTTTGATCGCAACCGTCTTCCCAATACCATTATCCCCAACAATAAGGCTCATTATTCCCTCAACCTCAGTCATGCTTAATGCTTCCTGTATATACTTGTATGCTTCCGTCTCAACTACTGGAATATATAAACTCCTACCCCGCTTCTGAATCTTGTTCAAATATTGTTCAATGCGTGTTGCAAGCCTGCCATTATCACCCCTATACGTCCCGCTTAAAAACGCACTAATCGTACTTTTAGAATACCCGAGATCTCTGCTCAGCGATGATAACGACACATTTGAATTACTGATATAATCCTGCAAAGACTTACGAATGTTTTCAAAGTTACCTTTCATTTTTCCCCCCAATTTTGTGTTTTATTAAGGCCATAAAAATTGCCAGAACAAAATTTTTCGTCTTGAAAGCATATCAGCAATCCCCAAGCTTTATATGTATAAAATTGCCAATAGTTAAAACGCTAACTCTCATTTTCCCCCTCCAAATAATATCTTTTGCCCGGCTTGAATCTCCTCATCAACATAAAAATCATCATGCTCATCGGGTAAATATGTCCCTGTCTTATCCTCGTCAATCTCCCAGTTGTGCTTTTCCATATTTCCTAAATCTTTAACCTCTATATTTTCCAGTATCTCTTTTATAGTTACCGCACCAGAATCCTGTATTGACCCCACACGCTCCCTCGCCGCCTTCAATCCATGCCTCGTATTTCGCATTAAAGCTGAAATCGCTTCCTTATCAGCTCCAACAGGCTTTAACTCCTGCATTAAATGTGCTGTAAATAAATATCTATCATGCTTATCATGAACATCTACACTCTGAACATTAAAATCATGGTAGTAAATAATATATTTCTCCTTATTACCCGCTAACCGTGGGACCCAGTCAGGATTATAATAAAATCTCTTCCTCCCCCCTACCTCAAGCTCTATCCCATTTCTACCTATACCCTTATATACCACTCGACGCATCATTATCTTCAAATCATCTATCTTCCAGGTCTTCTTATTGCCCATGCTATATATAACATCTGGAGTCGTGCCTATAGAAGAGTGAACCCTAACAGTGTTGTAAAAATGAATGTACTTTATCAAAAGAACATACAAATCGTAAATATTTATATAGTCTATCTTCTCTCCATTCTTATATCTGGGTTTTTCAGCTACTGAACCCCCTGTAAACGCAGGTAAAACGCGACTAAACTGATCCTTAACTACCCCAAACATCCTCTCAACAGGCTTTGATCTTGGATTCCCGGGAATAGAAAATATCGGCTGTATCCCAAACCTCTCTAAAACTCCCTTTATATATACATCATCAATTTTCTCCCCAAGCATCCGGGCATTTTTAAAAGATTTACCATTGTCAAAAAGTACATACTTCGGAGTCCCATTAAATGCTAATCCAAAAGCAAGTGCCTGCAATACACTTTCAGTTGTCTCTGTCCAGTGTAAACTAACCCCCACTATCTTCCTGGACCTACCATCCATAAACATTATCACCACCGGACGCGATATAAATTTCCCCGTGGGAGATAATACCATACAATCTAATTTATGTCCATCCGCTATCCAGATATAATCAGGATCAACACTTTCCCAATCCCGAACAATATAACTCCCAACCTCATCAAGATATTTCTTCTCACCACCCCTCGCATATACCACATCAGCACGATTATATTTCTCAAACTTCTTCAAAAATCTATACACCGCCGAGTAACTTACCCCATTATCCAGGCCAATAGACTTCATGTATTCATATATAGTCTTGATCTTAACTTTTCCCTTATGTAAATAATTCCTGAGTATAAACTTTATCTGATCGTAGTCAAGCTCAGTCCTGAAAGGAATGTAAAATCCCTCTATGTCAACCTCTTTAATTAATTCATTGCTCGCTTCCCTTTGTAAAATCCTGTCCCTCTGACGATAAAAAGTCGCAACAGAAATCTTATTTACTATCTCGTATATCCTCTCAGAAATTGGGATCATTCGGCGATTATATTTCTCACAATATGACGCTAAGGCTTCCTTCTGAGTACGATATATCACTCCCTCACTACTACGAAAAATTTCATAATGCCTTATTATCTCCTTCCATGCTGTTTCTTTTAAAATTTCTCTTCTCATTTTATCCTATTTATTAAATCCAATACCTCCTGCCTGAATTCCTCAAGACGAATCTGAACATCTTCATTATCACCATATTGCCGGGATAAATACTCATATTTACTAACGAGACTCCTTAAATCCTGTATGAGCATATCCGCCTGAGCCTCAGGACTTGCCTTCTCTAATTGTTTGCACAAATTCTTCTTTTCGCGCTTTAACTCCTTAACATTTTCCTCTAACCTCTTTGCCCTCGCTCTTTCCTTCTGAATCTCCGCCAATATCTTTGCCTTATCTTCCATACCCGCACGCTTAAGCTCCTCATTCTCTTCCAAAAGCTCCCTGATTAATTCCCTTATCCCTTCATTAGTCGCCTCTGGACTTAAAACGTATTGGACGAGCTTTTCCCTCTTGTCTCCACTAAATCTTAATGCCTGACGTAATTCCCTGAACCCGAAACCAATATTCTCTATCCGCCTCAAAAATTCCAACCCAAACTCACTTAACATTTTAATATCATAGTTGGCAGTTCTATATGATATCCCTACCTTTTCACAGAATTTTTTGAATGTTGGGGCGTAGCTTTTTAACTGAGGACTAATTTCACCTTTATTGTATTCGTCTAATACTTTCTTAAATAATAAAATCCTTAAAATTCTGTTGAAATTGCCAGTAATTACTAAAGATTTTATAGCTCCTGCGATCTCCCTTATATCTTCTAAATTTTTGCAATATATTCCTGCATTTTCTATCTGATTCTCATCTAAATAATCATCTTCTTTAATTACTTTACCAAAAACTTCATCAACTTCTTTAAATTTATCAATTCGGGCTAAGCCATATTCTTCGTCTGTTAAAACTTTAATCTCACTCACTTTCTCTTCTCTTCTTTTAATTCCCGGTGAAGAAGTCTTAAAGCTTTTTTTGCACTCTCAGCATTTTTGCACTTCTGCTTTAAAACCCACCTTCTGCCTCTTCTTACATAAATTTTATTCCCTACTCTCTTATATGGCATTTGTACCCCTCCTTACCACAACTCCATCTGTCTAAATTCTCTTAAATCTTTAATTACCCCCCTCATCTCGTCTATTATTTCATTGACTCGCTTGATTACCTTATCGATATTGTAATGTATTGGCCCGGAAGCTATAAAATATTTTATCTCCAGTATTTCCTTCGAAATCTCATCAATCTTAGATACAATCTTCTCTTTTTTATTAATCTTGCTCATCTTTAATACTCCAGCTCCAGTTGATAATTCTTTTCTATCCTTTTTTTTATTCTAATCGATTCCTCTGCCATGCAATTTAGAGCCTCTATAATATTCTGTTTTTTGCCCTCAGAAGGATTTTTTATATACTCCAGAAGCATCCTGATAACCCTTGAAGCTTTATCCTGATAATCCTTAACCATTTCAATATCATCTTTTTTACTCTTGCCAACACGAGGTATCTTTACAAGCAAATGACCCGTCCTGTGTGCAATATGCCTTAAAACTCTGTAATCATTACAGGCATTCATAAAAGGTATTAACTTATAAAGTGGGAAATTACACCCCCCGGAAAGCATCTTATACAGATACATCGGACTTATCCCTGTTTCGTCGGCTATCTGTTCAATTGATTTCCTGGAAGAATATGCGGTCTGGTATAATTCCCCCTGCAAAGTTTTGTTCATTTTTTGAATCCCCTCTTCTTCCCCCTTTCAAAAAAATAGTTATTTTTGTAATTGCTATTATCTATTATTTTGGATACTTTTTCTAAGAGGGTAGGCACCCCGTCCCAAAAAGGGACTGGGGCACCGTTTTTTGATATAGAAGAAAACGCCCCGGTAAAGGGGGATTTGAAGAGGGGATTGCAGCTGGACCCGGGGCGCGGGGAAATCTTATCTTCGCTATATTCCTTATTTAAACCTTTTTGAAACATCTGCAATCCCTGGTTTCAAAAATGTCAATAATAATATAATTGCAATATGCGAAGTTGTCAAGAGAAAAATTCACAAGTTGAGAATATTTTAAACAGACTAAAGATAGTCTTAGACATACGGAAAGACAAGAATCTTGCTAAGTTATTAGGAGTAAAACCGAGCACACTTTCGACATGGAAGGCTCGAAATACATTAGATTATGAATTACTCATAAATATTTGCGTTATGCGAAATATAAATCTAAATTGGCTCTTTACAGGGCAAGGCTCTATGTTCATTAAGAACAAAATAAAAACCGAAGAAGAAAGGAATTTAGAATCACGCTTACAGAAATTAATAAAAGAAAAGAATTCTCTAGAAAAAAAGATTATGGACCTTGATAAAGAGTTGCAGGAACTCGATCGTGAGTTTCGTGAGATATGTATGCGAAAAGATTTAAAACCTAAATTATCAGAATCATAGTTAACAAATTCCCATAAAACCCTTAAATGATTAACACCATTTCATTATTATGTTTTATTATGTTATTCGCCCAAAAGTGCAAAAAATTCTCATTTTGCTTTTATTTTAGCTTATTTGGGTGAACTATAGTTCACCGAGATTACAGGACGCTTCGACGAGACCATCCCTATTTTTGGGTGAACTAAGTTCACCGAGGTATATTTCGCATACTCACATAGCTCATTTTTTATTTTTTTAAGTTCATATTTCGATATTTGTTTTATATTCTTCATTACTTACCTTATTTAGTTACCCCTTATCCTATTTGAATTTCGGTGCACCGTAAATTTATGCCATTTTGACACACACCGCAATTCTACCATTATCTCCGTTCTCAAATTTTTTGCACTTTTTCACTATTTTCAGTCTCATTTTCACCCCATTTTCTAAACTCCGTTCTCATTTTTTTTTGCACTTCCATCACTGCAACTTATTGATATACAATACCCCATTTTTTTCTTATTCTCACTTTATGTGAAAAGCCATACTGGTTTTTCCAAACCTTCTTTTTTATAATATTTTATAACCTCTTTTATCTTTG
>JACDNU010000039.1 GCA_017656505.1 Archaeoglobus sp. | reverse complement strand
ACAGAAATTATTTGATTGGAATAAATGAATACAAAGTCATTCCTCTGATCTTTCCTCGAGCAATTTTGACGTTGAAAGATTAAATGGAATGCTGAGCTACCCCCTCAGCATCTTCAATTCAAAATCCTTGGATGAGGAGAAGAGGAGATTTAAGGCTTTAAAATCCAGGCTTTTGAATTTGCTGCAGAGATGGGGTGAGTTTAAGGCTGTAAGATCTGCCATTGAGGATGTGTTTAAACTTGCTAAATCCTTCGGATTGAGAAGATTGCACCGCTATACGAGGAAGTCTGTGCTTAAATTTGCAGCTCTGAATGTCCTTCTGGTTGGCGTGGTTGTTGCTATGGGCTTTAGAGAAAAGAAGGAGTTACAAAGGTTGGCTGAGATGTGATTTGGTAAGGACCCTAAATTAATCTATTATTCTGTTTCAAAGACCTTGGAGTTCTCTTTATCCCTTTTTTATCCTCAATCTTTGCAAATTGTAGAACTAGCTATCCCATTAACAACTTCCCCCGGAAACATCGTCAGTCACCCAGGATTGTGAAGCATTAGTAGAAACTGATATCGGTGAAAACCACGCGCATGAGCTGAAGGGTTATTTGACATGTCCTCCACGATAGGGGGCCCCCTACCGGAGCAGGCTTACTACATCCCTACCATTTTACTACCATATCCAACAAAAGGAAGTGAATTCAATTGCCGTCCGACGCCGGTTTAGTCGGACACCGTATCCATAGCAAAGATAAATTACCGGATTTATTCCTCCGCAAGCGTCTGTTTGGGTTTTTTGCTAAAAAAGTAAACAACTCAGGCAGATAAGGGTACGTCTTCCAATTTCCTTTCTTATGGGATTTGCAGCTGGAGTATCATTGTCGTTAAGAAGGTCTATCAAATTCCCTCGGACGATTATCCGAACCACCACTATAGAATCGATCTTACGTATAATGTTTGTGATGATATCTTCACCAAAAAAGACTCATTCGAGACCATCCCGGAGTTTTCAACTATAGCAATTCCCGCTGCCATTGCATTGCTTGCTCTCTCTTCCTGAGAGGTAAGCAAGAGAAGTAACTAAAAAACCCTAATAACTTTTAACAATCTAGCAATCTAATGATTTCAGTTCAACCCTCAAACATCCTCTCTAACCAGATCACCAACCCTGACAGATTCCATTGGTTTGATTTTCCTTCTGAGTTTGGATCTCAAGCCGTTTGGAGAACATTCCATAACGCTCATAAGCTCCTGAATGTGGACAGGTTTTATCCTCGCCTTAACAAATTCAAGCCTTCCTAATGACTCCCCACTTGGATCGAATACCTCTTCCTTCTCTTCATAGACTACAAATTCCATATCCTTCTTCACTCCAGCAACATAGCCGAGATTAACTATGACTCTGCAATCGTCCAGCTTTCTAACGATCTCTCCTTTCAGGATCATAAAAGTCGTTTTTCCCTTGTCATATTAAATTCTTATTTAATTCTTATTTCATCTTTCTCTTCTCACTTTACTGAAGAAATAAGCCTGATTATTCTATCCCAAAAATCAAACCAAATTCAAATTCCTGGCAATATGCTTGAAATAAGCACAGCTTTGCTTACCTGCCAGCTTTTTCTTTTCTTACTCTTTCAATCAGCCTGCTTATCTCTCCATCGTTTCTGTCATCCAATTCCATAAGAGCTAGAGCTGCCAGAAAAGGAGATGAAAAGAATACCATTTTCCAGAGTTCCTCATCTGAAGGAGTTTGAAATTCATTATGATTATGAGTTTGAGCTTTAGATCTAGCTAATCGAAGCGTCACTCCCCAAACTAATCCAAAGAAATATATATCAGTTAAACTGACATGTCAAAAGATGTCAAAAGATGTCATAGAGAAGCCGGGGCACATTCTCGTTTACAAGATAGTCGAGCACTACGAATCGATAAGGAGGAAGCTACTCATTGAGCTCGTCAGAAAATACTACAGAGAGATTTTTGGGAAGGAAGTCAGCCAGGATACGGTGTTGAACTGGATAAGAGAGCTCAAATCAAACGATAAGAGGTGCAGATATCCCCTTCTCACTTCCAAGGCCGGATACTACAGGATAAAAAGGAAGGCCAGCCATGAAGGCATGAAAAGCCTTGTGAATACCATCGACCAGTACCTCAGGCTGGAAAGCCTGAGCAGGGAGAACAGGATTCTGTCTGCTGAAGTAAGAATAAGGCATACGGAGAAGCTCAAGGATAGAGTGATAAAGCCCTTGATGCATGCTTTGGAATCCTTGAACTTCGAAGAGGTCAGGAAGGAGGTGCTGCTCGAAGACCTCGCAAATCATCTGCCTGCTGACGTTAAGAATCCAATCTCGCTCATGAAAAGAATCGAGAGGAAGAAGGGAGAGCTTGAAAGGAGAAAGAGGGAGCTCGAAAAAAGAATAAGGGATGCAATTCCGGAGCTTTCAGAGGGGTTTGTCGCTGAAGGGATTGCAAGGCTCCTCTTCGACTTGATGTTCGCTGCGAAGCATGAGGCTGATCCCGCAAGCTATGTGAAGGAGAACCTTAAGAAAAGTGTTAGAGCGGCAAGAATTGAGGACGGAGTTTTCATGCCCTACCTCGTATATAGATTTGATTCAAAAAAATTTGAAAAAAATAAAATAAAAATAAAAATTAAAAATAGAAATAAAACCGAAAATAAAAATAAAAAAAGCAGAACGGAAGATGAGATAAGGGAATTTATCCACGAAAAGATCGAGAGCGTATTCAGGCATCTTAGACCGGAAGACTTTGAAGAACTAAAGAAGTTAGCAAAAGTTGAGGAAGAAATCAAGAAGTTGAAGGATGAGATGCTTAAGGTTCTCACCGAGTTAGATGCTTATGAAATCCTACCTGGAGCGTGCAAGTATATTGAGAACGTGCAATAAGCGAAACTTTTTTGTTTTTTGTTTAAAAAACTAAAAAAGGCAAAAAAACCCTTTTCTACGGATTTAATAATTCGACAAGGTACGCCGGGGCTGGGACTTGAACCCAGGTGCCCTTGCGGGCAGTGGATTTCCCGCAGGTCTCGAGTCCACCGCAGTGCCTCTCTGCCACCCCGGCTCTCTATAGTTTAACCCATGGCTCAACTGAAACTTACTCAACCCTACTTATAGAATTTTTGCCTTTTGCCTAAGCCTTCCAAGAATTCAAACCAAAGATATTAATACATCGTTTATGTTTTTCAAATTATGTTTCCCACCAATCCTAAGCAGATGAAAAAAATGATGAAACAGATGGGTATAGATATGGAAGAGATGGAAGCTGAAGAGGTAATTATCAAAACGAGGGGTGAAGAGCTAATTTTCAAAAATCCTTCTGTTGTTAAGGTCTCAGCGAGGGGGGTTGAAACTTTCCAAGTTTCTGGTAGCTATGAAGTTGTCGAAAAGGGGCCTGAAATTAGCGAAGAAGACGTAAAACTGATTATGGAACAGGCGAATGTCAGCGAGGAGGAGGCAAGAAAGGCTTTGGAAGAGGCCAAAGGAGATCTCGCAGAAGCTTTGATGAAATTGCAGGAGTAGCTTATAGCTTATAGTTAGTTACAAGCATAGCAAAATATGAAAGAGTTCAAACCCAAAATAAAGCTACCTGCAGTTATTTTCTCAGGCAGAATTAGCTATATAATTAACAGCTTCGAAGGGGAGTTTCATACCCATAAGGGAGTGATTGATCTCTCCCAGCTTAAAAATCTGGAATACGGAGACGAGATAAAAACCCACCTTGGCTACCCATTCAAAATCCGACCTTTCAGCACCTCCGATTTTTTCAAGCATTTCAGGAAAGGCCCAACACCCATAATGCCTAAGGATATTGGGGCAATAATAGCCTACACTGGCCTGAGGCCGGGAAGTTCGATCCTGGACTCCGGAACGGGTAGCGGGGTGCTCGCAGCTTATCTCGCTTACTTCAACAGGGATGGCATCGTGGTTACGGTTGAAAAAAGACCGGAATTTGCGAAGATAGCAAAGAAAAATTTTGAGCTTGCTGGATTGGATAACATTCTCCCAGTAATAGGTGATATTTTCGATTTAGCTGATGCTTTCAGGATAAAATTCGATTTAATCACGCTTGACATGAAAAACGATGTCGAGTTCATTCCTCTAGCCAAAAATTTGCTAAAACAGACCGGATACCTAGTCGTTTACAATCCTTACATGGATGCGACGCGGGAAGTTTATTTCGAGATGCAAAGGCATGGCTTCGAAGAACTGCAGAGCTTTCAACTGGCAAGAATAGATCTCGAGCACAAGAGAGTGGGAACGAGGCCATTTGTGAGAATCTGGCATACTGGCTTTCTAGTTATTGGAAGAAAAATTAGCTGACGCTCGATGCATTGTAATTCCTTGGTTTGCGGATCTTGCTTGCTACAAATCGAAAAATTTTTATGCCTTTAGTAATACCAATTCTAGAAAAATTATTATTTAAAGGCCCCTTTCCTTTCCACCTTTTTTATTTTCATTTATCTCCAAACATATAATATAAAATTCCACTAAATTTCTCCCATTTGCTTTCTTAACCACTCAGGAAGGGCGAAGGAGGCAACATGAACTTCCGGATTGTAATGCTTTGTTTCAATTCTTCTCTCTTCCCATCTTTTCTTTAGTACTTCGTAATCTGGCTCGACTGCCTTGATTGAACCACCAGAAGCCAGAACATAGCTCCAAAGTCCCAAGGGATACGTGGGGACGTAATTTATGTAAACCGAACAGAATTCAAACGCTTTTTTAGTATTCTCAATAATTTCAGTGAAATAATTCCTTTGGACAAACGGTGACTGGCTCTGCGTAGCAAAAATATCCGTTATTCTCCTGCAATTCTCGTAAAACTCTTCCATAACCAAACTGCCACTAACAGGATTCGGATCTGTGCCGTCGACGATAATTACATCAAATTTCTCCTTTGCATTTCTAACGAAATCTATCCCATCCTCAAAAAGAACGGAAACTCTTCCATCTCCCAATGCACCATTATCAATTCCTATGAACTTTTTGCAAGCATCATAAACATCTCTGTCTATCTCTATGAGCAACACCTCAGCCGGATCGTGCTTTAATGCCTCTCTAACACTTCCCCCATCCCCCCCACCTATTATCAGGATCTTTTCAGGATTCTCGATGGAGAAAAGCGGAACGTGAATGAGCATCTCGTGATACATAGCCTCATCTCTTTCAGTAAGCTGGATTTTACCGTCGAGCACGAGCATTTTTCCGAAGCTCTCCGTTTCGAATATCTGAATGTGCTGTAGCCTTTTTTTTTCGAATAAGGTTTCTCTGATCTTGATCATCAAGGCTGAACCGTTGTATCCTTCTACAAACCACTGGCTCGGTTCCATGCTCGGAGTTCGGCAAAAGAAATTTAATCCTTTTGCTGAAACATGTAACCACCAAGGTTTTTTAAGTATAGAAGCAAAACTTTTAATGTCGCAAGCTTGGCTAAAAAACCTGCGATTCCAGAGGTGATAGGGTGGATGCGGAAAGTCTAAAAGAGATTATTAGGGAAGATTACGAGGTAATAGATGCTGAGGAAACGATTTCAAAGGTTATCCCCTCCTTAGACAGGTATGAAGACAGTCCCCACGCCATCCTAGTTAGGGAGGGTAAGAAAATAATCGGTGTTATAAGAGAGAGGGATTTGCTTCGCGGGAGTGTGATGGTGAATCCGCATGAGACGAAAATAAAAAGCTTCGTTGTAAAAACCGGAATTTTAAAACTATCAGATCTCGATCCTTTAAAGCTTGCAAGAAGGTTTGTTGAGGATTCAACACCATTTGTCATCCTTCAGCTGAACGGGAAGCATGGTTTGATTTACATAAACGACTTTCTCGAGCTTTTAAAGCCTGAATTGAAGAAAGTAAAGGTTAGAGAAGTGATGAACCCCAACGTCATAACGGTGAATGCCTATGATTCCGCTGCCAAAGCTCTCGCCACCATGAGAAACCACGGAATCGACCGAATAGTCATAGTGGATGATAATCACAGAGTGAGCGGAATTCTAACTGTCAAGGATGTTGTTGATCGAATAATTTCTCCAAGAAAGCGAGCAAGAATGGGAGACGGGAGTGGCGAGAAGGAGAAAACTCTCTCGATAATGGTTGAGAGCGTGATGAGCTATCCCGTTGTGACAGCCGATGCAAAAGATGCTGTTGCAGACGTGATAGACCTCATGCTCAAAAACAGAATCTCAAGCGTTGTTATAACGAGAGATGGCTTACCTGAGGGAATCGTGATAAAAAAGGACATTCTCGAGTACTATTTGAGGAAAAGCATACCGATAAGCTATGACATCCAGATAGTTACGAGGGACATTGAGCTGGACGATTTCGAAAAAGATGCGATTTCCGATGACATCAACAAGTTCATGAGGAAGTTCAAGGATTTCTTCAAGAACGCTCTTGTATCGCTCTACATAAAGAGACATAAGGAGACCTTCAGGGGATTGCCTCTGATATTCGTAAGAATAAAGCTCACAACCGACAAAAAAACGTTCTTCGTAACAGGGGAGAGCTGGGGTGTGGAGTTTGCGATCCATGCAACCCTAAAGAAGCTGGAGAGAGAGGTGCTAAAAGAGAAAGAACTGCTTCTGGATCAGAGAATGCAGCAGAAAGTTGTTGAGGAATTTTTGGAGTGATTTTTGGAGTGATTTATACGATAACTTCAGAGCCCATAAAATTTTTTCGTATTTTTCACAAGCTGTGAGGCGAGCTTTTCGCCATCAATTTCTTTTAGCCTTGAGATTTCATCGAGGGCATAAACGAGATAAGCCGGCTCATTTCTCCCCCTTTTCGGAGACAGAAAGGGGCTGTCTGTTTCGATAACAAGATTCTCCAAATCAACTTCTTTCGCCAGATTTTTCTGTTTTTCAGAGAAAGAGACCATAGTAGATATTGAAATAGTAAATCCAGCATCCTGAGCCATCCTTAAAGCTTTAAAACTCCCGTTGAAGCAGTGAAGCATGCATTCGACTGAGAATTTCCTAGAAATCTCTATGGCTTCGATCTCTGCTTCCCTTGCATGTATAACGACGGGTTTTCCAATCTCTTCAGCCAATCTGAGAAATCCTTTGAAGATCTCCTTTTGCTTGGCAAGGGGAACTTTGCTTTTTACCTTATCAAGTCCAACTTCTCCCACAGCCACTATTCTCTCCGAATTCTCTAAAATTTGAGATTTTATGAAATCAATGTTCTCTTTCCTTCTCATATTGGGTGAGAGTCCAAGGGTTACGTGAATGCTGTTGGACATTTCGGAAATTAACTCCAAAGCCCTGTAATTTGAAACGGAATCGTAGCCTGAGACGACGATATCAGTTATTCCGGATGCTATAGCTCTTCTTACTACTTCTTTCCTATCCCTGTCAAAGCTGTCCATTTGCAGATGGCAGTGGGCATCGATAAGCTCCATGCTCTCTCCTTTCCTTTTTTACTTACTCAGGAATCTCGGGATTATCAGTATTATCAATACTATCGATCTTCTTTTTAATCAAGAGATAGTTTACAGCATTTATGACAGCATCAATGGCTGCCATCACGATGTCTGGCCCTGCTGCTCTTGCTGTAAAGGATCTGCCATTCTCATCCTCAACAGTAACGTAAACCTCGGCCAGAGCATCACTCCCCCCGGTAATAGCGTCCATTCTGAATTCGGTTATTTTAATGCTTTTGCCCACCAAATCCGTTACCGCTTTTAAAGCCGCATCCACCGGCCCAACACCGATGGCAGATGTAACTTTTTTGTTCCTCATTACATCGGCGTTTATGATCGCTGTTGGAGTTATCTTGTTCCCCGTAAGCACGGTAATCTCGTCAACGAGGATTGCTCTCTCCTCCTTCTTGAGCTCTCCAATTACAACTTCTGCTATCGTGAAAAGATCTAAATCCGTGACTCTCTTCCCTCTATCGCCTATCTCTTTAACCTTCTCAACTATCTTAGTAAGATTTTCATCGGTAACCTGGTATCCAGCATCCTCCAAAATCTTCTTTATCTGATGCCTCCCGGCATGCTTTCCGAGCACAATTCTCCTTCTGTGCCCAACCATCTCAGGTGTTATTAGGCCAGGCTCGAAAGTCGAGGCTTCCTTTATAACCCCATGGGCATGAATTCCGCTTTCGTGGCTGAAGGCGTTCTCTCCAACTATGGGTGTGTTCGGGGGGAGCTTTAAGCCGGAGAATCTCTCAACAAGCTTTGAGGTTTCAACGAGGTATTCCGTCTTTATCCCGGTTTTTATTCCTTCAATTCCCTCCAGAATCATCACAACTTCAGCGAGATTTGCATTTCCTGCCCTTTCACCTATGCCATTCACGGTAACCTGAACCTGATCTGCTCCGGCTAATACAGCGACATAGGTGTTCGCAACAGCCAAACCAAAATCGTTGTGGCAGTGCACGTCTATTGGCACGCTTAAATGCTCTCTTAACTGCTTAATAAGATCGTGGAATTTAAAGGGTGTTGCAACTCCAACTGTATCTGGAACATTTATTATATCGACTCCCGCATCTTCAACAGCTTTATAGATTTTTTTCAGATAGTCGATCTCCGTTCTTGTAGCATCCATCGCAGAGAACATGCATTTTCTGCCGTGATCTTTTATGTACTCTACTGCCTTTACAGAATCTTCAACTATCTCTTCTCTGCTCTTTTTGATCGTGTGATCGATCTGAATCTTGGATGTGGATATGAAGATGTGAACCAGATCTACATCTGAATCAAGGGCAGCACCTATATCTTCCTTAACTATTCTGGCAAGCCCACAAATTTTTGACTCTAAGCCCAAATTAACTATCGTCTTTACAGCCTCAAACTCACCCTTCGAAGCAACAGGGAAGCCTGCCTCAATATAATCAACGCCGAGCTTGTCAAGCTGCTTAGCTATCTGAATCTTGTAGCTCAAAGGAAATGAAACACCAGGCGTTTGCTCTCCATCCCTCAGTGTTGTATCAAATATCGAAATTCTTCTCGTCAACCTCTCACCTCTGGAGACGGTTTTATTCGCATGCAATGGTTATAAAATGTTTACCTTGGCTGGATTATAGATTGGATCGTAAGTTACTTCCATTTTCCCGTACTTGAATTTAAAAAAATATATTTGAAAAAACGTATTGAACTCAAGCTAATTGCGAGATCTTTAAGCCTCTACGGTTTTAAATTGTACTCTCTCACAGGGAAATTGAGCAAGAGAACAGCTGAAATAGCTGTGGAAAAGGAAATTACAGTTTATGATGCTTCGTACATAGCCTTGGCGGAGAGTTTTGAACTCAAAATTATATACCTCTGACGAGAAGCTCATAGACAGAGTAAACCTAGATTTTGTGGTGCATATCGCGGAGATTTGAGGTTTTGGGGTTTTGAAGTTTGTAAGTTCAACCTCTTCCGCGTTTATTACTTGCAAAACGTTTTTAACCTTTTAAAGAAGGAACGATTATGCCCTACGATAGCCTCAGAGATTTTATAGATAAACTTGAAGCTGAAAACGAGCTTGTGAGGATAAAGCATGAAGTTGATCCGATTCTTGAGATGACCGTTATCGCCGAAAAGGCTGTTAAAGCTGGCGGGAAAGCTTTGATGTTCGAGAACCCAAAAGGATACGATATTCCCGTGCTCATGAACGCATTCGGAACGGAAAAAAGAATGAAAATGGCTTTGGAGGTTGACAGATTTGAGGAGATCGGAGAGAGACTCATCGGGATGACAAAGGTCAGGCCAACAGGAATTATCGAGGGAATAAAAAGCTTCTCCGTTTTGAAGGATGCTATGAGCTTCATTCCCAAAACCGTCAAGAAGGGGGCATGCAAGGAAGTTGTCGAGGAGCCAGATCTCTCTAAGTTCCCGATCCTAAAGTGTTGGCCAAAAGATGCGGGCAGATTCATAACTCTGCCCGTAGTTATCACAAAAGATCCTGAAACGGGAGAGTTTAATGCCGGAATGTATCGGATGCAGGTTTTCGATTCGAAAACAACGGGCATGCACTGGCAGATACACAAACATGGGGCTGAACATTTCAAGAAAGCTGGTGATAAATTGGAGGTTGCCGTAGCAATAGGCGTGGATCCTGCTATTCTCTACGCATCAACAGCCCCTCTGCCCTTAGGTTTGGATGAATTCATGTTTGCGGGATTCATAAGAAGGGAAAGGGTGAAGCTCGTTGACTGCGAAACTGTCGATCTCAAGGTTCCAGCAGACACGGAGATAGTTCTGGAAGGGTATGTTAAAACCGATGAATTGAAGATGGAGGGTCCTTTCGGGGATCATACAGGCTATTATACGCCAGCTGAACCTTATCCGGTTTTCCACGTTACAGCTGTAACTCGGAGAGAGAGCCCAATCTATCATGCTACCGTAGTTGGTAAACCTCCGATGGAAGATGCATGGCTCGGGAAAGCAACGGAGAGAATATTTTTGCCGGTGTTAAGAATGCTCTTTCCCGAGATCGTGGACATAAATCTTCCTGTCGAAGCATCTTTCCACAACCTTGCGATTGTTTCGATAAAAAAGAGTTTCCCCGGACATGCGAAAAAAGTGATGTTCGCTTTGTGGGGTATTGGAATGCTGTCTCTTACGAAGGTTGTAATTGTTGTTGACGATGATGTCAACGTTCAAAATCTTAGGGAAGTGCTCTGGGCTGTTACGAGCAGATTCGATCCTTCGAAAGATCTCGTAGTAATCAGAAACGCTCCCATCGACTCTTTGGATCACGCTGTTTACCAGCAAAACTATGGGGGGAAGCTCGGCATAGATGCAACAAAGAAGTGGAGGGAAGAGGGTTTCGAGAGAGAGTGGCCTGAAGCGGTGGAGATGGATCCGGAGGTTGAAAGAAGGGCGTTGAAAGTTTGGGAGGAGATGAAGTCTGAGATTTTGGGAAATTTACGTTAAAGAGCATCTGGATTTATTATCAATCTACAGAAACCATCAACTTCCACCCCAGAAGTTAACTTCTGCCCCAGAAGTATAAATATCTTTTCATAGGGCCAAGCTATTTTATAAATCAAACTTTTAAATCCTGACGTTCCATTTAATTTATGGAAAGGTATTCGGACCTCGTAATTGATAGTTCGAATAAGCTTATCAGGCACATCTCCTCCTTTCCCGAAATCTTAGGGGAACAGAGAGAGAAGTTCGATGAGTTCATAAATTTACTTGAGAAGGGCAAAGCTATACACGTTTTCGGAGTTGGAAGGAGCGGAGCGGTTGCCTTATGCTTCGCAATAAGGCTAAAGCACTTCGAAAAGGATTTTGGGCATAAGGTTTGGTGGTTAGGGGATGAAGTGAGAGAGAAAATAGGAGAAGGGGACATCCTCATAATTTTCTCAGGCTCAGGAGAGACCGCTGAAGCCTTTTTCATTGCGAAAAAGGGGAAGGAGGCCGGAGCAACACTTATTCTCATAACATCATACCCAGAATCTTCGATAGGTGAAATTTCAGATCTCATAATAAGATTGCCGGGTGGGATGGAGAAGGCGAAGGGCTGGAAATATCTTGAGGCCCAGGTCTCCAACACCGAATTCTATGGAGGGGGAGAATTCGAACTAATGGCTTACTTGCTCCAAGAAACCTTGATAATGGCAATTGGGAGATACAAGAGCATTTCAAAAGGTGCCGTTGTGAGAGAGCATTTCAGAGATTCCGTTTGATTTTTTAATTTTTGATTTTGTTCTTTGTTAAATTTTTACATAAATCTAAATCTCTA
Organism: Archaeoglobus sp.; assembly: GCA_017656505.1. GTDB lineage: Archaea > Halobacteriota > Archaeoglobi > Archaeoglobales > Archaeoglobaceae > Archaeoglobus_A. The sequence continues at coordinate 15,960 of JACDNU010000039.1, read as the reverse complement.
AATCTCTAATTACCTCAAGTGATAAACCCAGAAACCCATATTTCTGAGGGTGAAGGAAAGGTATTTCCGCTTGCATTTCCTCCAGTCTTTTTCAGCGCCAAGTATTATAACTCTGCCCTCTGAATAAGCATCGATAACCTTGGAGGCTGCCTGGATGAACTCCCTTGAAAATGAGTTCTCGAATTCAAGCGGAGTGGCCTCAACACCTGATTCGACATCTACCTCGAAAACGGAGGTGATGGAGAACTTTTTCAAGATCTTCTCGATTTCCTCTTCCGATCTGCCTTTAATGCCGAGAGTGTAAATTTTCATGTCCAAAAGGTTCTGCATCAGCTTGCTCTTAAAAAACTCCTCCTCCCATACTTTAACGTTTTTATCAAGTTCACTGATCTTGCCAAACCAGTAAACAACGAAGCCCTGGCCGAAGAGCTCTAGATATTTCGAGAACTGCTTTTTCCAGTAAATCCAGTGGGTTCTAGGATCGCCAAATAGGGCTTTGCTCTCTATCCAGTTGATTTCAAAATCGTTTATCCGTATGGGATCGGAAAAATAGAAATCCGGCGTTTTTATACTCTCTCTCCTTAGATCCTTCTCAGTCTTATAATCTATTCCCCTCTCATCCAGCCACTTCTGGATTATTAGCTCTCCAAGCCTACCCCTCGCAAATTGATGTTTTACAGCAAGCGGGGAGTAGATGTAGTCTGTGAAAACCGATTTCCATATGAGCTTTCTTAAGCTCTCATCATCGATCTTTTCAGGGTCGTTTAAAGCATCTCTTATCTCCCTTTTTGTGTACTCTAAAGCTTTCAGCAAGAGCCTAACCCTCATCATGGGTGTAAGCCTCATCCAGTTAGGAATCCTTTTTCTGCTTTCCCAAAACTTCGAAATATCCTCTAAACGGCTACAAACCTTTCCATAATCCCGCTTGACCTGATCGACCTTTTTCTGAGAGAGAATTGTGAAAAGCATTCCCCTAGGATAATTGAATTGAGAAAGGTCAGATAAATATCTTAAACCCTTCCTAAGTCTCTTGAACTCCTCAAGCTCGATTTCCAATTTTTCACCTTCTATTTTGTTTATTTTGTATTTCCGGGTTATTTAAAGTTAATTTAAAGTTAGTTTAAAGTTGGAAGCTTATGGTTTAATCTAACAATTTTTAACCCTTTAGATTCCATCATCGCGGATTCTGATCGAGTAAACAAAAAGCACCCGGACTCTCCCCTTCCTAAGCCCAGCATACTTCGTACTCATCTTGATGCTAAGAGTAAAGCGTTTTCTTAACGCGGAAATGAGTTTTCTGGCATCGTTAACATCGGAAAGGTACAGGTCAAAACCGTTTTTCGTCTCCTCGATAGCGTACTCCATTGATTTCCTCTCAAGATAGTTCAAGATCTGTTTTTCTAAACTTTTAACCAAACTTTTCTCCAAATTTTTTTTCAAATTTTTCTTCCAGCCCTTCGCATCCCTGAACTGTAGAATTGACGGATGTTTGACCACAAGAAAAATTATAGTTAGAAATATTAAATATTCCTGTTTGATTTGCGATCTTGATTGTAAATTTGATTGATCTGTCAAGCTAAATTAGCTTTATATAACAGGTGGGAGAACTTGTTGAATGGATATGAGTGGTATGGGTGGCAAGAGAAGTAAAGTCCTCCATTACGCAAGTGAAAGGGATGCTGAGCTCCTCGAAACTGAGTTCTTTCTCAATTACATAGCTGTTGTTTCGAGAAAGGTGGAAAAGGAGCATTGCATTATAAGGCTAATCCTCTCAACTCTCGCTACACCGGAGGAAATTCAAAGCCTCACTAAAAGGGATCTAAGACAGGGCAAAGGAGGCAAAGGCAAATTCTATTCTGTCAGATTTTTCAGCAAGGGAAAAACTAGAGTCTCCCCAATTGACGAGAAAACTTTCAAAATGATCAAAAGGGTGGCAGAGAACATTCCATCCAGAGACTCAATATTCAAACTCTCCAAGGAAGAGATCGATGAGATCATAAGAAGAAACTCCCCACCCGGAATAGAGTACAATGCGGAAAAACTCAGGAATGATGTCATAAAAATAATCTCTGACAACCTCTTTTTCGAATCGGAACTCAATTTTTCAAAATTAGAGAAAATGCAACTGATTTTCCAGGACTCGAACCCCTTGTACTCTGGAGTATGGGATGTGGATGACGATGTTATGCTGGCAGAATTTCTTCAGGGTTACAGCCAGTTTTTGGGGGATGATGACCTTGATAAAGTTGCAGAAAAGATTGGAGAACCAATTGAGAGATTGAAAAGAGTTTTGGAAGAATTTTAGGAGAGTTTTAGAAAAAAAACCGATAATTTGACAAAACTGATTTGATAAAACTGGGCGAAATCTGCAAAACTCCGTTCGGATATTTTTCAGTCCAAGTCAATTCTTATTGTGCTCGAAGCTTTATTGCTTGGAGTTGCTTTAGGCATAATCAGCGGATTGACGCCCGGAGTTCACAACAACACGTTTTCCGCTCTGATTCTTGCATATCTGTCTACTCTCTCAAACTTTTTCACACCGGAAGAGGTTGCTGTTATAATCTTTGCAAACGCCATAACCCACACCTTCATCGACATACTCCCGTCGATTTTTATAGGAATTCCGGATGAAGATACAGCACTTTCTATTTTACCATCTCACGAAATGGTTTTGGTGGGAAGAGGATTTCAAGCGGTGTCAATTTCAGCTTTAAGCAGCATGATATCCTTTATATCTTCTCTACCCATTTTTCTGACCTTTATCTTAATCCTGCCCTTAATTTGGAGGTTAATTTCGGCTTTAACACCGTTCTTCCTAATTTTTGTCATTACTCTCCTCATTTTTTCAGAGAAGCCCGAGATATACTCAGGAAGGCTGAACATCTGGCTCAGGAGGAGCTATAGCCTCTCAATTATACTGCTCTCCGGGGGCATAGGTTACTTTGCCTTCAAATACTCCTTTCTTGCTGAAGTTAGAGCGGGTGGAAATGTTTTCATTCCTATGATGCTGGGATTTTTCGCAATTCCTGTTGTTCTGATGGGAATGCGAAACACATCGGAGATACCAAAACAGAAGATTGCAATCGAATTTCCGCGGTTGGATAAGGTTCTTATTGGATCTCTTTCTGGTGCAATGGTTTCTCTCTTTCCGGGTGTAAGCTCGGGAGTCGCTGCTGCCATCTCCACGGCAAAGCTCAAAAGCAAGGAGGCCTATATATCGGCAATATCGGCAGCGAACACATCAAATGCAATACTTTGCTTTGCAGTACTCTTTTCAACAGGCTTAACAAGAAGTGGGGCGGCGAATTCTTTCAGGTTCGTGGTTGGATATGATCTAACCCATAACGAAATACTGAATTTAATCCTTATCGCCGTTATTGTCGCTTCTGTTTCTTTTCTAATTACTCTAGCTCTCGGAGCTGTACTCTCAAGATTTTTGGTTAAAACTGAAAGGATTTCAAAGCTTTCCCTTCTGATTTTTATCTTCATCTTTCTCTACACGCTATTCATGACTGGCTTAATCGGACTTCTGATCTTACTCGCATGCTCATTAACGGGAATGTTGGCATTGAAGCTTGGAGTTAAAAGGGTCGCGTGTATGGGGAGTATAATCATTCCCGTTTTGATTTATCGCTTGTTTTAACTGGCGAAGCCAACCCAAGCTAATCCAAACGCTAGTCGGTTACAACCCAGCTTCCCTGAATCTTCCCTCCCCGATGTACTCCTCTATCTTCTTTATAAACCTATTTCCAGTTCTGATGACGGGTAAAACAGTTGTGCCACCTCTTATGTCTTCTATCTCATCAACGTATTCAACCTCATCCTCACTGCTGTGGTATAAAGCCCACCGCCTGTATTCTCCAACTTCGCAGAAGGAAGAATCGATGATCATCTCAACGATCGCAAACCTACCATCCATCACACCATGGATGGTATCATAATCGAGGATGTAAAGCCGCCCATTAGAATAGTAAAGTTTGCCCGATTCAAGAGCGATTGCTTTCATCAACAATTCTTTAAAGCTGTATTCCTCTGGCTCATCAAGCATTATCGGGCCCAGATGCAGAATTTCTGAATCTGAATCTTTCAAAGGCATAAACCCCTGAAATCTGAAACACCTAATTAAGCTTTCGATTTCTAGGAAACTACGATTTATTGGAAACCAACTGAACTCTGAGAGTACCCGACAATACAAAATATAAACTTCTCAGATAGAAAAAAACAAAGTTAATTAAAAATATTAAACTAAGTTAAATATTAATTTGTTAAAGAAGATCGAAATATTTTTAAATCAAGAATAAAAATTAGATCAAACATGAAAACAAAAAAATCAGATTTAAAACCAAATAAAGCTGAAATCGAACACATGTTTAGAGAGAGCTCACTCCCAGGTAGAATTGAGATAATTAATATGCTGAAAAATGATACTCTTACTCTTGCAGATCTTCAAAAAAAGATGAGGGAAAATGGATTGAAGTTGCCAACATCAACAATCTACAGAGCTATTAACAATCTTCAGTCCGCCGGAATTCTTGACAAAAAGAGTGGAGAAGTTGCTTTAACCCCTACTGGAATATTTTTCGCAGACGCGGTAAACTGCATGAGAAAGCTGATGAATTTCGAATACATCGACTTCGCCACCGACTTCCTTCTTTCTTTGCCTCCTGAACTTAGATTTGGTATCCATTACCTGAGCGAATGTGAGAAAGTTGATTTTATCAAAGCAAGGGAGTTGGGAATTAGCGTTCTCAGCACGATTCAGGATGGCGGGGTATACATCGACAGAGTTGTCGATCCAGAGCTCTTTCACATCATGATTGAGCGGAGGCTGGATGGAGCCACTGAAAAAGTTATTTCGGGGGAAGAGGTACTCTTCCAGAAGATAGATGCTGAAATTGCCGCCTTAAAAATAGCGAACCTCAGCAAGGATGTTGTAAGGAAGATAGAGAGTCAAGTTGAAATTCGGGTTAAAACCTTACCCCTCCAGATGGGGATAATTGACAGGAGAATCGCGCTAATCATGCTAATAAACGGAAATCGCTTCTCACCCTTCTTTGTAACTGAAGATAGAAAAGCGATAAGGTGGTTAGAAAGTGTTTTTAGCTACTACTGGGACATTGCAAAGCCTTTGGATGAGTACATTGAAGGTGGGAAAGAAGGTTTTATCGAGAGGATTCTAAATGCTCTTTAAAGTCTTTAAAATTTTTGAAGTAACCTCCTAAAATTTTCCTCAATTTTCTTCTCTATCTCCGAATACAAACTGTTCCCATGGGCATCTATGCCAACTATTAGCGGCCCAAAGTCTTCAACTTCAAAAACCCATACCGCCTCAGGCATTCCTAGATCCTCCCAGTAAACGGCTTTTACTTTTTTTATGGATTGGGCAGCCAAAGCTCCTGCCCCACCTGTGTATGCGAAGTATGCTCCCTTTCCTTTCAAAGCCTCAACAACCTCATCGCTCATTCCACCTTTGCCAATTATCCCCATAACCTCAACCTTCTCCAGAATCTTCGGCGTTATCCTGTTCATTCTTGCTGAGGTTGTAGGGCCTGCTGAAACAGCCTTCCAGCCGTTCTCTTTTTTCATAAGAGGGCCACAGTGATAGACAACCCCATAATTAAACTCGAATGGCAAAGTTTTGCCTTCTTCCATGTACTCAACTGCTCTCAAATGAGCTTCATCTCTAGCGGTAAAGATTTCTCCAGTTATGTAAGCAGTATCTCCTGCCTTTAACTTGAGAATCTCATCTTTTTCTAAGGGAGTTTTAAGATAATACTCAGCCATTTCACTCACCCCAAAACTGCTGTAGCTCTCCTATTTGCCCAGCATTGGATGTTTACCGCTACAGGCAGGCTTGCAGTATGGCAGAAACCCAGTTCGACATAAGCTCCAAGGACAGTCGTTTTTCCACCCAGACCCATCGGGCCTATGCCGAGTTCGTTAGCCATGTTGACTATCTTCCTTTCATACTCGTCCATTTTTCTCACATCCCTCAGCAAAGCCTTTTTTGCAAGCTTGGCAGCCCCATCAAAGGTTGAACCTACTCCAATCCCAAGGAAAACGGGAGGGCATGGCTTTCCCATCGCATTTCTAACCACTTCAACAGCAAATTTAGGAATAGCATCGATCTGGGAAGGAAGCATCATCCTCAAAGCTGAGACATTCTCGCTTCCAGCCCCTTTCGGCATCACCGTTAGCTTAAGCTTGTCCCCTTCAGCAAAATCGATGTTTATCTGCGGAACGTGCAACCCAACATTTGTTCCGGGATTTTTTCTTGTCAGGGGATGCACGGCATTCGGACGGAGAGGTATTTCCTTCGTTGCTTTTATCACCCCATCGATGATCGCTTGCTTGAAATCGAAATCCAAGCAAAGTTCTCTACCGATCTCAACAAAAACAACCGGAATGCCCGTATCCTGACACATCGGAACTTTCAGCTTTCCAGCTGAGTCAATGTTTCTCAGAATTGCCTCCAGATTCCTCCTCGCTACCTCGTTATCTTCCCTCTCGTAAGCATTTCTTATTACTTCAACTACATCCTCCCCAAGTTCAGTTTCTGCTTTGAAAAGGAGATCGCTGATAGTGGAAACAACATCTTCATACTCTACCATCAGATCACCGAGATTATCTAAAATCCAGTTTAGAAAACATTTTCGTTTTTAAGGAGGTGGTTAAGGTTGATCAAAACGTCTGAAGCTTTCAGAATCTCCTCAATGTCAACTTTCTCCCTCTCTGTGTGGCAGAATTCCAGATCTCCCGGCCCCCAGACAACGACATCAGCTGTAGTCTTGAGGTTAACCCCATCTGTCCAGGATCGCATTTCGGAAAAATCGACCTCGATTCCGGAGCTTTCCAGCGCTTTTGCAAGAATTTGGTGCACTACCACGCTTTCAAACGGATCGCAGAGTTCCAGAATTTTGAATTCAACTGCTGAATTTGAGTTTGAACTGGAGATTATTTTCGAAAGCTGATCGAGAATTTCAGAACTTTTGTGAGTCGGAGGGATCAAAAAGTCAAGCGTAGCTCTGCACCTGCTTGGAATTACATAATCATCGCTACCGCCTTCTATGCTCAGAATGGCAGGTTTAATGGAGCATGATGCTTTGATTTTCCCGATAACTTGAAGGCAAAGCTCTATGGCGTTTGCTTTCTCATGCATCGAACCATGAGCTTTTGAGGTTTTGGTAACGATTTCAACCTCCAGATTTCCGTAATGGATGTTTGCAATCTTAAGAGATGTGGGTTCCATAACAACAGCCGCTTTCGGCTTATATTTTGCTGTAAATCTTTTTGATCCAGTTCCCCCAGCTTCCTCATCTGAGAGAAGGGCGATCCCAAAATTAATGTCTTCTGGTTTAATTTTTGAGAGACTCATTAAGATTGCCGCTATGCTCGCTTTTGCATCACACACAGAATTTCCGTAGAAGAATTTACCATCAAAATTGAAACTAGGTTCACCAACCGAATCCAGATGGGTGGTAACAAAGAATTCGGACTGAGAATTTACAATGAGGTTTCCGTCAGCAATCCGAGCTTCATATCCATATTCTGCGAGAAATTCAGTAATGAATTCGATAAGCCTATCTTCCTTTCCCGAAGGTGAGGGAATTTTGCAAAGATTTTCCATCAGCTCGATCGTTGCTTCGATCGTTGCTGTGTAATCCCCGTCTGGCATGTAACGTGTGTAATCCATGTGTTTGACTTTACTACAGGGAATTAAGCTTTTGCCATCGAATTTTCGCCCTCAACATTTCCATGGAACCTCTCAATGAGGTCTGAGAATCTCTTTATGCATTTCTTCAGACTTTTAAAACCTTCTTCATCCTCCTTAACTTCTTCCAGCTTGTCCTTCGACCAAAACGTTGCACCTAGGTTTGAACCGAAAGCCCCACCACTAACGGGAATCATCCCGTTCAGTATGTAGAAAGCATGGATTTGCTGGATGGCGATCTCCTGTCCACCAATTCTGTCACCTCCCACAGCGATTGCCATGCCGATTTTGTATCTAAAGAAGTCAAAGTCTGCTGCAACTACAGCTCTAGTTCTGTCCATGATTGCCTTAAGCTGAGCGCTCACGCCGCTGTTGTAGACGGGGGTCGCCATAACGATCCCCTTTGCTTCTCTCAGTAATGGATAAAGCTCGTACATGTCGTCCTTGATTCTGCACTCCTTGTGTTTGAGACAGTAATCGCAATGCTGACAGAAAGTAATTTCCTTCTTTCTAACCGAAAAGAATTCGGTCTCATAACCTTTCTCCTCAAGCATGGAAAGAGCTCTCCTCAGAACAAACTCGGTTGCTTTCTTCCTAGGACTACCACAAATTCCAAGTATCATAAGGTTTTGATATAATCTAACCTTAGAATAACTTTTTCATGAGGGGAAGATTATGGATGTCGAAGAAATAATCGCAAGAGCAATTGAACTTGAAAAAGAAGCGATTCAAGAGTATAACAAGATGAAAGAAGATGCAGATGCCGAAACAGCCGAATTACTCGACTTCTTGATCGCTCAGGAGAGAGAGCATGTAAGATTACTCAATGAGCGGAAGAAGGCGGTAAAGCTCCTGAAAAAGTAAGAGGGAGGATAAACATCAGGAAGAGAATTAAAGCTAAAAGGAAGGTTGCTATTACGAAGCTTTTGCTAAACTTTCTAAACCTTACGAGTTCAGCCAGAATTTCGGTATAAGCAACCACAGCAACCGTAAAGCCTGTCAGGAGTAGGAATGTAAGTGTTCCAGGCATACTTCCAATGGGTAAAAAGTGCTCCCAGATCCTTAGTGTGTAGTAGAAGACTGCAACGAATTCAATTATCGCCGCTGCTGCTTGGAGAGATGATGTTCTTTTTTGCAGATCAATGTTTTCCCGGTTCCTCATCGTATCAAGCTGGAGGGAAATTATCGAGAAGAGATCTCTAACCCCATTTAGCGTTTGCTCGAACTTCGACTCAAAATAGAGAAGACTCTGGTGGAAGCCTTTGAATTCCTGAATCAAATCAGCATGCCATCTCCCCAATTCCCTTGATATGGTTTCGCATTTAACGATGGATGAAAAAATCTCCTCGTTAACATCCTTGAATCTCGCAAATTTCCCAAAAAAAGACATGTGCATGTTCGAAACCTCTGAAAGAATGTTCTCTAATTCGAAAACATCCTTAGATCTATTAGCTTGATGAGATAGGTTAGAAACATGCTGGATTATTCTCGTTTCTTCCTTCGACATCACTTCAGACTGTAGATTGCATTGGTTCAGGAGTATCCTAATTTTCATCACCAGAATATGCAATGCCGGAATTAAATCGAAAAGGAGTTCGTCCCTTCTTTCATCCGGGATGTCCAGCTTAAGAAGAGTAACTCCCTGCTCCTCGATCAGATACTTTCCGAATTTAAAGTCCCTGAAACTCTCATCGGCTTTTTCGAATACTATTCTGAGCATCCCGATTACATCTGTAGAAGGCTGAAATATGCTGTCAAAAAGAAAAAAAGCTATATTTTCGTATCTTCCAGCAGTAACCCCTTCTCCAACTGCAAAAATTTCAGAATACTTAAACTTCTTAAATTTTGGTTTCAGTTGCATCCCAGATTTTTTCAACTCATCCAAAAAACCATCAACATCTTCGGAATGGATGAAAACGTAAGTGTACTCCACAACCAAAATTATACTAAATATAAAAAAGTGTTTTGCTATTTTATACCGCTACTTTATGCTGCTACTGCTTCACGGAATAGTAGCATCTTTTCGGAGAAAACACAACTCCTTCCTTTTTGAGTTCCTTTATTATGGCTGATACCTCTTTGCTATCAATTCCCAGCATCTTTGCAATATCTCCCGGTCTCAAGGGTTTTTCTGCCTTTTTCATTGCTTCAATCACAGCCTGCTTTTTATCCATGCTATCACCTAGCCCCCCATAATTTTCCAAATTTATAAAGTTTTACTTCCGAAAATCGAAACAAATTTATCGACTTTTATCGACTTCTCATAATTTTCCTTATCTTTTCAATAAATTCCTCCCTTTTTATGGGCTTTGGTATTACATCCTTGGCCCCGGCTTCAAGCATTTTCGTGCCTTTCTCAGGAGCATAAGCTGTTACGCCAATCACAATCGCATCGGGGTTTATTTTCAGAATCTCCTTGGTGGCTTCGATCCCGTCCATGATCGGCATAACGACATCCATCAGGACGACATCTGGGAAATTAGCAAGATAAGCCTCAACACCCTCCTTTCCATTTTTTGCCTCGATGACTTCAAATTCTCCAGAAAGCATTGCCTTGTAGATCCTCCTCAGAATGTCGTCGTCATCCACAATGAGAACCTTTGGTGTGTCTATCATAATAATTACAATTACGAAATCAATATTTAAAGCTTTGTTTAAATCACATCATAAGGATGCAGATTCTTGCTGATATTGAAAAGTTAGAAAGAAAGAAGGATGTAAAGGGATTGATTAAAGCTTTAAAGGACGGAGATAGCTATACTAGGTGGAGAGCAGCGATAGCTCTAAAAAATATTGGCGATTGCTCAGCTTTACCGCATTTGATTGAATTGCTTTCCGACAATAACGATTACGTAAGACTGAGGGCCGTGGAAGCTATAGGTGCCCTCAACGGAGAATGTGCAATGAACTTTCTTATCACGGCCCTCAATGATAGAAACGAGCATGTAAGAAGGGCGGCGATCGAAGAACTTGTGAAATTGGGTAAAAAGCCTATCCCGGAACTGCTCAACTTACTCAAACGCGGCAATCAACAGATTAGAAAAGCTGCAGCTGTGGTTTTGGACAGGATTGGATGGGAACCGGAAGATCTTGAGGAGGAGATCTACTACCACATCGCCAAAGAGGAGTGGGAAGTTATTCTTAGATTTGGTAGGAAAGCCCTAAACATCCTCACAAATTTTTTGAAAGAGAAAAGTGATGGATTGAGACTTAAGGTTGCAGAAATCCTTGGCGAGATCGGCGAAGCTGAGGCAATTCCTTATCTGAAAAAGCTTCTCAACGATCAGAATAAATTCATAAGGTTGAAAGCAGCGGAATCGCTAGTCAAACTCACGGGAAATGCTACCCACCTCCTACAACTTTTGGAAGAAGAGAGAGACGATCAAATAAAGATGAAAGCCATCGAGCTGATAGGCGAGAGTGGAGACTTCTCAGCCATTGATAAGTTGAAGGGTTTTCTTAGGGATAGAAACTCCCTGATAAGAAGGGTGACGGCATACTCCCTCGAGAAACTTGGCTGGTTTCCAAAAACGGAAGAAGAGATGCTCCACTATCTTGTGGCAAAGGAGGAATGGGACAAAGTCTGCAGATTCGGTAAAGCTCACGAAGTTCTGGTACAACTTCTCGACGATGAAGATGAAAGTATCAGATGCAAGGTAGTTGAGGCGTTGGGCAGGCTCAGGGATCCCAGATGTGTTGAGATGCTTATAAGAAAGCTCTCCGATGAAAGTAGGTTTGTCAGGTGGAGAGTCGCTGAAGCTTTGGGGATAATTAGAGATAAACGGGCGTTAAAGCATCTGATCGCAGCTTTAAACGATGAATGTGAGTTTGTAAGGTGGAAGGCTGCTGAAGCTTTGGGAGAGTTAGGAGATCCTGAAGCAATAGAGCCTTTAATGAAGGCGATGGAGGATGAGAGTGAATACGTGAGGTGGGCTGCTGCTGAGGCTTTATGGAAGATCAGGGTTGGTTAGCTCTCTAGTCTTCTAATTCTCTTCTAATCTCTTAGGATGCGTCCAAAAGCTTATCCCAGAAGCTTATATTTTTTCGCTTTCCTAAGAACTTCTTCCTTTCTTCTGCTGTGTTCAAAGTGAACATCAACACAATGTTGGGGTGTGAGGTTTGCTTTGCTCTTTATTTTTTCTGCAATTTCTAGCTCTTCCCCCTTTTTTGGAGGGTTCGAGGTTATTACAAGAATATCGACGTCATTCGCTTTTTCTATCTCATCTCTGGCAACGCTACCAACCAAATAAATTTCGGCATCCTTGAACTCATCTTTGAGTTTTTCCACCGCACGATACACCCATTTTTCCCAATCTCTTACATTCTTCTCCCTCGCCCTAAGCCTAGCGTCTAGGTACTCCGAGAGTTCCCGTCCGGTAAGGTTCTTGTAAGCGAATTCCAAGAAAAAGGAGGCTATCACAAGCACGACGAATACAGCAAGACTGGTAACATCGGTCCTTGCCATTCGATAAATCAAAACTGATAGAGCTATAAATGTTAAAATGGTCGCAAAAGCCGGGATCAAGGGATTTATTTTTAGCTTACTCCTGAGCTTTAAGGCTGCAAGATTTACAAAGAAGAAAATTAGGAGAAAACCACCACTTCCTGCAGTGGATATAGATTCCAAGCTAGCAACGTTAGCGAATACCAGAGAGATCAGGCTTATTACGAGCAAACCTTCATAAGCCTGCCTCCAGAGTGGTCTTTCGATGCTGCTAGGCAACTCCCCATATTTTGCCACCATGTAACTCACTCTACATGTTCCAAAGACAGTAGCATTTATGGCAGAGCTTGTGGACGCCAAGGCTGCAATCGTTACGAGCCAGAATCCTGCTTCTCCAAGAGATGGTTCTGCTGCAGCAGCTAGGGCGTAGTCTCTGGAGTTAATTATCACATCATAGGGAAGATTCCCAACCGTAACAATCGCAACAGATACATAAACAACTATAACTAGTAGAACGGCAGAATAAAAGGCCTTTGGAAGAATCTTAGGACTTTTAACCTCACTTCCAGTATTCGATATTAGCTCAAAGCCCTCGTAGGCTAAAAATATTATCATCCCCCCAGCCACAAGGCTAACTGGGTCTGTCCAATGTGAGGTAGATAACCTCGAAGGGCTAACAAGCAGCATTCCAGCCCCTCCAACGATTATGAGAATTGCAAGCTTAAACGCAACCAAAGCATCTTCCGTTTTCCCGCTTATTACTGCACCCATCGCATTTATAATCGTGAAGAGGACTATCGAGAAAGTAATTAGTAAATGCTTAGCAATGAGGGAGTTTGATAAAACGCTTGCACCATAGCTCCCGAAAGCATAAGCATAGAGAGAAATCATCACTATATAGCTCGCCAAAAGCAACACGTTTAAACTGCCAGAAAGCAAACGATTACCAAATGCTTTTACAAGAAACTCAATCGTTCCACCTTCACTGGGATATCTGGCTGTCAGTTTCGCATAGGAATATGCAGTAGCAAGAGCAATTATTCCAGCTAGAAGAAAGGCCAGAGGTGCTGCGCTTTTAGAGAGCTGGATGCTCAGGCCAAGGACGGCAAATATTCCTCCACCTATCATTCCTCCAACGCCTATGCTGAAAGCTTCCTTAAATCCGATTTTCTCTCTCATGTTTCCGCAATTTAAAATTTCTCAGTTTTATGATTTCAAGAGTAAAAATTTTATCTTCCAGTTATAAGTGCCTTCATGGAGAAACGAAGATGGGTATTCCCATTTGCGGGACTGGCAATTCTTTCGATGCTCGGAAGCATTTACGCTTTCAGCCTTTACTATTCCCCCCTTCAGAGCTATTACAATCTCAATTCAATTGCAGAGCTAGCGTTAGCTTTCTCGTTAATAACGGTAAGCTACTCCATCTTTATAATTCCTGCCGGATTCTTCTACGACAGATTTGGCCCAAAAATTCCTGTTTTGCTTGGTGCATTCGTCATCTTTCTGGGCTATTTCGTAGGATATTCGATGAAAAATTTCCTCGACTGGAATGCTGCAAGATATCTCTACTATCTTGGACTTGGAATCCTTCCTGGCTTGGGAATAGCGATAGTCGATGCCGTTCCCAGACCTTTGGTGGCGAAGTGGTTTCCCGACAAAACGGGAACTGCCGTAGGCATTGCCGCCATTGGATTTGGAATTGGGACAGCGATAGTTACCCCAATAATCAGGTATTTTCTCAGTGCTACGAATGTTTTCCAAACTTTCCTTTACATGGGAATTCTCTACTTCTCTGTAATCGGGCTTGTTGGGCTTATACTTAAAGATCCTGAGATTAAGTCTACAAAGGAGAGTTTGGATTTCAGTCTGAGCTCAGCTCTAAGGGACAGGAGATTCCATGTCCTCTGGCTTTCATTTGCACTAGCTTCTTTCGCTGGTTTGATGTTTATCGGTAATGCGGTGCCGATTCTGAAGGAAGGTGCGGGAGAGGAGATTATATCGGCATTCCTAATCGTCACATCATTTTTTAATGCTGGAGGCAGGTTTCTTTGGGGTGTTATCCTCGACAAGACCTCCGTTTGGTGGGCTATGCAGGCGAATTTCATTCTAACTTCTGTCGCGCTTCTCGCTTTGACAACGGCTTACAAATACCCAATCACAGCCATTCTGCTGGGGGGTATAATTTACGCAAACTATGGAGGCTTGCTCGCCCTCTTCCCCTCTGCAACTGCAATATTCTTCGGGAAAAAATATCTTGGTAGAATTTACGGAGCTATTTTCACATCATGGGGTGTTGCGGGATTGCTTGGAGCATTTAGTGGTGGATTGATTAAAGATCTTACCGCTAGCTATATCTCCTCATTCTATCTAGCTATCCTAACGTCTTTGATTGCTATCCTCATAGTTCATGTCGGAAAACAAAAGAGAACAGAGACTAAAAGCGCCGGGGCTGGGCATTTATAATTTAATTATAAGACCACAATAAAGCCATGGACGTCGACATCCACAACTATCGCTACCGGCTTGCAAGAGAAGAGGATCTGCTTAGAAGATCCAGAATCAACGAGAAAAACAAAAAGCTGATTCTGAAATTCAAGAAAGAGCTCAGAGCGCAGGGGATAAGCATAGCTAGAATTGTAAGATACATGCAGACGTTAAGGGGCATTTCTCAAATAGTTAACAAACCTTTTGATGAGTGGGGAAGAGATGAGATTATCGAGGTTCTTAACGAGATCGAATCCAGAGACTACACAACCCAGACAAAAAACGAGTTCAGGAAGGGAATGAGGAAGTTCTTCAGGTGGCTCAAGGGGGAAGACTGGAAGCCTTTGAAAGTATTGAAGGGAGATAAGAAGGATGACAGAATTCCGCAGATCCTGAATGATGAGGAAATCAAGAGGATGATCGAGGCTGCAGAACATCCCCGCGACAAGGCCTTCATAGCAGTTCTGTATGAAGCCGGGCTGAGAATAGGAGAGATAGCAAGCCTAAGGCTGGACGATGTTACATGGAACGATAAGGGTGCTTTAATCAGGGTGAGGGGCAAGACGGGAGAGAGAATAATTCCGATCGTCATAGGAGCATCCTATCTCAGGAGATGGCTCGACGTCCATCCCGGAGGAGAGCTGGTCTTCTGCAGCATAAGCCAGAGGAACTTCAAGCAGCCTTTGAGCTACCAAACTCTGAGGAAGATAATAATCGAGGCAGCAAAAAAGGCAGGAATAAAGAAAAAAGTGCATCCCCACATGCTTCGGCATTCGAGAGCTACCAAGCTCGCCACGATCTTTCCAGAGGCAATCCAGAACCAGTACTTCGGCTGGGTGCAGGGAAGCGACATGCCCAGAATATACCACCATCTCTCCGCAAAAGATCTCGAGAAGGCCGTCTATACTATGTACGGAATCGAAAGTGAGGAAGAGGAGGTTATCAAGCCAATCGAATGCCCGAGATGCGGCCACATTAACGCTCCCACCGATAAATACTGCAGCAGATGTGCCCTAATCCTTGACGAGAGTGAGAGATTAAAAATGGAGATGCTGGAAGGAAAGAATGCTATGAATTTGCTTTCCAAAGCTATGGCAAGGGAAGATTTCTTGGAGAAGCTTGAAGAGATGATTGCCTTCGTTGAAGAGATGAGGAGGAACCCAGAGATCATGAAAATGGTCATGCAGCTTAAACGCGGGCGGTGAAGTTTTACTTCTACCTAGTAGATCTTTTCCGATGGTTTCCAATGGCAAAAAGATATTTTTAAATAGGGTCCTTACCAAACTAGCTCTCAGCTAACCTCTGCAACACCTTCTTCTCC
>JACDNU010000038.1 GCA_017656505.1 Archaeoglobus sp. | reverse complement strand
TGTCGAGATCCGTAGGATGTGGTATGGAACTTGGCGGAAGCCCACATGGGAGTTTTAGTTTAATTAGAGATAGCAAGCTATCGTCCACCTCGAAAATCTTCTCATTTTAAATTTCAAAGCATAGTGCTCAAAGATTTTGAATTTTTATCATTACAGGGCTAACTTTTAGTTCAACAAAATATTGCTACCTAACGAAAAATTTAAATAGAAGCTATCTAATTTTCTTTAAGTAAATTATAATTTGATAGGTGATAATAATGGTGAAAATAATGAGGATGTGTTTGTTGATTGGCTTATTTATAATCTTAGGAGTGGTTCTTCCCGCTGCTGCAGTGACATGTACACTCACCGCAAATCCTGAAAGTGTTGATGTTCCGGTTGGGGGTAGCAACACATCCACCATTACTATAAATTGTGATCACTTTACAGTTTGCTTCGAGGTAAGCGAACAAGACGGTTCTGTGGATAATATAAGTGCAAAGTTAGAGGGACCATGTCAGTCCGGTACGTGTTCAACAAATATCGGGGATGAGGGTTGCATAAACTATGGAAATGCGAGTGAGGGAGAATATGACTACACCCTCACGATATACGCGGATGAGGATGCAACTGTTGGCTCTGGGTATACGATACTCGTTACTGGAGGAAGCAATTTTTTCAATATGGATGTTGACATCATAGGAGGAACGATCGTTCCAGAACTCCTCACGGCTGCTTTGGTTGGGGCTGGGTTGGTAGCTGTAATCTTTCTGAGGAGAGAGTAAGGAAGATTAAAGAAAGCTGAACCCAAAATAAAAAAACTCTTATTTTATTTTCAAATTCAAATTCAAACTTTGTATTTTTCCCTCAACTGCATCTAAGATTTTCCTCTCCTCTGATGTTCCTGCATAATCAAAGTCTTTTGAGTAATTTCCTTTGGCAGCATCTTTAAACAATAAAAACCAGAGCTTATAGCTTCCAGTTCTGTTTATCGAAAAGTTGAAGACTTTTTCCCATTGTGGCGTCCAGTTTCCTTCGATGTTCACATCGGTGTGGTTGAGGGTTACGCTAAAGGAATCAACAAAAAACATGTGGTGGAGTATTGTGGTGTTGTTTTCGAAGGTGGCATTCACCAGCCAGATTTCTACTGTGTAGTTAACGACTCTGTATTCATGATTCGCAATTCCGATTATAACTTCTGCGATCTCACCTTTCTTTAATTCTCTCGGATAGCCTTCCGCCTTTCCCGAGGGGCCGAGGATGTAGAATTCCGTAAACTTTTCACCCTGCTTTGGGGTTACAATGACGTAGATGAGCGCTGAGATCGCAGCTACAATAGATATCACAAGGATCACGGTAAGAACCTTGTCAAGCCTTCCCATCTCCTCCCATCCCATCTCAAATCGAAGCTTAGGATAAAATATCTCTCTACCATCTTTCGCAGCTCTAACCCTTCTTTCAATTGTAAGAAAAGAGAAAAATATTATGAAAGCGGATAATGAAAACAGGATTGGATTGAGCCTTATACCAAAGGGTGTATAATTCAATCCTAGGCCTATAAGCGGAGAAATCGCTATACTCATTCCAAAAGAAAGAGCAATCCTTTCTATGCCGTCTAAATCCTTTTTGTAAGGAAAAAGAAAGGATATTAAGCTATATCCAGGGAAAAATAAAATGAAAGGCAGACCGATTAACTTTCTCAAAATAGAATCGGGAGCGTAGAGGATGATTGCAATCAGAATTAGGCAAAGCAAGATTACCAGAACCTGATCCCATATCAAGTCCTTTGTCTTTGGCTCCTTAGCCACATACCTTAGAGATCAACGATGTTATAAAAATTTTTTCTATTTCGATATTATTAAATCAAATAATAAAGTTTTTTCGGCTATTTATGCTCATAATCATAATGGATTAAGCTTTGTATCTCCAAAAAATTTATTAGTGATTTTTTTCATCTATTTAGTAATGCACACACTTCCTGAAGAACTAAATTCTAATATAATGGGAATTGTAGCTCTTATTCCAGCATATAATGAAGAACTTACTATAGGGAGTGTAGTTTTAAAAACAAAACCTTATGTTGATAAAGTTATAGTTGTGGATGATGGATCCGAAGATAGAACCTCTGAAATAGCTGAAAAGGCTGGAGCTGAGGTTATAAGGATTGAGAAGAACATCGGAAAGGCTAATGCAATCAAGCTAGGTTTTGAAAAGGTTAGGGAAGAGGGGTGGGGGGTGGTAGTGCTTTTGGATGCTGACGGCCAGCACGATCCGGATGAAATTCCTGAGCTTGTGAAGCCAGTGCTGGAGAATGAGGCAGACGTTGTAATAGGCTCTAGATTTCTAAATGGAAATGCAGAAATCCCTAGATACAGATTATTCGGCCAAAGAATTCTGAATTTCCTTACAAACGTGGGGACGAGAACGAAGATTAGTGATACCCAATCAGGCTATAGAGTTCTGAGTTACAAAGCTCTTGAAAGGCTTGATCTTACGGTAACGGCTGGTTACAATCTGGAGTCAGATATGATCCTATCCTTAGGCTCAAATGGGATAAGAATAACCGAGCTGCCAATAACTGTGAGATATGACGTACCGAGCAAACACAAGTGCAACCCCATTCTGCATGGCTTCAGCATTCTAACAAACCTTGTAGGTCAGCTGAGCTTCAGGAATCCAATCTTCCTCTTCTCTTTGCCTGGAGTCGTGTTTTTGCTTATCGCAGCGAGCTTCTGGATGTGGGCTCTCTCGACCTATACCTCATCCGGTTCGCTGTCTTTCGGTCCTACAATGGCTGCCGGAATTCTTACCATTATAGGTAGCTTGAGTTTTGTGACGGGGTTGATTTTAAACACGTTGGTCCAGATTTTAAAGAGGGTCAGAGAGTTTTAGTATCATCATCTGAGTACCAAAAGGTTTAAGGTTGAAAATCTGAGGGATTGATATGTGCTTGCACGACTCAACGCATGACTCAAGGCTGAGAGACTGGTTGCCCTCCTC
Organism: Archaeoglobus sp.; assembly: GCA_017656505.1. Taxonomy (GTDB): domain Archaea; phylum Halobacteriota; class Archaeoglobi; order Archaeoglobales; family Archaeoglobaceae; genus Archaeoglobus_A. Next base: position 25,446 of record JACDNU010000038.1, on the reverse strand, counting down.
TAATAACATCCTCAAGCTTCATCCCTACTGTTCTAAATGCGGTTCGGTTAAGAATGTTTCCTCGGATAAGGGGAAAAAGGCTGGATATTTCGTAAATGTACTGGGAATGCTTAAAAAGGATCTGGAAAAGAGAGGTTATAAGATCTCAAAAATCCAGATAAGGCTCATCATGCATGAGTTCGAGAAAAGAGGTCTTAATGATACGTATTCGGTCTCCTTCTCCCTTCAAGTTAAAGAGTTTATGAATATCGTTAGAAAATTCGTGCCCGTGTCGGAGGAAAAGCTGAAAGCTTATCTGTACTAATTCGGTACAAGTCCGGCTTAGGCTGAACTGATCGGTGATGGGAGGCTGGCCGGAGTAGCTGGCTGTATCAGTGTCAGGTGGATCAGGTGTCAGGTGATCGTGAGTCAGTTGGATCATGAGTCGTTGATCATGGATCAGTTGGATCGTAAACCCAAGTGAACTAGGTGGCTTATGTGGTTCAGGTGACGTAGTAGTTAGGCAGATCCGAGGGAAAGCATGGGGGTTGGAGTAAATCTTGGAGCAATAGTTTATGCTAAATGTGAAGAAGCAAAAGAGAAAAAAACTTTGAAAACTTTGAATAAAACTTTGAATCTTTGAATTTTGGAAGACACTACTCTGGTGATAGTTTGCTCGAGATAGAGGTGTGGGAGATAAGGGGAAAATGCCCTGTATTCAAGAAGGGAGATAAGATAATCATCGATCAGCCGAAAATCTTGCTGGAGAAGACGGATGCGATATGCATTCATGCTTTGCCTTCTTTGTTACATTACGCAATCGCTTTGAACAAGGGTGTGGATCCAGTGGAGCTTGGCCTGTCGAAGGATTCGGAGTTCGCTTACATCCAATGCGTTGATCCGGGGGAGCCTTATACGGAGGGAGGGACAGTCATTTTCAGATGCAGGAGGATTTAACCTCAACGTCAGGTTTCGTTATTGGGTTTGCGGAAAATTTTTGGAGATGGATTCGCTGAAAGTGTAAGGTGTTACTCAGAAACCACATACTCATTAAAGGTGCTGAACTGTGAGGTTTGAGGATTGCAAGATGGATAGATGAAAATCGTATTCACAAACCACGCGAGAGAAAAATTCTTAATTCTGGAAAGGCACGGGTGTGTATTAAAAGAAGAAGAGTAATTAAGACTCTGGAAGAGCCAGACAGTGTAAAGATAGGGAGAAAAGGTCGTTTAATTGCTCAGAGAGTTTTGGATGAAGAACATCTCTTGAGAGTTGTGTATGAGGAAAAAGATAATGAAGTCGTAGTTATAACATTTTATCCTGCTAGGAGGGAAAGGTATGAAGATTAGCTATGACAGAGATGTGGACATACTCACGATTGAGATCTCTGACGGTAAAATAGATTATGCAGAAGAGGCTGGACCATTGATAATTCATTTCAGTAAAGAAGGTAAACCGGTATTGCTAGAAATTTTGGATGCAAGTGAGTTTCTGTCTGAGATTACAAAGATATCTATGAAAGTTAAAGATAAAGAGCTGGTAGAAACCCAGATTTAAATGCTGGAAAATTTGTTGATGGAACAGAAGGCATACTCTGTGAGATCTTCATGAGATCTTCAAAATTTAAGGAAAAATGGAATGATATTAAGAGATAAACCGATCAATAGAGAGGGTAAGGAAAGATGTTTAAGTACACGATAATCATAGAAAAAGCGGGAAACAATTACTCAGCCTACTGTCCTGATTTGCCCGGATGCATCGCTACGGGCTTAACCGTAGAGGAAACGATAGAAGGAAGGAGACAATAAAATTTCATATAGAAGGCCTAAAAAAGGTTGAAGGTTCCAGAGCCCAATTGCAGCCTATAACAGTGCTTTTCACTCTGCCAGAGCTTTGCTTTTTGCAAAAGGTTATGTGGAGAGAAGTCACTAGAGTCATTACTGCCTTAACATCGCCCTCAAGCATTTGTATGGCGAGAACAGCCAAATTCTTGAGTTAATTAATGTGCTTGATAAATGCAGAGTCTGGTGGTGGCAAACTCATCATTAGAAGCAGAATTCCTTGTCAAATCTCCAAGGTAGCCTTTCATCGCCTCACCGATCAATTTTTATATTTTCGTTTACAACACACGAAACATGAAAACAATAACAATATCCGATGACACCTACGAGAAACTCGTCAGGATTAAGGGGAAAAAAAGCTTCAGTGCCGTCATAGACGAGTTGATAAAGAGAAATGTTGAGAAAAGGATTGAGATGCTGGTTAAGTCTGCGGAAAAAACAGGATATGAGGAAGAACTGGAAAAAATATCAAGAGAAATAAGAAAGAGTTTTGGTGTGAGAATTTGAAAGCGATACTCGATACCTCATTCTTAATTGAGCTTAAGAAAGGTAACAAGAAGGCTCTAGAGGCTTTGGAGGAAAGAAAGGGAGTGTGCGAGGACGTAATCGTCAGCATTCTCACGGCCTATGAGTTACTTGTCGGGGCAAGCTACGTTTGGAAAAAGTACGGTAATACGAAGGAGATGATGACGATCAACGATATGCTGAAACATCTAACAGTAGCTCCGATCGATATGGGTGTTATAAAAAGGGCATCGGAGGTAAAATCTGAACTGATGCTGAGGGGTGTTGCAGTTCCCGATCTGGATATTCTGATAGCCTGCAGTGATGATGGAGAAATCCTTACGTTCGACGAGGATTTCAACCCGCTAAAAAATCTGGGATTTAAGATTACGTTCTTAGGGTAAGGTTTCCAATAAGGGTAAGGAAAAGTGGAAGGCGGAGATTGAACGTCATTGATATCATTGAATATCAATCACCAATTACTAAATTCCGGATTATCTACACCTTTTGAAAGCCTTGTTTGTACTTTTTGTGGTTTTGTGGTCTGTATTTTGACGAGTTTGAAAAAGTTTTGAGAATGCAAAGGTTATAGAATGAGAATCTCAATCATTTTAGGCACAAGACCAGAGATAATCAAAATGTCTCCGGTTATAAGGAGCTGTGAGCGTTTGGGGTTAGAGCTGGATCTGGATTACTTTGTTTTGCATACAGGGCAGCATTACTCGTATGAGATGGACAGGGTGTTTTTTGAAGAATTGGAGTTGTCCAAGGCTGATTATAGTCTGATATAGGTTTTGAGATTTAGCTAATAGGTGTTGGTTATGAAAGGTGTAATCCTCCACGGCGGTTATGGCACGCGTTTAAGGCCACTAACGCATACCGGCCCAAAGCAGCTTATTCCTGTGGCAAACAAACCCATCTCGCAGTACGTTTTGGAAGATCTGCGCGAAGCAGGAGTAGAAGAGATAGCGATAATCCTTGGAGACCTCTATCCTGAGAAGGTGAAGGAATACTATGGAGATGGCTCGGATTTCGGTGTTAAGATCACTTACATACCGCAAGGTGAACCAAAAGGAATAGCCCAAGCTGTTGGATTGGCTAAGGACTTCGTAGGCAACGATAGCTTCGTAGTTTATCTCGGCGACAACATCCTGAAGGGAGGCATAAACAGATTCGTTGAGAAGTTTAATAACAACAGCTATGATTCCATGATCCTGCTTACCGAAGTGAAAGAGCCTCAGAGATTCGGGGTTGCCGAATTCGATGAAAATGGAAAGCTCAAAAGGCTCGTGGAAAAGCCGAAAGTTCCGCCGAGCAACTATGCTTTGGTGGGAATTTACTTCTTCACACCCCTAATCTTTGAGATGATCGCCCAACTAAAGCCCTCTTGGAGGGGAGAGTATGAGATCACCGATGCAATACAGATGCTTCTCGAAAAGAGGTTTGAAGTCGGCTACGATTTTGTAACGGGATGGTGGAAGGATACGGGAACGCCTGAAGACATTCTCGAAGCTAACAGACTCGTTCTGGATGAGATAAAGCCTGAGATTAAAGGAACTGTGAAGGAGGATTCCTGCATCCAAGGAAGGGTGTTTGTCGATGAGGGAAGTGTTGTGGAGAAAGGAGCACTTGTGAGGGGTCCGTGCGTGATCGGGAAGAACTCCGTAATCGAGTCAGGGGTTTACATAGGCCCCTACACGAGCATTGGAAACAACGTTACGATAAAAAAGGGTGAAATTGAGGGTTGCGTTATAATGGATGATTGCTTAATCGACGTGAACGAGAGGATAGTTGATAGCCTGATAGGCCCTCATTCCCAAATACTCACCAACTCACACACCAAACCAAAAGGAAGAAGGTTCGTGCTTGGGGAGAGGTCGAGGGTTGAGCTTTGAGGTTTAAGGTTTAAATCGAGTTTAAATTGAGGTTTTGATATGAAACTTATGAAACTCCTGGTAACAGGCGGTCTGGGCTTCATTGGAAGCAACTTCATAAGGTACTATTTGGAAAAATCTGAATCTGATGCGGAAATAATCAACGTTGATGCGATGAGATATGGAAGCAATCCCGACAATTTGAAGGATCTGAAGGATATCGATGATAACAACAACGCCTACACCTTCGTTAAGGGTGACATCTCCGACTACCAGTTGATGTCGAATTTGGTTAAAGATGTGGATGCCATAGTTAACTTCGCGGCTGAAACTCACGTTGACAGAAGCATCTCAAGCCCTGATGCTTTCTTTAGGAGTAATGTCATAGGTGTGTTCACGATCCTTGAAGCTATCAGAAAAGGGAATCCCGAAGCGATTTTCGTGCAAGTATCAACGGATGAAGTTTACGGTGACATAGTAGACGGCTCTTTCACCGAGAACGATGCTTTAAGGCCATCATCTCCATATTCAGCGAGCAAAGCAGCAGGCGACATGTTCGTTTTGGCGTATGCGAGAACCTATGGCATAAAGGCTATGATCACGAGATGCACGAACAATTATGGAAGCTATCAGTTTCCTGAGAAGCTCATACCCAAAACGATAATCAGGGCTTCGATGGATATGAAAATCCCGGTTTATGGAACAGGCGAGAACGTGAGAGATTGGTTATATGTTAGAGATCACTGCGAAGCCATCGATCTTGTTATGCAAAAGGGAGAGAGCGGGGAGATATACAACATTTCGAGTGGAGAAGAGAAGATGAACATCGAAGTTGTCAGAGAAATCTTGAGGATCATCGGCAAGGATGAAAGCCTGATCGAGTTCGTCGAAGACAGGCCGGGACATGACATCAGATACAGTTTGGATTCATCGAAGATAAGAGAGCTCGGCTGGAAACCAAAACACAGCTTTGAAGAAGGGATTAAGGAAACCGTGAGGTGGTATGTGGATAACGAGTGGTGGTGGAAGCCTTTAGCTGACGAAAGAGTTCTGCATCCAACTCCGTGGAAGCTGAAGTGGTAAGATTCTGATTTTGGAGAATTGGTTGGTTGATGAGGATTGGTGGCTGATCGATTGGTTGTGGTGTTGATCGGGGATTAGGAAAGGTATACATCGATAATAAGCCATTAATGCAGAAAACCTTAATAAAAATCTCATTGAGGTGTTTGTATGGCAATTGCCATTAAACGCGATGTTCGCGATGAAATTGTAAGAAGACTCATCAACGAACTCGAATACTATGGGGCTATCATCGACAAGTTCAGAAAGAAGTATGGGTGCTCTCTTGAAGAGCTTGAGGAAAAAATTGAGAGAGAAGGTGTTCCCTTAGATAAACACGAAATCTGGGAGGACAGCATTGAGTGGAGAAATGCTGAAGAGGAAGCCGATCAGCTGAGAAAGTTGCTGAAAGAGCTGGAAAGCTAAGGAGAAGGAAGAAGGACTAAGACTAACCCAAGGGGCTAGGATATTGACTTCAGCAGAATTATTGAGAAAGGTTGCAAAGGATTTAACATCCTATGAAATTGTTATCAAGGTGGAATTTTTGGGTAGCAAAGTAAGGGCGCATCTCGTTGGCGGTTACGTTTTTGATGTTTACTATAATCGGACCCTGAAAAAGTACAGTTATACCTTGATCAAGGGAAACAAACGAATTGTGGGTTGGGATAACGCACCACATCATGTTAATGTGGAAACGTATCCAGATCATTTCCATGATGTCGATGGCAGTATAAAATCGTCTTATTTATCTGGAAATCCCCTGAGAGACCTGGATCTGGTTATTAAAGCCGTAAAGGATCTGGTGCAGTAAGGTAGCTGGGTAAGAATTAGTTAGGGTTGGGTTTGTTTATAATCAATTTATTTAGAATCAAACTGATAACATGAAGCTCTTCATAACCGGTGGCAGTGGCTTACTCGGCTACAGGATAGCCGAACTCGCTTTGGAGAGAGGGTATGACGTCCACTCAGGCTACTGTCACAACAGAGCCCCTATCAACCCAGTTAAAATGGATCTTGCTAACTCAGCATCGATCTTTAAAGCTGTGGAAGAGATCAAGCCGGATGTGATAATGCACACCGCAGCATTGACGGATGTTGATATGTGCGAAAAAGATAAAGAGCTTGCCTTCAAGATCAACGTTGAGGGAACGAAGGCCATAGCTAATGCAGCAAGAAAGCTTAACGCCTTCCTGATCTACGTTTCAACGGACTACGTTTTCGATGGTAGCAGAGGAATGTACAGGGAGGATGATGAAACCAATCCGATAAACCACTACGGTTACACCAAACTGTTAGGTGAAAAATATTGCTTGGATCATGGAGATTACTGCATAGCAAGAACATGCGTCATCTATGGAGCAAAGCCGGCAAGCGGCAAGGTTAACTTCGTTCTTTGGCTGATCAACAAGTTAAAAAATGGAGAGAAGGTTAGAATTGTAACTGATCAGTACATAACTCCTACTTTGAACACCAATTTAGCTAAAATGATGCTCGAGATAGCTGAGAAAAAGATCAAAGGCATCTTCCATCTGGCTGGGGCAACGAGAGTGTCAAGGTTCGAGTTCGCTGAGGCTGTAGCAGATGAATTCGGGCTTGATAGATCGCTAATAACTCCGTCTAAAATGGAAGATATAAATTGGATCGCTGCAAGGCCGAGAGATTCCTCGCTCGATACTTCGAAGGCAGCAAGCTTGTTGAATGAAAAGCCTTATACGCTTGAAAGATCTTTGAAGGTGCTTAAGAAAGAAGTAAATAGAGTAAAATAGTAATTAAGAGCGGAGATGGAATAATGCTTCCCGGTATTGTTGTTAAACCGCTGAAGAGATTTGCAGATGAAATGGGATCTTTCACCGGGATTGCTGGGGATATGTGAGATCAGGTGTTTGAAGTTCGAAACCTCGAGAAGGTTGAGAAGGTTGAGAAAGTTGATATAAAGTTTGACGTATACGTAGGTTACAGGTGGATAATCATGGGTGGTGTTGAGATCACGATAAAACTCCCTCCGGAGATAAACGAAAAGGAGGCAAAACTGGCTCTGGCAATCGAGCTTTTTCGCGATGGAAAGCTGACGGTTGAACAAGCAGCAGAGCTTGCGGGTATAACTCCTGAGGAGTTCCTTAAGATTTTAGCGAGGAAAGAGAGATCAACTGAGGAAGATATGTTTTTGCTTTACATAGCAGAAAAATCCCTCAAAGAGGACTGGGAAAGCGAAGAAGACGAATGGTGGGATGAGTATTAAAAGCGTTAAGGGAAGTGAGGGAGGTAAGGAGAGCAAGGGGAGCAACAGAGACATCAGGCAGAGAGACGTTGTTTTGCTGTGGTTTCCGTTCTCTGACCTGTCGGCCAAGAAAAAGCGTCCCGTTTTGGTCCTTTCGTCCGATGATTTCAATCGCAGGGGAAGGGATTTGATCGTGTGCCAGATCACTTCAAGGATTGGTAGCGGTTTTACAAAATACAACGTTCCGCTGAGGAACGAGGATATGGAATCTGGACATCTGAAAAAGGAAAGTGTGATCAAACCGTACAGGATTTTTACAGCAAATAGGAATTTGATAGCTCCAACAACCGCTGGAATCGTGGTGGGTAATATTAAACCAGAAAAGTTTAGGGAAGTGCTGGACATCCTTAAGGAGGTTATTTATGCTGACAGCTGAAAAGGTGCATGGTCATACGATCATCCGACATACGATCATTCGTTTGCTCCACAGCAAGCGATAGAGAAGTTTTAAAAGTTTTAGCGCCTTGAAAGATTTTTAGCTTAAAATATTTTTGGCAAAAAAGTGAAAAAAGACTTATGTGGGGATGGAATGATGCTTCCCGGTATTGTTGTCAAACCGCTGAAGAGATTTGCCGATGAAAGGGGATTCTTCACAGAGATGATGCGCAAGGACTGGGACATCTTTAGTGAGTTCTCCAGGGATGAGATCGTCCAGGCCAACATGTCCATCACGTATCCGGGGATAGTCAGGGCATGGCATAAGCATGAGAGGGGACAGGTGGACTACTTCGTCTGCATAAAAGGAGCGATAAAGATCTGTGCCTACGATGACGAAAGCCAGGAGCTGGACGAAATCGTATCAACCGGCTACAATCTGCAGATGGTAAGGATTCCAGGACACTACTGGCACGGGTTTAAAGTTGTGGGGAATGAACCAGCTATGCTGGTTTACTTCGTGAACAAACTGTACGACTACGAAAATCCGGATGAAATCAGAAGGCCTTGGAATGATCAAACTATTGTGCCAAAGATTATAAATGGTAGAAAAGATGATCCGAGGTGTGGTAAGCCCTGGGATTGGTTTTATCCTGTGCATAAATAGATTTTTGCCTTAAAATTAATAGAGTGTAAAAAAATAGATAATGTAGGACATCACAAGAGATGGTTTTGATGATTGGTATGGAGGATTTTCAAAATTTCATGTTAAGATACGGTACAATTGTTGGGAAATTATCAGAATTACTTGGTGTGACATTTATAGATGAAAGAGATTTTGAAAAGCCTATAGGTAGGGCTATAAAAGGGATAATACAGTACCAAAATGAACAAAAATTCGAAGAAAGGGATTATGAAATAATAAGGCTGAAATTGCTGGTAGAAGATTTGCAAAAAATCAAGCATTACGATGAAACTATGTTGGTTACGTTTAGAGAAAAAATCAATAGAGACGAAACGAACTATTACGGTTTTAGGTTTGAAGTTGCGATTGCGGCATTTTTGATCAGTGAAAATGTAACTTTCGAGAAAATTGAATCGCCCGATTTTAGAGTATTGTACGATGACAAAGAAGTTTTTATCGAATGTACTAGCAGGCGTACATCTGATTCTAGTTTTAGGGATGTGGAATCTAAAATTAGGGCAGCGATAGAAGAAAAATCAGGGAAAGACTATTGCCAAGCGAATACAGCTTTGTTTGTGGATGTGACTAATCTTTATTTTCATAGTATATCAAGAGGAGACTTAGTTGACGGGCAAGAATTAAAGAATTATATTGGATCCCTATTGGAAGAAAATGATTTTGGTAGTGTGATTATATTTGTATTCATCTTAGATAAGGAATCAAATAGATTCGGACTCAATTACATAAGAGTGGATAGCAATAGAATAGACCCTATACTAAAGAAATTTTTAGACGAGTACTATCCAATCGAAGAGCATATTATATTTGATTTTGTTATTCCAGATAGAGGTTAGACAAAAGTGTTCGAAAATGAAGGTGAGTGTAGTTATCGTTTCATATAACCATAAAAAGTACTTGAAGGCCTGTTTGGAATCTGTTCTAAAGGAAAAACCTTATGAGATCATACTAGTGGATAATGGCTCTGATGGTACTGCTGAATTTGTTAGAGATAACTATCCTTATGTTAAGGTTATAAAGCCGGGTAAGAATTTAGGATATGCTGGAGGTAACAATCTTGGGGTTAAACATGCAAGGGGGGACTATATAGTAATTCTAAATCCTGACACCATTGTTGAGAAAGGATGGCTGAAAGAACTTCTAAAGCCGTTGAAGAATGGTAAGAAGGTTATCACAACACCTAAAATCCTTATTTACGATGGCTCTGCGATAAACACCTGCGGCAACATCAATCATTTTACGGGTTTGACCTTTACAAGGGGTTTGGGGGAACGGCCAAGTAGATACTATAAGCCGGAATATATGAGTGGTTTCTCTGGATGTTGCTTTGCGATGAAGAAAAAGGATTTTTTGGAGCTTGGGGGGTTTGACGACTCCTTCTTCACCTATAATGAAGATTCAGACCTTTCTTGGAGGGCAAGTCTCAATGGATTTAAGATAGTGTTCATACCGACGTCGATAGTAAAACATGATTACGAACTTAAAGTTTACCCAGAAAAGATATACTATCTGGAAAAAAACCGGTATCTCATACTCAAAAAGTATCTCTCTCGGCGAGATTTTTTGATTTTGTTCCCCTCATTTCTGCTCGCAGAGATTTTAACTTTTGGATACGCCATAAAATCCGGCTGGAAGTATGTATTTTACAAGCTGAAAGCGATTAAAGATTGTTTATTTTGCCAAATGGAAGGTTTTGAGGGAGATAAAAGACTCTTGTTTAATTCTTTAAGTACGACGATTCCAGTGGATCAGCTTACTTTTAACCGGTTTGAAAAGTTGTTTAAGGTATTTGCTAATAAGGTTTTTGAGTTAAACTACCGGGTGGCCAGATGATTGTTAATTTATGTCCATATTGGGTATATCCCCCTACCGGTGGTGGACCACTTAGAGTATATAATTTGAATAGATATATATCAGAAAAGATACCAGTTAGGCAGTTTTCGTTTCGCCCAACTTTTATTATGAGAAAAATGGGGATAAACATACTATCTTCAAATGTGATAAAGATAGGAGAGTCGTATATTGAATATAGGATCTCAAGCCCGCTGATTCTTTTTCTGTCTTTTCTGCTTTATAAACTCTCTTTGCCTTATGATTTGTTACTTTCTCGATTGGCAGGTATACTGAGAAATAAATCTTTGTATGAATTTCTAGCGTCAGCAGAAATAATTCAAGTAGAACATCCGTGGTTATTTGATTTTGCTGAGAAAAAAGCTAAAGACTCGATATTAATTACATCTTCGCATAATTGTGAGTTTATATTGTTTGATAAACATTCGAAATTTATTGAGGATAGGCTTTTGGATATAGAAAAAAGAAGTATTGAGAATGCCGATGTGGTTTTTGCGGTCTCTGAGGAGGATATAAAAAACTTTCGTGAAATTCTAAATGTAAATAGACGACGAAATGTATTTGTAATCCCAAATGGGGTAAACTGCAGCGAAATAAAGAGAGTTAGTCCCATCGAGAGGATACAAGCAAAGAAAAAATTAGGACTTTTTGGCAAAAAAGTAGTTCTATTTACTGGAAGTATACATCAACCCAATCTTGAGGCCGCTAAAATTATAAAGGAAAAAATATCTAAGGATATAAAAAATAATGATATCGTCTTCTTAATTGTAGGTTCTGTAGGTGAAAGGTTTAAAGAAGGCTATGAAAATATCATTTTTACTGGGTATGTAGAAGACATTAAACCTTATTTTAGAGCTGCAGATTTGGCAATAAATCCAATTATTTCTGGAAGTGGAACAAACCTTAAAATGTTGGAATATATGGCTTATGGATTGCCTGTTGTGACAACAGAGGTTGGAGCACGAGGCCTCAATATAAAAAACAAAGAACACGCAATAGTTTCTGAGGTTTCTGATTTCGGTTATTGGATTGTGGAATTGCTTAGTAATGAGGAGTTATATTCAAAATTATCAAATAATGCAAGACAATTTGTAGAAAATAGGTATGATTGGAAAGCTATAGCAAATAAAGCTGTTGAAATTTACAAAACTTTCCTTAAATGGTGACAAAATGGATAACCTAAGGGTTTGTTTGATCGGGGATATTAGTGGGAATGTTGATGAGGGTATGAAAAAAATAACATACAATATCTTTAGAAAATTATCAAAGAATAATGAAGTTACAGTCTTGAAGCCTTCGGAGCTATTATCTAAGAAAAAAGAGATAGTGGAATTCGAACCTGATGTTATCCACTACATTACAGGCCCTTCAATGATGTCTTTTATTTTGTTGAAGTTGGTGAAATTGGGTTTAGAACGGACAAAAACAGTTGTCTCTATAACCCATCCCCAGTATTTATACCCTAAACTAGCTATTTCCTATTTTAAACCAGATTTAGCACTTGTTCAAGCTTGTGATATGGAAAAATTATTTAAAAAACTAAATATAAAAACTGAATATTATCCGAATGGTGTAGATGTGGTGAAATTTAGACCAGTAAATACTGTAACGAAAATGAAATTGAGAGAAAAGTATAATGTTGGTGAAACCTTTGTTGTTCTCCATGTAGGGAATATTCGTCCAGGAAGAAATCTGTATCTTTTGCAGGAATTATCGAAAGATGAAGATATAGAGATTGTAGTAGTTACTAGCACAACCATTAAAAAACATAAAAAAGTTTACAACGGGCTTGTAAAAGCTGGAATAAAAGTAATAGATTCCTATGTGGAAAATATAGAGGAAATTTATAATTTATCTGATGTTTACATATTTCCCGTAACTTCAAGACCGTTTGCCGTTGATGTGCCTTTATCAGTAATGGAAGCGATGGCCTGTAATCTACCAGTAATTTCAACTAGATTTGCAGGTTTACCGGTTTTCTTTCCCGAAGGTAACGGTTTAAAATATGTTAATGACGAGAAAGAGCTTTTAAAAAATGTATATTTCATAAAAGAGAAATTAGATAATGGCAGTTTGGAAGTCAATACAAGAAAGAAAGTGCTACCTTTTTCGTGGGAAAAGATTACGAAAAAGCTTGAGAATATATATTTAAGATTACTGAATAATTTTTGGGTGTGATAGTGGGTATGTTAATATGCCTAATCGGATTAGACGGCTCAGGCAAGACTACACTTTCTATGAAAATATTAAGTATGTTCGACAAATACGGAATAAAATCAAAGTATGTGTGGGTGAAATTTGGGGCAACAATACTGAATACAAGCAAACTTAGAAAAAAAATAAAATACGATGAACATAAGGCTCAATTAAAAAAAGATAATCCATTTGAGTTTCCCTATGCCAGCAAGATTTTGTTGTATATGTACTTGATTTATTTATTACTCGACCATTGGCTTCAAATTATATTCAAAGTGAGTATCCCTCTCCTTTTTGGCCGAGCAGTTGTGTGTGATAGATACTATCATGACACAATTGTAGATATAGTGGTAAATCTTGGAATCGAATACAAAAAAGCCAAAGCAATAGTTCGCTATCTTTTACCAGGAATACCAGAACCTGATATAGCTTATTATATCGAGGTTCCAGAAAAAATTTCCTATCAACGTAAAACCGAAAATTACGGTATCGTTTATCTAAAAAAGAAAAAGGAAATGTATTCTAAAATAAAGCGAGATTTTAAAATAAATACTTTAAATGGTACTTTAGATTTGCGTACTTTGGAAAATATTGTCAGCAAAGATATCAGTAAACTCATACAAAGACGAGGTGAGTGTATTGCATAGGAGAGTTATGATAATTGGGCTAGACGGAATGGATAAGGATCTATTATCCAAGTTTAGAGATGAATTACCAACAATAAATAAAATTAAAAATTTAAGTCCAAACGTAGAATTTAAGAGTGTTTTCCCTCCTGATTCAGAAACTGCTTGGGCAAGTATTTATACTGGTCTCAATCCTGCAAAACACGGAGTAGTTCACTTTTTAGACCCATTAGAAAAGTCGTTGATTTACCAAACAAAAGATTCGGATGGTGAATACATTAAAGGAAAAACATTTTGGGACATTGCCGGGAAGCATGGGAAAAAAGTTTGTGTGCTCCTCCCACATATTGGATATCCCGTTTGGCAAGTAAACGGAATTATGGTTGGAAGATCCTCGGTAGAAAATGATGTTCAAGCTTACCCAGATGAAATAAGCAATGAATTCGATTTGTACAAATTAAACACGATCAAAGGATTTCCTGGGAAAGGAGGATTATCTCATGAGGAATTTGTAAAAAGACATGAAGATCTTCTCGAGGCGACTATAGATTTCGGACTGAAAATGTTAAGAAAGGAGGAGTGGGACTTGTTTTTTATTTATTCTTCAATTTTAGATGTGGTCCCACATTTTTTCTGGAAATACTTTGATGAAGAGGATCCGACATATCCAGGTGACAACCCATATAGAGATGTTATAAAAAATTTTTATAAACTTCATGACGAAATGGTGAGGAAATTTTATTCTCAATTAGATCAAGATGACGTTTTAATTCTATTAAGTGATCATGGCCATGGCAGAAGACCTATAAAAAATGTCAATATAAATGAAATTCTAAGACAAAAGAATTTGTTATCATCTAGAAAAAATAACGTTTCCACAACTGTAATAGAAAGTTTGAAGAGAAAAGCCCTCAGTATAGCCGGAAAATATAATCTAGAGAACTTTGGAGCAAAGTTGTTAAAATTTGTGCCAAATCTGAGGAAAATGTATACAGCACCACCAATAATTGATTGGGAAAATACGATAGCGTATGCCTCCGATCTTTCAGGTATTAAATCCTACTCATATGGAGGGGTTAGAATTAACAAACAATTAATCAAGGACCAAGCAACGTATGAGGAGATTAGGAGCAAGATTATAGAAACGTTACTCAAAATTCCTGACCCTGGAACTAATGGAAGGTTAGTAAGATGGGCCATAAGACGTGAGGAATTATACCAAGGCCCATATATCAATGTGTATCCAGACATTGTATTCGAATTGAAAGATGATTACGGTGTTGGGAGTAGAGTAAATGCGCCTTTGATAGAGAGTTCTCCTTCTCACGGTATTGTACCAGGAAGTCATAAAGGTAATAATGCTGTGTTTTTTATCATATCTCAACGAGGAATAGATATTAGGATGAGAAATATGTCTTTGATGGATGTTGCACCGACTGTATTGGGTCTTTTGGGTTTGAATAATAGATATAAGTTTGATGGTGTAAATATACTTGGGGGGAATTATGAAGTCCGGTTCTATTCGTAATTTGTCGAAGAAAGTAGTAGACCATTTTAGCTTTACATCTGAAGTGTATAGTGGTAGGAAAGGTTTTGTCCACGAAGAAGATCCAATTATTCTTGAGTTCATTAGAAGAACTTACAATTCAAATTTAAAGATTTTGGAAGTGGGGGGGGGGCAATGGATACATGCTTGATCTATTTGAGAGAAAGTGTTCTGTAGAGGAACTTTACAACGTTGAATTATCATTTAGGGTTTTTAAAAAGCAAACTAACAAAAGAATAAATTTAATTGGTGGGGATGCAAGGAATCTACCTTTAAAAGATAATGTTTTTGATTATGTAATAATTAAAAATCTTTTACACCACTTAATTGGTTCATCTAGGAGGGAGTCAAAAAATTTTGCAAAAAAAGCTATCAACGAGATGATTCGAGTCACCAAAGATGGGGGGTATATTATAATTCTCGAACAGTATAATAGACGCAAATTTTTTGCGAACATAATATTCTATCTAACGCTTTTTCTATCCAGTACAGGGCTGAGCAGGTTTACAAAAAATGTAATTGTGTCTTTTTTAACACCCGATGAAGTAAGATTCATTGTTGCGAGAAATGAAAAAGCGAAAATAGATATTATTGTAGATAGACTAAATAAATTTAAAGTACCTATAAAGTTTAAATTGACTTTTTTGATGTCAGACATAGGTCGTATTCTTCTCATCGGTGCAGTCAAGAAAAAGTGATTATGATGAAAGGAGAGATTGAACTTGAACATAAACCAAAAATCGCTGTTGTTACGTTTCCATGGGCAGCGTATGCACCATATAAGTTTTTATCTGATATGATAAAGATTCTTGAGCCAATCTCCAGTAAGATCGTGGTGATAACGGGGAATAGTGATAGAATTATTGTTTCATCAGAGATAGTTAGAGACATCAATGTTAGTATTCATTACCTTAGGGACATCAGACCTATTTTTTACTCGCTAATTTTATGGATAACAAAATGTATTTTAGCACAAATCAAAATAAGTTTGGAACTGATAAGATCAAGAGAGGAAATAGATGTTGTGGTGTTTTATATAGCCTATCCGTATTATTTGTTTCCATTGATAATTTCAAAGATTTTAAGAAAAAAAGCGATTGAAGTTATCACTAGGAGTAAACCAAATTCTTTTATTTCTAAGATAATCAGCCTACAAGACCCAATATTGTATAAATTGCTTGATGGCATCTCCCCAGAAACAAAAACTTTGGCAAATGATCTCCGATTAGATAGATATAACAACAAAATACTTCCAGAAGGAGCGAGGTTTATAGACACTGATAAATATAATATTAAAAAGCAAATAAATACAAGGAAAAACATTATTGGATTTATTGGACGGATTAGAAAGGAAAAAGGGATAATAGAATTTGTCAAGGCTATACCTATTATCGCTAGAGCGAATAGGAATCTGGAGTTTTTAATAGGGGGTTCTGGTGATTTATTAGATTGGGTAAAAAGAGAATGCAAAAAGCTTGATGAAGAATATGGGGTGAAAATAACAGTAACGGGATTTATCAAAGAAGAAGAGTTTTCACATTATTTGAATGAAATAAAACTCCTTGTTCTACCCACAACACACACTGAAGGTTTACCCACTATGATCCTAGAAGCGATGGCCTGTGGAACTCCAGTTTTGGCAACATCTAAAGGGGCAATTTCAGATGTGATAAAGGATGGAAAGACTGGTTTCATCATGGAAAATAATTCGCCAGAAAATATAGCCAAGAGTATAATCAAAGTGTTGAATAGTTCTGAACTAGATAGGGTCTCATACAATGCAAGGAAAGTAGTATTAAGAAGATTTACATATTTTGAATCAGTAAAAAGATACGAGAAAATAATAAATATGGTGATAGGCCGTGGGTAAGATTGATGCTCAAAAAATTCTTATCATAATTTCAGTGATCTTGCTAAATCTTGTTATCTATATTTTAACAATCACAGAGCCCGCCATTGATTATGAGCTGTCTATCTATAGTGCGTATCCTTTTTATTTTTTTATTTTTTTAATCCTGTCATACATCTGTAGTCTACTAGCCATTTTTCTAGACATTGTTGCTTATAATACGGTAAGAAAAATAAATCTTGTAAGCATTTTTGTTTTATTTATATTTAATATAATTATAATATTGCTACCCGTTTTTAGAGGATATACATTTTATGATAGGCATGATGCACTTACACATATGGGTAGAATAAAAGATATCCTTACTACTAATCACCTCGGTGAGAGTAATTTTTATCCAGTGCTTCATCTCGAAATTGTCTTGTTGCATTATATCACAGATTTGAGAATAGTATTTTTGAGAGAAATAATTCCCATTTTCTTTTTTATTTTATACATTGTATTTATTTATTTTATATCCTTCAAAGCTATTAAAAATCGTAATCTTGGCTTAATTTCAATACTTTTTGCATTAGTGCCTCTTATTAATAGAGTCGCTCTTTTCTCACCCTCTAATACACTGTTTTTTATTATACCATTTTTGATTTATCTATGGCATTTAGATATACAACAGAATTCACCTGCTCTTCTAGATGCATACGATCAAAATTATACAAACGTAAGAAAGACTCTGGCTTTTAAATTGATTTTTGTTTTAGTATTATTTTTAGTGCCATTTATGCATCCTGAAGTTGTGATTTTTTTATCTATTACGTTTATATTATTTTTATTTACAGTCTCATTAAGAACACCTAAACTAGAACTTTCTAATAAAATTGCCCTGAATCCAGTCTTAATATTGATAACAGTTTTTTTTGCTTGGTTTTCTAGTTTTTCTTATTTCTTCTATTATACTCACAGGCTATATCTATGGTTTTTTAAAGAATTAGGTTCAACTCCTGCAGAGTACTATCAATCTCTGATTTTGAGAGCTCAGTTGTCTGTTAGTGATTTTTTACAGCTACTGGTGAAGATAGAGGGGGCCCATATCGTGTATATCCTCTTGGCATTCTGGATCATTGTTTCAAATTTTAGAAATCTTAGTAAAAACATTCATTCGTTGTTTTATTGTTTACTTTTTATCACCTTATGCTTTATTGGCGTATTTGCTTTTTTCAATGACGTGGTAATTGGTTATGAGCGGGTATTAAGATATATTCTTCTAGTATCTACTATACTAATAAGCATTTTTTTCATTATGTACTTGAACAAAAACAGAAAAAAGATGATAACGTTAATTTTTGTGATATTAGTCGTCTCCACAATTATTAGTACTTTTAATATGCACAATTCACCTATTATTTCTCGATATAACCAACAAGTAACAAAAAAAGAAATAAGTGGTACAAATTGGCTTATTGAATTTGGAAATAAAAATATAGAGCCGGTGGATATGTTCCTCATTTTTGGTCGTTTTGTACATGCGAATTTAGGTTATGATAACGCAATGAAAACTCATAAGCTTTTTGCTAACGCACTTTATCAAATTAAGCGGTATCCTCCTGATCACTTTAATTATGGGATACATAATAATTTTGGGTATTATTATCCTAAAGATAAATATCTTCTAACTAATAAACTTCTAAAATTGTTTTATTCTGATCTTTTCCCGGCTTATGCTAGATTTACATCAGAAGACTTCAAGAAATTGAATAACGACCGTACTGTTGATAAAATATATGCCAATACAGGATTAACCATATGGTATATATATTCATCATCTTTACATTGATTCTATGGGGGTCGAGTATGGATTTAGATCCATTTGAAAAAAAATTAGACAACAATAAAAAAATACTAGTTATTGGGTTTGATGGAATCGACTATAACTTATTGCACAATTGGATTTATGAAGGAAAACTTCCAAATTTTAGGAAAGTAGTAGAAAACGGTGTTTTTGGCCCATTGAAGAGCACGATCCCCCCCCTTACACCCCCAGCTTGGACTTCTATTGCAACAGGTAAAAATCCAGGAAAACATGGAATCTTTGATTTTATAAAAATGGAGTGGTCTAATGGACGATGGAAACAATCTTTGTATTCTTCCGTTGATAAGAAAGCAAAAGAGTTGTGGGATTATATAGAGAATTCAATTGTAGTTAACTTACCGGTATCTTATCCACCAAAAAAAATAAAAAATGGCATTGTTTTGTCTGGTATGCTTACACCCGACATACATTCCGAATTTGTTTTCCCTCCAGAGATTAAAAAAATCATTTTGAGAAAATTTCCCAATTATCGATTTGAATTAGATTGGAACCAATACGAGGGAAAATTAAACGAATTTATTAGCGATTTATATGAGATGACTGAGGAGCGAATTAGATTGTTTTGGTATTTCTTTAATAGAGACTGGAACCTTATGTTTTTTGTTTTCATCGGTCCAGACAGATTACAACATATTTTTTGGGAAGAAAGAGAGATGATAAGATATTATAGATATCTTGATATTTTTATTGGGGAAGTTATAGAAAAGATCAATTCCAAAGAGGATAATATCGACTTAATGATTGTCTCTGATCATGGTTTTGAGAGAGTTGACAAAATTATCTATGTTAATAAATTTTTGGAAAGTAGAGGATTACTTAAACTAAAATTTTCTAGAGGATTTAATATTTTTAAAAGATTTGGTCTAACAAAAGAAGACCTCACCAGAATTCTTATTAAACTCAATTTAGTGAGATTTTATAAACGTTTTCCAGAAAAAATAGTTTATGTAATTCGACAGATAGTGCCAGGTAGCAATCCCGCTTTTGATTTCGATTTAGAATCTTCAATAGCATTTATGAGTGGATTTGGGGGGATCTATCTTAACAAAAAATTATGTACAAATGCAATAAGAGAAAAAATAATAAGTGAGTTAAGTAATTGGAAGGACACTGAAACTGGAAAAAATGTAATCCAAAAAGTATTTAGAAAAGAAGAAATCTACAATGGCGAATTTGTTGATAATGCTCCAGATCTGGTTATTTTACCAGCAAAAGGATACTCTGTTAGTAGAGAAGTTGGGACAAATTTGATCAATAAAACTGTTTTTAAAAAAGCAGATCATGCTTTGTATGGGATATTTATAGCATATGGACCAGATATTAAAGAAGGTGATCAATTAGAATGTATTGAAGTTTATGATATAGCTCCTACGATCCTCCACATGTTTGGTCTTCCAGTCCCTAAAGATATGGATGGTAGAGTTTTGGTTGAAATCTTTAAAGATAGCAGCGAAATATTAAAAAGGAAAGTTATATATATGGATAAACTAACCGAAGAAGAAAAATTGAAAGATAAAATAAAAAAATTAAAACAGGATGGAAAACTATTTTGATGTATTTTAGATTATTTGACTACTGGATTGTGCCCTTTTAACAACATTTGGTGTTTGAGATTGTTGTAGCAGTGGTTAAAGTAATAGTGGTTATTAGATGGATAGCTAGTTTCGTAAATTCCAATTTGCTGTAAGCCACTTTTATTGAATAAATGATTTAGCATTATTAGATTGTGATTACTTTCTGATTGAATTCTAATTCCTGGGCCATTTATCTGATCAAAAATAATATTGGAGAAAACAAAACATTTTCCTACATCGTCCAAGATTACTCCTGTTTTGTTGTCCCAGATCTCGTTTAAAGTAATTGAATGAGATTCGCCTGAATTTAAAATTATGCCAAACCTGTTGCTGTATATTTTGTTATTATGGGCGGTACAATTTCTTGAAGCAGTTACTCTTATTCCTGATTCTCCATTATGGTGTATTGAGGAATTTGCAATCTGATTGTAAGCTCCGCTGATAGTAACTCCTTCGCTATTATTTCCTGCGATTTCACAACCAATAGCCCTATTGAAATTGGTAGTGATAATCAACCCTCTATCGTTGTTGTCTTTAATGAGTGAGTTTTGGATCGATATATTTTTAGAGGGCTTGGCTACATCTATACCATTTGTATTGTGTATAGATATACAATTGTCTAAAGTTAAATACTCGCAATAAAGTGTGTCGAAACCGTTGAATGCATTATTCTCAGCAATGCAATTAATAATTAATGTGTACCGAGTGTATCTTGGTGCAAATCCATGATATCCTGCATTTATACATTTTACATTTTGTATTATTATTTCTTCATTGTAGGCTCCATATTTTGCATTAAAAAATATTCCTGAAGTTCTAGGATAAAAATTAACATCAATAAGTAAATCCCTAATAATTATATTCCTATTACCATCTACTAATTTTTTATTAGTAATCAAACCCTGTTTTGAAATTTCCCTCATTAGTTTCAAGATTGTTGAGAAACCCATCCCTTGAAAAGTAATATTATCAAAAAGTCTAATGGGATTATACATTAAATACGTCCCCTCTCTAATTAAAATCTTTCCTCCGCCAATCTTTGCAACTTCATTGATTGTTTTTTGAATAACTTCGCTTGCATCCTCATTAGGCAAAACATCGTAATCACCAGTTCCATCTTGTGAAATAATAGCAGAACACGGTTTTGGAATTTTTGTACCAGTATAATCAGAGATGGTATCACTCAGAACCTGATCTCCACCAGCAGGCATCGAGGAACCTATTCCTAAAGCAAAACCCATTAATCCAAGGGCTCCAACTTTTAAAAAGTCTCTTCTTCCTGTTCTATATTCTAATTCCTTTAGAAGAGTTTCTTTAAATTCAGGATCTTTTAGCAATTCTTTAATAATCTCCCTTTTTAAATCAGGAGTGAAAATTCTTTTATCCTGATCCGGGGTTTCCGTGTTATTCTCAACCTTTTTGCTGACATTTAAACATAGAAGTCTTTCAATTCTTTTTAATTTCCTTATCATTGTTATTATTACAACAATGAGTTTAAATTAAGATTATGGAATGGAGTTGATGATAATGATGTCCCCCTCAAATTGTTTAGACCCATCTCTCTTTTTTGACAACAACCCCAACAATTACTGATGCAATTCCATAACTTGAAATCCAAGCATAGCCTATTCCTTTGATGCCGAATTCAATCATGAAAATATAGCTTTGGGAAAGAAGTAAGATGAAAATTAGTCCGCTGAGTAAGACAAGGTTCTTTACATCCTTCTGAATTCTTTTTATTGAAAAGAAAACTCTGGAAATTGCGACGAAGAAGCTCGCAATTAGTAGAATTTTAAGAAGCTCAAATCCACTTGTTGCGTAATCCTTACCAATCAAGGACAATATAGCCCCACCAAACAAATAAAGGATTAGCACTGCGGGGGTTAAAATTAAGAATATGGCAATCAACGACTTTATCGTGGATTTTTTCAATTCTTCTCCGTGGCTTCCTTCGACAAATAGAGACGTACTGATCGAACCTGGAATCATAAAAATTAGGGTTGCTATCGCAAAGGCGATATAGTAGTGGGCTGCATCTCCAGCCCCTAACACGTTTAAAACCATAATCGGGAGAATTTGGTTCGGGGCTGTTATGAGTAAAGCGGTGAGGTAATTCCCAGCTGAAAAATGGATTGCATCGTTAAGAAATTTTCTATCGATTTTCAGTCCAAGGTTTATCCCAAGGTGAAACATAAAAAATAACGCTACAAACAAGGCGAGAACGAAAGATATACCAACGGCTCCGAATATTCCCATTACACCAAGAAAAACTAATGGGAATAAGAGAAGAACTCTGGATCCAAGGATTAAACTTTGGAGGAAGTTAAATTCTGCTTTGCGAGAAGCTACAAATGATATGCCTGTTAAAGTTACAACAGAGCTTGCGACAATATATACTAGATATACAACCAGATTTTCAGGATTTCTGAGTAAAGCTAGTTCTGGAGACCATATTTCTGTTCCAACAACAAAAATTATTCCTAAGGTAACAGCTAGTAAAGTGGTAATAATTACAGAAGTGCTGAAAACTCTGCTTTTATCCCTTTCGGGAAAAAATCTGATAATCGAGAAATCAAGGCCGAGCCTCGATAATCCCACCAGCAGCATAGCAGAAGAAACCATAGCAGTAGCAACCCCCACATCCTCCTTCGGATAGAGTTTGGCAGCAAGCATCCAGAAAAGAAAACCGAAACCGGCAGACGAAATTGAAGTAAGCATGATAAAGAACGAATTCTTATACAGCGGATCCCTCGCATAGGTAACGATTTTAGCAAAAATCCCTTTAATGCTGTTGGCTCTAAATCTCAGCATCTTTTTTTACTTTAAAAGAGAATTTTTAAAGATTTTGCAAAACATCATTTTGTAAATCGTAAAATATTAGCATCGTAGCATGGAGATAATGGGAAAATTTTGCTCCGGGCAGATCGAATTAAAATCTTAGAACTCATACTTTTTTCAACAACTTCAAAAATTCCTCCTTATTCACCTTTGCATCTTTGATTATTTCCCTGAGGATCCCTCTCCCAAGTTCTTCCCCTTTATGCACGGGTATAACAGTAACACGCCCATCAGGGTGTTTCATTATAACATGGCTACCTTTCTGTCTCACGATTTGAAAGCCAAGTTTGCTTAAGGCTTTAATAATTTTTTCAGTTTAGCATTCAACTTCAATAACTTGCACCCCTACGAACTCCCCGACTTCTACATCCTTCTCCACTTCTAAGTAAAGTTCTATCGCCTCCTTTATTCTCTCCATGAGCTCCTCTAGGCTTCGTGCTTGAGTGTGACATCCTGGTAGAGATGGAACTTTGGCAACATAATAGTCATCTTCATCTTTTTCAATTATGACACTCAGTTTCATAACCTCATTTTAGTTTCTGAGCATAAAAGCGTAGCTACTAACGATACCGATCATCAATCCAGAGAAACAACAAGGGTAGTGACTTTTCCAACATCAGTCTCATCTTCAAAAGCGTCCCAATCCTCACGCATTATTCGGTGAAAAATCCCTTCAATCCATAAATCTCTTTAAAAGGTTTGATTATTAGGAGGGAAAAGTAGCGAAATCCGAGCCAATTGCTGACAACATAGTAGTTGATCTGGATGAAAACTTGGTACGTAAATTCTGTTTCCCAAGCTTGATACAGGAATTCTGAAGTACTTTCCAGTGTATGAAAAAGGCAAGAGTAGAAGTTTAATTTTTGACACTGCATTCTCGAGTTACCTTCCATTTTTCCCACAGAATATGTCTTGAAGTTTTCTCAACCTCTTTTACGGGTGGATAAGGATACCTTTCAACCTTTTGCCTTCCAGAAGTCCCGGTAAATCTTCTAACTGACAAATCTTTCGAAAATTTTATTAAGTTCCTGACCAAATTGGTCAAAATATGGAGAAAAATTACTACCTGACAAAAAGCCAGCAACTCATCTTTAACGTTATTAGAAATGCCGACATCATCTCAATTGAGGAACTTAAAGAACTATTTCCAGAGTTGAGTGAGGGGATGATCTATAAAGTTGCCTCAAGCCTTGAGAGTAAGGGCTATCTCTACCGCTTGAAGAAGGGTCTGTATTTGGTTCATGAGAGACCATCAAAAGAGCCTGTCATCGAAAACCCGTACAAAATAGCCTTAAGCATCTTTAAAGGATACATATCGTTCTCCTCAGCCCTGAGACTCTACGATTTGCTCGAGTATGAACCGTTTACAATTTTTGTTGCAACATCCAAAAAATCTGGAACAATTGAGCTTAACAAGTATACAATAAAAGCTGTCTCGATGGGGAAAAAAGCATTGGGGATTACTTTTCACAGGGGAGTCTACACATCAACTCTGGCAAAGACATTCTTTGATTGCTTTTACAAGCCTCAGTATGCTGGAGGCTATGAAACGATAACAAAAGCACTTTATGAGGCAAAAAAAGTTGACTGGGATGAATTTTTGGGTTATTTCAAGAAATTTGCCTCACCATCCCTCTGTCAAAGGACTGGATACGTCCTGGATTTGATGAGGAAAGAGCTTGATTTTGAGGTTCCAGAGAAAGTCATCGACTTCCTAAAAAGCAGGGTTAAAACTAAAACCAAGCTGGTCCCAACTGCCCCCTCAAAAGGTCATTTCACTTCAGAGTGGAAGGTTTTGAATAACCTCGGCAAGGAAAAAATCCTGGGGTGGTACTATGGAGCTTGAAATGCTTCGCTATCTATCAGTAAAAACGGGATTGAGCCTGAACTACATCTCAAAAGATGAAAAAGTCTCTTATCTACTCTCTCAAGTCTGGGAGATATTTGGGGACAGTGTGATTTTAAAAGGAGGGACTGCTCTAAATAGGGTTTACCTCTCAAAGCTCAACGTTAGCCGTTTCTCAGAGGATATTGATTTGGATTATTTTGGTAATGGAGACCTTAACGAAAGGATTAAAACTGTTGAAGCAAAAGTTAAGAGAATTAAAGACTTTAACGTTCTGGGCCCAAAGATTCTGCACAGAACTCTACGCTTTGATTGTCACTACACCAACGAGCTTGGCAACCAGGATAGAGTCAGGCTGGAGCTCTATTTGAGCCAGCCTCCGTATATCAAATCAGAACTTTCTTTAGTTAAATCTCCGTTTGTTGACACGTATCCAACGCTTTTCAAGATTTATTCATTTGAGGATCTGCTTGCAAGGAAACTTATAGCTCTGTACAGCAGAATGGAAGGTAAAGACATCTATGATGTATTCTATGCTTTAAAGCTCGATTTTAAGGAAAAAAAATTTGAGGAAGCTTTAGAATTGGTACTGTCAAGTTAACACCTCCAATAGTTATAGAAAACCATAAAGCTCTCCAAC
>JACDNU010000037.1 GCA_017656505.1 Archaeoglobus sp. | reverse complement strand
CCTGACATGTCAGATCAAGCGCATCGAGTTCATCCGATATATCGCGTCCTTCATCTTCCCCTTCTGAAAAAAGCTGAAAAACTACATTCCACCCGTCTCTGACGTTCTCAATTATTCCATATGGGCCCCATTCAAACATCCCATCTTTATCCTTATCTCTCATCTGGTAAAGATACTCTACGTAATCCTTCCCGGCTTTATAAGCGTCTTTCAGAAATTCTTTATCTTTGCTAACTTTATATATCTCCCAATTTGTCCATGAGAAAAACGGGGCCGAAGTTGTAGCAACACCCCTATAAGGATACACTTGAGGACCTCTAGGACCATGTCTATAACCTATCAACCCATCTGGATATTGTTGTTCCATATAAACCCTCTGAGAACCCTGAGCAGAGATAGGATCCAGATAGGCATATGCCATCATTGATATAGATTCATGCATAACTTGATGCCCATGTCCCCACCCCCATATAGGATTTCTTGAAAACACATAAAAATTATAACTTGTTTTCCCAGATGGCAGAAGCATACTCTGGCGAACTAGGTTAAATGAGCTTATATATACTAATTTCTCATCTTTAGATTTGAATCTAATTCTCGGAATACTTTTAAACAATTCGACATTCTTATCCACAAAACCCTGAACATCCAGGGTAGAGGCATTCCCTATTTCCTTTTCAAGGGTGGTCAGGTCATTATTAATATCCTGACATCCCCTCAATAATCTAACACGTTTTACAGACCCCGGACTTAACATAAGCTCATCCTGGACAGAAACAAACTCAGCATATCCCGTTCTTCTTTCATTAAGACTGGTAACCAACTGGTGTACTTTACTTAATCGTTTAACCATAAAATAAAAATCCTTTTTCGAAGCCCCTTCCCCAGTACCAAAACTTGTTGGCAAAGGCTTACTGGTCAAAATGTTAATATAATCAGTAGGATATGGATACTTATCATATAAATTACTGTGTAATCTCTCAAGAGGTTCATAATGTGAAAAGTAGTAGAATCCCTTCTCATCATCAAACTTTAATACATGTAGGCGATCATCTGGCAAATGAACAGTAGAGTACAAAAATAGGTTTACCTCTTTCTCTGATTTATTCTCTATCACCATATCGATTAAAGCAACAGAAGAACTGTATACAAAAAAAACAGCCTCAACTTCAACCCCCTCAAATGGGCTAAATTTCAAAACGGCCATATCCGGAAAAGAGGCAATAACTATAGGTTTTTTATAATACTTCCAGATATCATCAATAACAACACCATTTATCTTCCAACAAATAAACCAGTCACCCGCATACTGACTGGTAAAAACAATTGGTTCATTTTCAGAGAAATAATTCATAAAATATGCTTTATCTCCATACAATCTTGATCTTTCAATCGCCGCAGCGTATGTTGTAAAAAGCGGATCATCCGGTTTTGCATTCAAAATCAGATATCTATCTGTAATCTCAAAGCATAATAGCGCCTCAAGGGGCAACAAAATTACAATGATCGATTTTGCTAATTCCCTCTGACTCATTATTCCCTCAAAAAATCACTTTCTTACCGGAGTTATTATAAGCTCGTTATCAAAGTCTATAACTCTCGCAAAAAAGGCATATCCCCCGAAGTTATTTTCAATCTTTAAAAGAAGAGTATTCCATCCTTTCTTCAAGTGAATATTAATTCTATCTTGATCAGGCTCTGAAATTCTCACTAGTAACTTTTTATAAACAGGCTTTCCATTAACAAAAACCTTTATACCGTCATCAGACCCGATCAACAGTGGCACATCTCTCTCGTTGGGAGAATATATATAGGTAAATGCATAGGTTACCACCAACTCATATGGTTTGACTTTATCCCATAAATGGAACCTACCATCTTTTGGAGTCTTATAAAGTTTCCACGAAACCAGCTGGCTATCAGCACCTACATAAACTTTTTCAAAATTTATCTCCCTTTCAGGTGGATATACGATATCCAGCCCCAGTCTTTCTTTCTCTGACCTTCTTGGATTCGGAAAGGGGCCTATTATATACCATTCGGAAATATATTTTCTGTCAGGTTCAACATGTAACGCATCTATTCCAATTGCATAACCAGATGACTTCTTTGCCTTACTGGTACATTTAAAACTTAATTTTATCTTACCTTTTTTATCAGGTGTGATCGATTTTAGAGATACTTTACCTGCAGGTACAACTGTTTCAGAAAACCCTTCTATCTTTCCTAATGTTTTTCCATTAGCAAAGATTTTATAGTTTCCGTAATCCTCTCCCTTTGTATAATAAACATCAAGGTTGTACTTATCTTCTTCCAGACCATCCAAAGTTATATAAAACTCTCTACCTTTTCCTCTGGTTGTCACTCTTAATTGTTTCAAACCACTCCAATCTGGACCGTAATCAGACATATCTTCTATAGAATACTCAATATTTCTCCCTTTCGGTTTAAAATCCTCACCTTCAATCACATCTGCTGGTACAACAACTCTCAATGGTATTCTCAAACTTGCCTTTATCATAGGAGGAAATGGCTTATGCGGTTCTTTCTGGTACCAGTAGGCGGTGCTCGAATAATCTACAACCTCAGTATTCGCATGTCCATGTTCAATTGTAAACTTTAAGGATTTATTAAAAGGAATAGCATCCCCAACATGAAATCTATAAGCAGCTATCCTCGCAAGAGAATCATCTTTTATTATCAAACCGTGGTATGGAGCACAGAATTCGCCTTTATTAAAATACCAGCCCGAAGTAAAGTAATCCTCCGTACCTGTACCATACACAGATGGAAACTTCTCTCCATCTACATAAACCATTTCATCACCCTCAAGAAACCATAGCCTTCCATCATAACTCTGCATATTCATATTAAGCCCAACAAACTGACCCTCTCCCTCTGCTTCTAAAACAACATAGTTCTTTTTACTATTCATCTTTATATCTCTTTTCCAAAAAGCATGAAAATAACCAACATTTTCAGGTAACTCCTCCTTTACCTTCTGATAGTCTATATGATAGTAAAAGGCATAAACTTCCATCCCGGTTTCGTTAACCACTTCAATCTTTGCAGATTTGTTAAAAGGCATCGGAAAATAACAATAATATCCTCCGCTACTCATTCCCACAAATTGAGATACATAATGCCGATATTCAAAACCGGTACCAAAAAAGTCACCAACTGGAACTTCCACAGAAGGATTTTTCTCACCGTCCCAATACATTCTTAGTAATATCCTCCTCAAAAAATATGGATCACGAGAATCTATCGTAATCCATATCCTCGTTATAATACCGGGCCCATCTATATTTGCTATCACTCTCGTTTCGTCAGGTTTAAGATTAATTCTATCATCATTACCACCTGTCCTGTCGAAACTGGATATCTGATATAACCTAGAATCTCTCAAAATCGGTAGAGACCAGGGAGAAAAAAACAGCAGCTCACTTGACTGAGCAAAAATAACTACAGTAGCCAGAAAAAATAAAACAATCAGTTTACAAAACCTCATAACTACTACCCCCTTACTCGACCTCTATTTTTATAACCTTACGAGTGAAATCTGAATTGGCCTGTGGAAAATCGATTTTCAGTTTACCATTGATTACTTTCGCTCCTTCAATACTCTTAATATGTTCTGGATAAAGCAACCCAAGTACATATGAATTACCAGTCCTGCCCTCTACCACCAAATCGATATTACCTTCATTGTACTTTAAAGACGTAATTCTTAATCCTTTTGCTTCATAACCAACTTCCGGTGACCTGGCAGGAGGAAGTATTGTAAATGAAGGTTCATATTCAATGGAAACAATGTCCTCACCGCTAGAATTAAACTGAACCTCAGGGAAAACGAGATACTCTGTTTTCTTACAGTTATATTCCACCTCATTCCCATTTACAAATACCTTCTTAACAACCCATGTTGCAAACAGTCCAGGCGACACAACAACGTTATATCCATCACAGTTCTCACCTGAAACTTTAACAACAATCTTATTACAATTCTTGCTGAAATCAAGAGTCCACCTGGATTTTCCTATTCTAAGGTTCTCAACATGTAGAGTATCCCAATCAGGTGGAAGTTGAGGACTAAACGTAAGCTCCCTCTTCAATGCATTTCCACTAACACCTAACAATCCAGACACAAAAGGTAAGATAACCCCTGCAGACGAAAATCCCTGATGAGATACCGCTTCTTGAGGCCATATGCACCTACTTCCAGAAAACACCTCTGTAATAGCACCAAGTTCATGAACAAATGTCAGATCGGCCGTTGCTTTTAAACTAGAGTACCCTTGCAAGCTATTTCCATACTTAAACTGTGCTGTCGTTACCCAGCTTGTAATAAAAGGCCACACTGCGCCATAGTTATAATTTAATGGGCTGTAAAATTTACTTTCCTTCGAAACAGTTCTCACACCCCAATCTGTCATAAGAGACGCAGAATTAATCTTGCTTAGGGTTTCGATCCCCTTCTCAGGTGGGAAAAGCTTCCATGAAAGTCCCACAGCACCCCATGGAGTCAACTCTTTCACTTTCTCTCCATTATCATTAAAAGCAAAAGCAATAAAGCCTTCCTCTTCATTCCAGAATTTCCTCCTTAGAGAAGCATTTGCTCTCTCGAAATCATTTGTCGTAATCTTAACATATTTCTTATCACCAACAATTTTAGCCAACTCCCGCATCGAGTATATTGCCTTTACCCAGACTGCACCAAGATAAATATCAGTTACCACCCCTGTAAACTCACCATACTCTGTCGCTCCTAAACCAGCTTTTCTATTATCCATTAAACCGTCATTATTCGAATCAGTAGATTTGCACCACTTATAAGCCTTCTTAATCGACCCCCAACTTTCTCTTGCAAAATCGACATCGCCTGACCACCTTACATAATCATAAAGCGCGATTATATAATAGGGGGTGGTATCTCCGTGAATATACCCATAATGGTAATCATTCCACCAGTCGACATAACCAGCTGCCTGCGTCAATTCATGGGCCATTTTGCCATCTTTTCTCTGCCACTTCTGAGTAAATTTCAATGCATCCTTAACTACACTATAATAATTAAAACAATTAAGACTCAGTATATTTATATATGCATCCCCGCCAAAAAACCACCCAAATCCTGGTCTACCGCTACTCCCTGATCTACCCAAACCTGCTATAAGTCCCTTGCCAAGATCAGGATTATCAACAAATAAATTATCATAAGCTATCTTTGCCCATTCAAACGCCAGATTCAGGCTATCATCAGGAGTATATACTCTGAGTGTATTTCGAAGGAGTTCCTTAAAATGCTCAGAAGTTTCATGGTACACCTTTTTGGGATCAGCAAGCACATTTTCATAAATTTCCTTATATTTAGAAAAGTTCCTCTTTCCTCCGACAATTACAATGGGAATAAATTTATCTTTTACATCAGCTGGATCGCTCACCTCAATCACGAACTCACTCGCTGCATCCGATAACATGTGAGCGGGAGTATATGAAATCCCCTTACCAACTGGTGAACCCACAATAGCATGATTTTTACCGGTAGATTCTGAAATAATGTACGCCTTCATACCATCATGCCAGTACGAATATTGCCCCCCTAACCCTGCCGGCCACATTGGTTGCAAAACCGGTAAAAAGCTACATACAATCTTTAATGGCACATCAGAATCAACTTTTAAAAGTATCAAACCGGCAGGTTCTTCCACGGAAGAAATATAGTTTGCTTCGATAGTAAAATTCTGATACACATAAGTTATCGTTGTAACTCCAGGTTTTTTACTAATCTTCTCGGTAATTTTCTCAGCAGGAATAGGTCTTACACTGTTACCCGTAAAAAAATAAAATTTGAAATCTCTTACCAACTTGAGAGGATATGCCCACGCTTCAAAACTCCCACTTTCCTCTCCAAGAAAAGCAAAACGCCTTCCAGACTCACAGAATGGATTCCCGGGTTTTGCCAGTTTAGTGAGCTGAATATCATCGACAGAACTTCTCAAACTTTCTCCTGACAACAGTTGCCAACCAAGCAGGAAAACACTTACTAAAAAGACACCTTTTCTTACCACGATACCCTCCTTGTAATTTCTAGTACACTAACAATATCTTCTTCACACTTACAGCTCCTTGATAACTAAGCTTTAATAAATACATGCCCGCGCTCACCTGTTCCTCGCTCTCATTTCTCCCGTCCCACGCTAAACGGTGCTGACCCTCTGTTTTATAACCGGAAAAAAGAGTCTTAACTTTACGGCCCAGTATATCATATATACTAAGAGATACATCTCCACCCTCAGGTAGGCAAAAATTAATACTAAGCGTACTATTTGATGGATTAGGATAACATACAGTCTCTATCTCCCGGTGATTACTATTTTTCCCCCACCCATCGTTAATCATCACTTCACTACTACAAAACGCATCTCTAATCATTCTTGCAATAATCCCGGCCCATATGTACTGTCGATGATAACCTGCCCACTGATCATCAGGACTATAAAATTCCCATAGTTGGTGATTTTTCTTTAATTCCTCGATCATATTTTTTGCAATTTTCTCCACTAACTCTCTTGCTATATCATTATAGCCGTATCTTCTCAAGCCATAAAAAACTAAATAATCCCATTCTACCCAAACAGGCCCATTCCAATATCCATGAGGATTGTAATACGGATCATCAGCCGAAAGAGAGGGAACTCCAAATTTTCTCCAAAACTTATCAGTATCAGTTAAAACTTCTACCAATCTCTCCGCTTGATTACTATCGCACACTCCTGCCCACATAGGTAAAAAGCCTATTATTTCCATTCTCTTCAGATCACTCTCTTCCCGAAAGCTGAAATCATTATCTTTTTTATCAACATTATAATAAAAACCAGTCTCCTCATCCCACATATATCTGTTAATTAATTCAGCTCTCTTCTCCGCTTCTTTTTTCCAGTTTTCAACTTCCTCATCCAAACCAAGCTCTTCTGCCATTTTAGAAAGACACCTTGCCTCCATTACAAGCATGCAATTCAAATCTAGACTTTCAAAATTAGATGGCCAACCAACCTGATCCCAAACTGCTACCAGTGCATCTCTTACAGACTCAAGGATTGCGTGGGCTCCCCATTCGCACAGTCCATCACCATCACTATCTCGGTGCTGTACATAGTAATTATAAAACTTTTTACCTGATTCATACATTTCACTCAAAAACTTTTTATCCCTTGTTACCTTATATATTTCCCAGTTTTCCCAGGAATACCACGGTGCCGAGGTTGTATATTGGCCATTGTATGGAATTGTTTCATCAAGATAAGGTCCCGTTCTGTAATTGATATATCCATCTTCCCATTGTCTTTCTAGATATACTCTCTGAGAATTCATTGCACTGATCGGATCAAGAAAAACGTATGCAAGCATCGTTATACTTTCATGAAATACCTGACCACCATGTCCCCAACCCCAGGTAGGCTCACGGGAAAATACATAATAATTAAAACTACACTTGCCCTCATGAGGGAGCATTACCTGTCTCATCAGATTAAACGAACTCCAGTATAGCATTCTCTTCTCCTGGTCTAAATTGGTGGGGTCATATAGTTTCGAAAACAAGGTTTCATTTCGATAGATATAATCACTAAATTCAATCCCGGCGAGATATTTAGCCTCTTTAAGCATTGACTCATCAACCCCTACATCTATCCTTTCAACACCCCTTATCAAGCGAAAGTCTTGCATTTCACCAGGAGAAAGTTCGAGTTCAAATTCCATTGCAACCACTTTTGCATTATCTTTTATTCTGTTATTCAACTGATCAGGATACTTCACATCAGTTATAAAATCACTCCCGAAAACATTGTTTACTTCCTGGGAAGGAAAAACCTCTTCCCCATTGTCATTAACAGGAACTACCACATAGCCATAAATCTTTCCTGTAGGGACATTTTTATCTGTATAAAATTCCTTCTCACAATCCTTACTAATAAGTTTATATGTACCCTCACCAGCCGAATAGTCCCTCCTATAAATGTTAAATCTACTATATTTTTTACTTTTCCAGAAAAGGCGTACTTCTCTACCACTACCCCATATATCTTTATCCGCTATTACCCTAATCTCTTCACTCTCTACAGGCATTAGGTTAATATCCTTCCTAACATATTTATTTCCCACTTCACCTACGGTATCTGTTATCGAAACAATTTCATTCCTAACCGGACAATAAACCTTCAACGTGTAGATATCACCTTTTTCTATACCTTTAAATCCCCCAAGATCAATATTATAATACCCATAATCATTCACGACTTCTGTAGCCCGCCCAAAAACAGGTGCTTTCTCATTTAAAATCTCATCTCTACCTTTTATTTTGACAAATACAGCAGCTTTCCCTTCTTCATGCCTACATACGCTCCCATCTGAATGTTTTATCCTTCCCCATAAGACATATGTTGGCTTTTTATCTAAAAACACCTGCTGTGAAACTTCCGTATCATACCAGTAGAACCCCAAATAACCCGTTAACCGTGAAGGTTTAACGGAAGAGAAGAAAATATCTGCCAGTGGAGTCTCATATGGAATATCGTGACTCATAACCCAATCATCTGGAAACTCATCATGCCAGAAGAATATACAATTCTCAGAATCACGATAATCAACGTTAAAGAAATCTCTATAATCATTTTGAATAAAGGGAATTATTTTGATTTCGGTGCTTTTATTTCCCTCATTCGTAAGCTTGAGCTCATAAATAGCATAATGAGAGCTATACACAAAGAAGAAACAATCTACCCTGATATCCTCATATGGATAAAAATAAAACCTGACCATATCAGGATACGAAAGAGTAATCACTGATTCCTTATAAAATTCTCCTACTTTATATTTAATCTCCCCATCCTTCACAAACAATAAGCCAATATCGCCTGCTTTATCGGTATCGAAAAGTAAAGCCCCAGTTGTATCGTAGAACAAAAAATGATACCCTTCATCAACAACAAATTCAGACCTTTCCATAGAGGCCGCATAAGTTGTATATATAGGTGAATTCCTATCCGCTTCTAAGTTAGATAAAAAGTTTCCAGCCATAATCTTTGGAATCACAAAACCGAGAAAAATCCATAATAAAAAAAACCTCTTAACTAAAGGAAAATTCATTCTATCCCCCCTTTTTCATCAATTGTTATAACCACGTTCTTCGAACTTATAGGTAACCGAACGAAATTTCCTTTAAAATCTGTCCAATTTGATCCGTTCACCTTAGCCCTCTTTATCGTAACACAATCAGGGACTTTCAAGATAATACCTTTTAGGGATTTATCACCGATATTTAACTTCCATTTTATCTTATTACCCTTGAGTTTAGTATCAAAGTTTACCCTCCCAAAAATAGAATATCCATTCTCAATACCTATCTCTTTACCTTTCCGATACCATTCCCACGGGATCCCAGCTCCAATAACCAGAGTATCTCCCCGCTCAAAAAACAAAGCATCCCGAATAGAAGCAACAAAATCAGCAGCAACCCATGCATGGGGCATATCTCCTGCCTCAAGATTGAACGTCTCTTCATTAAGCTGCTCACCCCATGCATAAACACCCGGAAATGTTTGATTATCGATATGCCACTGAATGATCTTTAGAAATCTATCTGATTGCCCCAACCTTGCATAGCAATCCGCAAGTTCAAAAGCATATAGCCAAAACTTTCCCTGATGTAAATAGGCTCCATTATAGGAAGATACCCATTTCTCCCAATAATAATCAAAAGAAACCTTCACAATATCCAAATCATAATAACTCATCAATCCTGGATAAATTAGCGGGCTCGTACCTCTCGCCATCGAACTGCCATGCAAGTCCTCAGGTCCATTTGGAATCCATTTTATTCCTTTTTCTTCAATTAAATCTTTAATTAAGGCCCACAAATTTTCATCTAATTTTTTATATATAATACCTATCCTCTCAGCATCATCGTAAAAGCCAACAGCTTTGGCAAGATTAAGTGCATTTCTCAAACCTATCATACACCAAAAATCATCCCAGAAATGGTGCCATTCAGGACTACCAAGGTCTTCAGCAGACCACGAAGGAGGCAAAATACCATACTCATCTTCTTGAATTAAAGAATCTACGAATATAACAGCCTTCATTATATTATCCCAATAGGTCCTAACCAGTTGGGTATCGAGTGAAAAACAAAAATATTTGCCAAACATGTATATCCCCTGACCCTGGGAATCCCATTCATTGACTCCAATCTCCCTGTAGCTCCTGTCAAAAATCGGGAAAAATTCACCACTTTCCCCCTGTGCCTTCATAAAAGTCTTAACTGTTTCCCTCGCAAAATCTATATGACCATTGTACAACAAAGTAGTAAGAATATATGCACTATCCCTGAAATACGCATTATCATAAACCCAGGGTCCGGGGTGTGGTAAATACCCATCCGCATTGATCAAGATATAAGCCAAAGAGGCATAATAAGCATTCTTTATATCCTCATCAGGAACTTTAATAATTGTTTTCCTTAAAATATGCTGCCATTCATCTATAACCTTGCTCCTCTTCTTTACAACGTTAAAGTCAAAATCGACCTCGAACTCATGCGAATAATAAATAACAATATCTATAGCATCCTTTACTTTAAAATCCCAAACGAAAACGCCGGAATTCATTCCCAATTTATCATCAAAAATATGATTCTCTTCGACAGCTTCACTTAGAATCGAATACAAAGAAATGTCCCCTTTTGATTCGCCAAAAGGGAGAACGGAAACTGGTATAAAAGATGCTATCTCTGGAACTCCTAAACTACAGAAAATTTTCGAATTATTATTTATAATAATCTCACCACTTTCATTGCAAAAAATCGTATCTATCCGCCCAACACTTCCTGTGACTGTGTAAGGTCTAACAGCAAGAAATAGCCGTAAATTCCTTAGCCTATCACTGCAATTTTCAATTGTGATTCTTTCAACCAAAATTTCATCTGAGCGCTTGCCACCAACAACAAAATATTCTTTCTTAATCTTAAAATCTTTTCCAGAAAATTTTAAAACCGGTATCGGTAAATAACCTTCAACAAGCCTCCACTCTATTTCTTCTTGATTACAACTCTCTGGGGCTAAAATTTCTCCATCATCAGATTTTATCCAAACAGAAGATGACCATTTCCACTTATTCCACTGAACCGAACCATCTATAGAGACCAGCCCTTCTTTATCCCTATTAGGTAAACCGACTACAGTCCAGGCTCTTCCTTTTCCACTTACCCAATAAGGCCACAACGCCTCAGGGAACATTTTATGCAGCTTTTTTATTCTCTCTTCTTTGGTATATAAAATTGTAGTATCCGAAGTTACGCACACTGGAGATTTATGTATACCTCCACCTCCAAGCCAATCCTTAACTCGTACCACTAACTTGTGTTTTCCTGAAGTTAACCCAAATGGTAGTTTTATCACCGCTTTTCTATTATAATAACTTACTCCCCTATCTCTATCCCCGAAGTGTCCTATGTAATACGAGTCAATCCATATATCGAACTCGTCATCTACGCCCCCAAAACCAATAAATAAAGCTTCATCACTACTTCCTCGACTCACAATAAAATCCTTAAAATACCAGGCTACTCCGTCGTAGTTTCTCAGCTCTTCATTCGATTCCCAAAAGTCAGGAACTGATACAACACAATAGCTCACTCTGTCAGGCAATCTCTCAAACCACCCTTCCCTCAAGCCTATGTCATCAGGATCAGGTACAAACTTCCAGTCCCCTGACAAATCAATATAAAAAACCTGACTATTCAAATATGAGAGAAGGAGAATTAAAAGGAAAACTAAGACGAAAAGTAAATTTCTCACTACCATGTTGGAGAAAATATAATAGCAAAGCCCCCACCATTTGCCAT
Source organism: Archaeoglobus sp. (assembly GCA_017656505.1). Taxonomy (GTDB): domain Archaea; phylum Halobacteriota; class Archaeoglobi; order Archaeoglobales; family Archaeoglobaceae; genus Archaeoglobus_A. The sequence goes on along the minus strand of JACDNU010000037.1, from coordinate 16,699 downwards.
TTTAATTATTATGCTATCTTCATTAGTTACAATCTTACGATCAACTCTAACTTTCGCTGATAACTGAGAGCTTTCTATACTATCAAGATACATTTCTGCCTGATACTTTCCTTCTTCAAGAAAATCAAGGTTAAGTTCAATCTCTCTGCCTTTCCAATTAGTCATGCCTCCAACATACCAGTTGTCACCCTTCTTACGAGCAATCACAATATATTCTCCAACCCTACCTTTAATGAATTTAGTTTCATCCCACACTGTTGGAACTTTTTTAATAAATTCAAACCCAGGTTGGCCAAGGTATGAACATGGATGATCAACCACCATCTGAAGTGGGCTTTCGTACACTACATACATTGCCAGTTGATGCGCTCTTGTTCCTAGCGCAGATGGATAAGTAAATCTTGGCTTGAACTCGCTTTCATTGTTAACAACATTAAATGCACCCGGAGTATAATCCATTGGACCTGCAAGCATTCTTACGTATGGAATCATTACATCATGATCAGGATTACATCTCTTACTCCATTTACAATATTCAAGGCCCAAAACTCCTTCTCTTGTGAGCACATTTGGATATGCTCTCCTTAAGCCAGTCGGCTTGTATGCGCCATGAAAATCAACAACTAAATGAAACTTTGCTGCTTCTTTGGCAACTTTCCAGTAAAAATTAACAATGTCCTGATCAGCAGCATTCATATAATCTATCTTTACCCCTTTTACACCCCATTTTTCATAAAGTGGAAATGCATCTTTCATCTGCCTCTCAACACAACCCCAATTTACCCATAACAAAATCCCAACATTCTTTGAATTAGCATACTTAACAATTCTCTTAATATCAAACTCTGGAATAGTTCTTGTAATATCCTCATCAGGATCATCAGGTTCCCCATACCACCCAGCATCTATCAAAAGGTATTCAAGCCCCGACTCAGAAGCAAAATCTATATAATGCAACATCGTTTCAGTATTAACCCCTCCCTTGACATCTTCTCTATCTACAACTCTCCCTGACCACCATGGCCATGCTACTTTCCCGGGTTTAATCCAGCCTGGATTCTCTATTTCCAATCCTCTACTCAAATTCACAATCATATCAGACTCGATAAAACGTCCAGGTTCATCTCCTATAAAAAATACCCTCCACGGAAGGAGATGAGGAAGAGATATCTCTGCACAATGTTTATTATTCCGCCTTAAAGGAGCGAGTGTACTAACAAACTCATTATTTTTACGAGTAATGAACATATTCGAATAATCAAATAAATCTGCCTCCGTCACAGCAACCCAAATATTACGGTTGGTCTTAAACAAGACAGGCAAACAAATTATTACATCTCCATCTATCTCGCCAGGCTCTAATATTTCATAATTACCTTCGTATACAGATTCAAATCCACCGATTTTCAATATATAGACTTTTTCAACGTCAACCACTCTAAAATGGGTCTCTTCCCTAACTATATCCAACCTCTTAACATTGCTATGAAATGGTAATTCAAACCTAAAAGCACATCCCTCATTATACACCCTAATGTGCAAATGGTAAAAGTAAACACCGTTCTCCTTTGACTTGCTTGAAACTTCAACAATAGCTTTATTATATACATCATCAACATATCTATTTTTACCTAAAAAAAATTCGTGGTGTTCATCTTTTGATGACAAATTCCATCCCAATATATCCACTCTCTTTCCAAGTTCACCGAGTGGGCTTGTAAACAAAACAACAGGAGATTCCTTTACAACAACCTGCCCCCGATACTTAATACTGTACAGCAGCGTACCATTCTTATCTGTACCAAGCTTAAAAACCAGATTACCATCAGGTGATTTAATCTGTACAGTAGAAAATAGATTACCCATGGTAAAGAACAACAATATAAACACAAACAAAACCTTTTTATTCATTACCTGTTTACACATCTTACTTACCTTAAAAAAAGCACCTTACTTTGTTGCACTCTCCCATCAGCAAGAACCACTCTTATAAAATAGACTCCACTGGCAACTTCCCTACCATGTTTGTCTCTTCCATCCCACCTGAGGTAATGTGTTCCAGGTATAACTTCTCCATTCCATAATGTACAAACATGGTTACCAAGTTGATCATATATAAAAACTTTGGCCGTTATTTTCTTATCCACCTGAAAACCAAAAATGGTAACTGAATTAAATGGATTGGGATAATTTTGAAACAGGCGAAATTCTGTCTCTACACTCTCAGTTTCACTTCTTATAATGGAACCACTACTAAGCTCAAATGTAACAAAACTATAAATGTCAAACGTACTTCCCCACTTCCTGTAGTCACCATCAATATTTTTATAAACAATACTTATTCCTATTTTCTCCCCTGGCTTTAGTTCTAAACCCGCATAATCTGACTTAGGAATAGCCATTTCTATCTGAACTAAATCAGCCTCATATCTTGCTTTCATTTTAACAGAATCAGGGTCTATTACTCTGCGTTTAAAATGCTGAATGTAAAGAGGATCATCATCCCATAAACCCCCATATTTCCCATTATCCTCTGCATACTTTCTAACATTGTCACTTGCATCCCAGCTACGAAATTCAAGAAAAGCCGAGGTCTTCGGATAAATTCGTATAAAAGTATTCCCTGCTGAATGCCACCATCCATCCGCATCAAAATCAAGCATTATTTCAGCCATAGCATTCTTATTAAATTTCATTCCAAGATAAAGATAATTATCATCCCGGCTAATATACACCTTTGACCAAAACCCATCACATGTTGTAAAAACCACACTATCACAAAAAACGGGCCACTCAGACTCTATAGTACCATCAATTGCTGGAGTAAAAAGAGGGATACTTAGTGATACAGGATACCTAGGATATGGATCCTCTCCATCTATTAAGCCATCCCCATCCGAGTCAATATTATTTGGGTCTGACCCCCAATAAATACCATCAATAGCTTCTTCTTTATCAAGCAACCCATCACCATCAGTGTCTTCTGCGGTTGGGTTACTTCCAAACCTAATTTCATCAAGCGGTACTCTTGGATCATCATCAGGGAAACCATCCTCATCTACATCGACTGCTTCATAAATTCCTCCCCACTCAGGTAATAGATCTTGATAAGCATTAAAAGTACGAAACATCTTTGCTTGAAAATCAAAATGTTCCCCACAGGCTACAGGAAATTCCCATGGCACATCACCATGATACATTTCAGGATGATGGTTTTCGTTATATAATGCGTCAATAGCGTGCTGGCACTCATGTACATATATCCACGTTAAGCCGTAGTCAATATCATCATCTTTACAGGGATAAAGAACACCTGTCCCACATGGCCATTGCGACTGAGAAAAACCCGTTTTACGGTTAGGTCCTCTCAGGTTTAAGTTAATTACACCCAAAGACCAATATCCCGCGGTAGCAGGCGTAATCCTGAAAATTATATCATACTGGGTATTCATAACTCCAAGGTTATTTAAATCATCAATCGTTTGACCTATTGCTAAATCTGACTCGCTTTCAAATTCTCGATACTCTCCAATTTCGATGTAATCGAACTCAATATTTAATTTCATTCTTGAATTAATCCAGTAAAACAGTCTCCCTTTTTCTAACATTTTCTTAATTTTCTCAACATCTGTATACGGAATCGAACCTTTGTTCGTATTTCTATATATAACCACCCCAACTTTGAGATTCGCATACGTATATGTTCTCGCACCACCAGAACCAGTAACAACAGCAATCTCCTCACTTTGTCCAATTTCATTACCCTGATTATCACGTGCCGTAACAGTATAAAAATACTTTTTGCCAGGAGATAGTCTTGAATCCGTATAGAATGTATCCAACCCTGTATATCCTACTAAATCTACAGAAGATTCATTTTCAACTCTGCGATATATATTATATCCACAAACTTTCCAGAATGAGGAAGTAAATGAACTCCATGTCAATCTTACACTGCTATTGAGAGGTTCTCCGCGTAGATTTTTAATCATCGAATTCTGAATAACTTCCCTTGAGTGAGGACTCACATAGCCTAAATTATTTTTTGCTATCACCATATAAGCGCAAATACTATCCGGTGACGCGAGAGAATCTACAAACTCACCCCCAGAAATTCCGTTCGCAATCCTATAATATAGTCTTCGCGGCAATCCTATATCCAGAGTATCCATTAAATTTGTTCGGTAAACAGAATATACCAGCCCTTCTTTATAATCCCATCTTATAATATTGTTTCCTTCATCGTTAGTCAAAACTCTAATATTACTCGGAGGATCAGGGAAATTCACCGGTTTCAACTCCAGATACGTAGGGAAGTAGTACCATGGCACAGAGGTAATTTCACTCTTTAAAACTCCCTGTTCTCTAGTAACCATACACGTAAATATGACAAAAACACTATCCCCAACATCGGGAAGAGGTATTATATTCCCGAGTTCAACCCCAAATACCCCATGTCCATCGATGTTGGACATACAGTCTTTATCCCAACGTGGAGAGTTTTCCGTCAAAATCTTGGAATCATTATTAACATAAGCTATAAAAGAAACATATGGAGGCAAGTGTTCACATAAACTACCATCAGAATGCCTAACAAAATTTTTAAAGTAAAGATAATCCTCTGCAATCAGGGGCGCAGCTAAATGAATGCAAATAATAGCAAAAAAAATTGCCCGCAACGCAACTCCTCTAATCCCCATTACTTTCTCCATTACTTTATATAAACTATTTTGCATATTTATCCTACGCAACCATGTTCCAACTTAAGAAATAGATGATATCAATTACTATAAGAAACAGGTATAAAACTTTTACCCACACTTAGATTTGGAACCTGCTTTTTAGCGAGGTGAAAGGTTAATAAAGGGGGTGATATGAATTGAAAAAAGATATAAGGTTGAAGTATTCACCAAAAATAAAAATTTATTTCAGTCCAACCTTAATCCAAGACTAAAACAATGAGCATTCCCCAAATCTGAATAATTAGCCATTGCATAATCAAAATCTACAAGATATCTGTCAGTCAAACTAAACTTAACCCCACCGCCACAGGTAAATTTCGCAACTCCATGATTAATCCTGTATCCCCCTCGAACAAAGAGATGACCGCCAACATTCCACTCTAATCCAATGTTAGCCTGAGGTTGAACATCGTTTGGCTTAAAACCTGAAACGCTTAATAGCAAATAATTTCTCTCTCTTTCTATTAAATTTATGCTCAAGCCAAAAACAAAACTCGTAGGTAAAGGATATGCCTCATTTACAAACTTTAATTGTGATCCAAAATTAGATATTTTCATACCAAACTTAAAGTTTCTGAACTTAGAATCGTAAAGCGCAGCAATGTCGACAGCATATGCATTCCTGCTAAAATCGCTATATAAGGATACATTAATATACTTGACAGTAACTCCAAAAGAAACTCTATCAGTTAAAAATCTGGAGTAACTAATCCCCAGTCTTGTATTAGATGAATAAAATGTTTCTCCTGTACCATCTGGCTGCAATGGTGTCCGAACTTTCATTATATCTGTTACAAGCCCGGTATATGAAATTGCCAATGCTCCAAAGTTGAACGTCTTAGACACTGAAGCAAATTGCAAATTTATACCTGCGAACCACTTCAAATAGGAAAATTTCATATCAGTACCACGAATCTTAACAAGCGCAGCAGGATTATATATCGCTGCTTCCGCACCATCAGTTACAGAGATGTAAGCTTCTGCCATAGCCATAGCTCTGGGATAGGGTGGTATTTTCAAAAACTGAGCAGAGCTAGCTCCAGGTCTCCTATACTGAGCACATATTAAGACAGGAAATAAGCACAAAATTAAAAATAATCCCAACCTTTGCTTCATTTTCTTACCCACTCACTTAATTACTACAAACTTACCCACTTGCATCTTTCCACTAATTTCATCTTTTACTGTAAAAAGATAAATACCACTTGCTATTGCCTGACCCACGTTGGAAGTCAGATTCCAATCCCAATACCCTGCCGAGCCATCGTGTCTATGAGTATACACAAGATCTCCGGAAAGCGTATATATTTTAATCTCACAATTTCGGGGTAAATTAATAAACTGTACTCTCCGATCCTGTTCCATCCATCGCTTTCTTGTACCAGATGGTTTTTCCCACGGTGGATTATACTCATTATAAGCTATATCACCTCGATAGGGATTGGGTACAACAGCTACTTTACCAACACTCTCAGGTATCTCCGGTCCGGGTACAACAGTTTTCGCATTTCCATTCACACTTGACCCCAGTGATGGAAAGTTTGTTACCGAATCAGGTTTGGAAAAAGCCGTTACCGAATAATAATACTCAACATTATTTAGCAAACCCACATCGGTGTACTCATATGATATTCCAATATTATTCCCATATTCATTATCAGGAAGATCATACTCAGCTAATAAAGTCCATGGGCCTTGTGGGCTTATGGTGCTTTTATATACCCGGTAACCTTCAAATGGTTTTTTACAACCATCTCCCCTGTATGGATCAAAATAATTCTCCGGATTGACATCATCATCCTCAGGTTGCCAATTTATATAAACAGCTTTATTCATCGGCACAACTCTAAATCGTGGCTTAGGCGGGGGAAATGGAACCTTATATTTTCTCTCCTTCAAAAAGTCGAGATAATCTGCGTTTTTCATCATATTATCAAATCCATATCCAAATACCTCTCCCATTTCTACATGAATTGTATCACCCACTTTTACTTCCTCAAAGGGACCAAAACAAATCGAAACGTGAAACCTTTCTATATCAGGCCTATTGGACATAATAATGCCTTTTGCCATAGCATCTTTATATCTTAAAGGATCTCTATCATAGCCAGCAAGATCTTCATGTGTATACCATTTATAAGTCCATACTAAGCTTGTGTCACAAGGATACAGTATTTTTATACCTATAGGACTTATAGTGCTACCATCATCACCTCCGGGAGCATCTTCTCCCACCGCCATAAACTTTTCCGGAAAAAACAAAGTTTTCTCATCGATAAAATTGGTTGCAACCTCATTATCACCAATCTCTCCATGAATCCAGAAACCGACATAAACATCTTTTAAGTCATTTTTTACAGGGATAATATCATAGTTAAACACAATAAACTCATCAAGAGGTGGTGCACTCCAAGCATAACTTCTCTGGATAACATCCAGATATAACGGATGGTGATTTGGTACATTTAGAACATTATAATCACTGTATCTACATATAAAATCCTGGTCAGAGACAGCAACATATCCTGGCCAATAAGGTATATCCACAGTATCCCCTTTACAAACCACCCATATTGTATCCCATACCTCTCCAGATGGAAAAAACTCACTGGGAGTAAAATGTGTTCTTGTTACAGATACCAACGTATCCCCATCAGCATTAACAGCTCCAACCCATATTCCTCCTTGGTATAAATGCTCCTCATTACTACCAGCTGGAAACTCAGAAAAAATTAGTCCCTTATAATTTGTCATTCTCCCACTCTCAAAATTATCATCAAGAGTACCCATATTTGACACAAATTGCCTCACTTTGCCCACATTATGAATTTTGTAATCAACCTTGATAAACTGTGAATAAATAACATTCGAACACACAATAAGTAAAAAAATAGAAGAACAAAGAATGTGTCTTATCATTTGATAACCACAAACTTTCCAACTTGTATCTCATTTGTACTATTATCCTGGACAGTAAAAAGATATATTCCACTAGAAATAGCCTGCCCCACACTTGATGTAAGATTCCAATCCTCATATCCAACAGTTTCACTTTTGTGATTTATAGTATAAACAAGATCACCAGACAGAGTATATATTTTTATAGTGCAATCTCTCGGCAAGTTAATAAACTGTATCCTTCTATCCTGCTCCATCCATCTTTCTCTGGATCCAGCTGGTTTCTCCCATGGCGGATTATATTGATGGTAAGCTATATCACCTCTATAAGGATTTGGAACTACAGCTACCTTACCCACACTCTCAGGTGGTTCTGTTCCTGGTACAACTCTAACAGCATTTGCTGTCAAGCTTGACTCCTGCGATGGAAAACCACTAACAGTATCAGGTTTCGAAAACGCTACAACAGTATAGTAATAGTCAAAATTATTCAGCAGTCCTACATCAACATACTCATATTCAATACCATACTCATTTCCAAATCCATCACCAGCAATGTCATATTCAGCTAACAAAGTCCACGGCCCATTAATACTTACTGTACTTTTATATACCCTATATCCTTCAAAAGGTGTATCAACTGAATCCGACCTATAAGGATCCGTATAAGTCTCAGGGTTTACTTCACCTTCAAGTGGTTTCCAGTTAAGTACTACTTTTTTGTCCATCGGTGTAACTTTTAAAGGTGGTGGAGGTGGTGGAGATGGAACGTGAAAATCATTTCCTACAAGCCATTTTAATCTTTTTAGATTTTTAATCATGCCATCATAACCATTCCCAAGTACTTCACCCACCTTAAAATGCAACGTATCACCGCAACGCAAATCAAAAGGACCAAAAGAAATGAAAAATTGTGACCCTACCGCTTCCTTTTGATCAGACATAATCTTTCCTGATGACATTTCAAGATATCTGTCAGGATCTCTTGAGGGAGGACCAGTCGTAGGATTCAATATCCAATTGAAGGACCATTTCAATTCATCGGCGTCATATCCATCAGGGGGAAATATCTTTATACCAATAGGGCTATAAGCATCACCATCTGTATGCCCGGATTCATCCATCGCTACCCCCATATGCTCATCCTTTAAATAGATAGAATAATCATCAAGAGCAAAATCCCAACCTTGTCCCCGATACCCTACATTTCCATCAAGCCAATAAGCAATATAAACATCTTTAAGATCCAGGGAATCCTTCGTAGGGGTAACATAATATTGATAAACTATAAATTCATCTAATGGGTACGAACTCCATGCATGACTTGTTTGAATTACATCAATATACAAAGGTTGATGGCTACCTACGTTTAAGATATGATAGTCACCAAATCTACATACAAAGTCTTGATCAGACAAACCCGTATATCCTGGCCAATAGGGAATATCAACAACTTCTCCCCTTCCTACAACCCATACAGTATCCCATAGGTTTTCCGAGGGAAAAAACTCAACTGAACTATGCCAGCTCGTGGTAACCGAAACCAAAGTATCTTCCCCCACAATTGCGCCAACCCATATTCCACCTTCACCAATATGTTCCTCATGACTATTGGGAGGAAACTCACAATAAATCAACCCCGTAAAGTCTCCTAATAAATATCCAGTAGGCCACAAAGTACCCAGATTACAAACGAACTGTCGTACCTTACCCACATTATGCATTTTCCAATCAAGAGAAACCCGCTGTTGGGCAAAAACTGCATAGGTGCAAATTAACAGTATCAAAAAGACTTTGGTTTTCTTATCCATAGTACACATCCCTGCTTAATCTACAGATACATCATCTAATGTTTATAGACAGGCCCATCTTTACATACCTTCCATAAGAGAAACGTCTTGGATCAAGTAGCCGGTACATTGTCCACCAATCATAATATCTATCAAAGCCTTCCGGATTAATATCACCATATTCATATGGTTTCCCTGTCCAATTATTGAAACCATACGCTATTTGAACATTCTTTGTATCAAAAACATTGTAAATATCCACTACAAAAGACCAGGTCAAGCCTCCGGTTCTGAACATTTTTCTAAATTTGATATCAGTATTATATATTGGTGGCCCCGTCTCCGTGTTTTCTTTCTTCTGAAGTTCTACAGGATCAAAAGACCCCGGCGTATAAGGCTGCCCGGAAGAAAATTTTGAAAGAATTGTTAAATCCCAATTATCAGGTAGCTTTATGCCAGCCATTTCTATAGATCTTCCCTCGGGTGATGAAATGGTTAATTGTAACAAAATCTGGTGTCGTATATCCCAACTGAGTCTCCTTTCTCTAATAGGATAAGGAAAATCATTAATAGATCTTATGTAATCATCAAAAGCAGAGGAAGAGTAACCATTTGCCCATTGAATAGTATAAGTCAATCTTCCCGAATAAAAATTGGAATAATTCTTAATCAGTTTAACTTCTATACCTTTGGCTCTAGCATACCCTTTATTATCATAGAGGTCTACCGGCAAACCCAAAGCTGCTTTCAACCTAGTAGTCCCAACCTGATTAGAAATATCTTTCGTATAACTTTTAATATCAATTCCCCAATATCTCGAAATTTCGTGAGTAAAACCAAACTCATACAAAATAGTTTGTTCGAAATCAAGATGAGGATTACCAGTAAAACCGCCCGTGTATGGATCACGATAGTAATACTGCAACTCTGGTAACTGATTGAAGTGGCCATATGAAAAGAAAAGAACTGTACTTACTGAAATTGGAAAAGATATCCCAAATCGCGGACTTATCTTATACCTTATCCATGGCCAGTCAGATTCAAGACCAGTCGCATCCTCCCACTGCTTCTTCCAATCCTTATCAAAAACAGTAGGGCCTGGCATAAACCAGTCAGCTCTCACACCTGCATTAATTATTAACGACTCTTTCTCAAACTTATCCTGTATATAACATGCACCAATAACAGGATAGGCATCAAATACCCAACGGTTCTGGCCAAACTCTTTATAAGGACCAATTGGCGGAGGGAATTCTTTATCCTTATTAAAAACATAATTACCATAATCTGAAAGCTTTACCCCTCCATCCTGTATATCAACGTAATGTATATCATTATATCTCACTTCAAGCCCAGTTTTTACCAGATGTTCTGGATGTACTTGAGACGTAAAATCCCCCTTCAAAGTAAATGTACGAGTAAAGTCATCCCTCCAGATCGTCTGATAACTTCTGCTATCAATAAAACCATATGGGTCAATAGCAGCGGCTTCTACCGTTGAATACACAGCATCTGGAGCTTCATTACCGAATTTCGAAATGTACTCATAATAATTATATTGGACACTATCTTTAACAAATATCCAGAAATCAGGTGGCCTCATACTATCAAAAGACCCTCTATACTTAACTTCAAGATAGCCAAGATTTAAGTTGTAAAAAGTAGATTTTGAAATAGTATGATTAAAATTAAAGATAAAATTCTGGGTACTGCGCGAATATTCTGCCATATGATCAGGATAATTTTTCCATAACCAATCGAAAGACGTCCATGACTTCCATGAACCATGATAACTAAGAATCATTCTAAGACTGGGATTCAACCTCCACGTAATTTTGGAGTTGAAATTTATCGAATTATCCTGTTTTTCTTTTATTTTTAGTGGCTTCAATATTTCAATAAAATCTCTGTTCCTTCCATTTGAATATGGGGTTTCATCAAATATCCAGTTAGTCGACACAAAATAGTTAACTTTACCCGGGATTTTTAGATTAATAACAGGCAGTAAATTTGTTGTAATAGGTTCTGGCCCTCCAGCGTACAAAGATAAGTATTGAAATGGATAAGACTTTAAAAAATCCAGCTCAGACGTTTTATATTCAATCCCTCCTTCAAATTTATTACTCCCTGATCTCGTTGTAATATTCACTACCCCGGATTGTGCCTGTCCATACTCTGCATTAAACGCACCTGTTATTAACTCAATCCCTTCTATATCATTGATGTTCAAATCAAGAACATCCCGGCCACCATATATCGGGTGTGTAACAGGCATTCCATCAACCATAAATAATATCTCACCACCTCTTCCCCCACGTATATGAATATTTTTCAGACTCTCATCCCTTACCTGTAGCTGTGTACCATCGGATAATCTTAATGCCTGAGGTTTCATATCGACAATCGCTGCTCCCTGAACAGTAAAAAAATCTGTAGTCTTTTCAAAACCAGGTATCTTTTCCATCTCAGCTCTGGTAGAAGTAACCCTGGTAGAAGTAATATCCTTTTGCACAATTCTATTTTCGGCCATAACAACTATTTCACGCATTCTAACACCAGAAGGAGTAAGTTCAAAATTAACCTGAGTAGTAAGGTCAGGCATAACTTTCACTTGTTTCACAACCATCTTTGCATAACCAATATAGGAAGCTTCAACTTCATAAGTTCCTATAGGAACTTGAATAATGTAATACCGCCCCTTTTCATCAGTTGCAGCTCCCAGTGTAGTACCCCGAACAATGACATTTACACCAACAAGAGGCTTCCCCGTTTTCTTATCAGTTACAACTCCAGCAATCTTGCCAGTATTTCCAGCTTTTAAAATAACCACAGCTAAAAACAATACTGTCAGGCAAAGAACATACCTTTTCATATTATACCTACCCATCTTTTCAAAATTACTTTCGTTCATAGCCAAGGCTACGAAGTATTTCTCCACCCATTCTAATCGCGTCTTCTTCTTTTATAAAAAATATTGGAAATCCCAGCACCACTGCGTCAAAAACCGTACCGTAATATCTTAAACCGCATGGATATCCTCTGTGAGTTGGTATTCCTGTATAGTCATTATTTCTATACCTGTATAAAACATCAGTAAAACCAGCCGCTTCAGGTATAACATTAACATACATTAAACCAATTGTGGGAACACTTGTAAGGTAGGATTCTGACAACTTAACAGAATCCACAAAAATATCAGAGAAATTAAGGGTATCTGAAACATATGCACCGTTAAAATCAGGAATAGGAGCAGATTCATCTGCCTTTTTTATGTGCAAATAATCATGTATGAATGTTCCTTCATCAAAAGCTTTAGGAAACGGTTCATCCACCGCAAACGATTTCAGAATTCTCCAGCCACTCATTATAAAATCACCACCGACATTCATATAATCCATAATATCCTCTATATGTTCAGGCAGCTTATGGACATCTTTCTCATACGTGTAATAATTATCAGCATGCCAGATAAGTAATTTGAATTTCCCTATAAAATCTTTCGGTGGCATACCACTTTTTTTATAATCCCACATGGTATCTGGTTTAAAAACCTTATAGTAAAAACTATCAACATCAGCATCTTTATAATGCATACCTGTTGGGAATTTACTTTCATCGGTCTCATCAACTATTAAAATATCCCTTTCCCATGTTGGCCTTATGAGTATCACATGAATAGAATCACCAACCGGATCTACGAGGTTAGTATTATCTCTTGATGTAACTTTTAATTTGTGTTTACCATCCAGTGGATTAAAGAATTCAGGCCCTATCAGTACGGTCGTATCCGAAGTCCAATGCCACTCACTGCTATCGACTGCCCAGGCATATTCAACGACTTCTCCATCTTTATCTTTTGCTGTAAAAGACAATCTTATTCCCTGCCACCAATCCGTAACACCATCAATAACAAAAAACTTTTGATTTTCCTTTTCTGGAAAAACTATTTCAGTTTCAGGATAAATAGTTTGCACAGTATAGAAAACTCTCTCAGCAGGGCTTGGATCAACATCTCCCATATTATCGACCGCTCTAACCTGGAATCTCTGGCGATTAAGCTTATCACTCGACTCAAACGGAATAGTAACACTCGTCTCTTCAGTTCTGACCCAATCATGTATCACTGAATCACCTGCAAAAATATGGCGAGTTATGTATCTATATTCATAAGCCTCTATAAAGCCGTCATCGTCCTCACCATCCCAGTGCAATGTAACCAAAGCAAATAAAGTATCGCCTTCCACAGGAATATTTGCAAGTGTAGTATTTGGCGGTTTATTAGGGGAAGGCTTGGACAGTTCCCTCTCACAGCTTATAAAGAGTGCTACTACAATCACTACAAGAAATATTACTACAAAAAGTCCCTTGTTCATATCACATCACCGATTTTTTTATCTATAATTTATCTCTTTGACATTTATCACCGGCTTGAAAATATAAGTATCCCTGTATCGAACCAAAGACTGAAGGGGTTTAATTTCCAGAACAACCTCTGTTGTCTCATGTTCAAATACTTCAAACTCAGTCTGGATATCCACATACAAATTAACATCTCCTTCATTAATCACATCAATCTGAATATAACCAGATAGCCTGAGCACTGTTGGATTCACTCCAAACTGAATCCTATCATATTTAACAGGAGGAACGTAAGATTCAAAGATTTTATGGTTTTCGTAACCACCACCATCGCAAAGTTTTATAATATTATAAACTATCTCCTCCTGCTTGTAACTTAAAAGAGTTCTATAAAGGAAGGAATACACAGTATCATGATACACTTTTCCCTGGAAAATCTTTACCCCTAAACTATCATCATTTGACACAACAAACCGTTTCGATGCAATGGTAACAACAGTATCTGCAGGATCAGAAGATAACACAACTCTCAATATACCAGGGTCAGGCGATTCGTACATAGAGTTATCACATGTTATAACAAAGAAAGCAACAAACCCTAAAAGTAACAACTTTCTAAATTCCACAATCATAATCCACCACAAGTTAACAATTCGGGGGCATCAGGATCTAAATCCTGATGCCCCCGATTACTGATTTTTATCATTACCTCACAAGAACCATCTTCATTGTTCTATCAAAATTATCCGCCTTCAACCTATAGAAATATATACCACTCGGAACAAGGTTACCTAATTCATCCTTACCATCCCATAATTTCGAATACTTACCCGCAGGCATATTTTCATTCACCAGAGTTCTAATTTTTCTTCCCAGCACATCATAGATTGACAGCTCAACATGAGAACGTCTTGGTACCTCAAATCTGATGCTAGTATTGGGGTTAAATGGATTAGGATAATTTTGATGTAACCTGTATCCACGAACAGCTGCAACATCATTTTCATCTACAGAAGTAATTATTCCAGCTGCCGGATAATTGTATATTTTTATATCATCAAAGTATCCACAGAAATAAGGTGGATAATCCCCATACGCAGCTTTACCTATTCTAAGAGGTCTCGCAGCATTAAGAACAGGTGTATCGAACCCCACAACTTCCTTAAACAAAACATTCCCACTTAGATCGCTAATTTGAAATCCAGCATAGTAATTGCACGTATCGCCCTCCTCAGCCTTCTGGACTTCGTATATCACATGATACCACTGGGTCGTATCAATTTCAACATCGGAGCTAATACTAACACTCCCATCCGAAATAGCCTGCAGATGATGAGCATCGTCAAACCGAATCTGATAGGTATTTTCCCACCAAGTACCGTCATTTGCCGGTCTATTAAGAATTCTACAATAATTTCTGATGGAATCAGCTTTAAACCAGAAGTCTACACAAAATTCTTCATTGGTTAGAAACGGAGAATCAACTTCCAGGTAACTTGAATCACCTTCAAGATAGACCGAATAACTACCAACAGCAGCTTTTGTCGAATACTTTGGACTACCTACTGGGGTAACGGGACACCCATAGGCAGAATTGTCAACAAAATTTCCGCTTCCCTCTTCAAATGTCAAATCCAGCACCTGGGTATTAGGTGAGTATACACCAAAAGTATAATAAACTGAATCTGTTTCAGCATTCTGAGGTTGAGTATAAGAAAGACCATTGCTATCAGTAGCTTTCACATAGTAATTAACCACTGTCCCAAGCGGCTGCGCAGGTATTACTCCAGCCATTGAATCACCATCCACAACTGTCATATCAACTGTATTCCACCCGCTACCAGCATTATAGTATATTTGAGCACTCTGAACTGTTGAAGATTCAAATAATGTAAATATTCTCGCCCCAACATGATACTCTGTAACATCAACAGTCTGATTAGGAAGTTCCGTCACTCCCGTTATGATAGGAGGAATAGGGAATTCCCTTACTACATTACTTATTCTAATCTCATCAACAAACCCATCGAGGAACGAATCTTCCCCACCACCTGCATAACCTATGTGAAGAGGTTGATTTGTAGTAATCGGGGTGGGATCAGCAGCACCAAAAGAAAGATAATCAGCGGTACTAAATGCTACGAGTTCTCGATTTGCATTATGAACTATTGTCAAAAGGAGGTGTCTGTTTGTATCTCTTATAAACGCCAAATGATACCACTGCCCTGGAACCATAGTGTTATCAGGTGAGTTAGCCTGAGGCCACGCATCTTGAGATGCTGTGTGATAACCACAGCTAAAAAACCTCGATGAACCCCACATTTCTACAAAGTAATTCGGTCGCCAGAATACTTCATCGCCAGTTTTAATAACCAACCTTGGCACCCATCTCCAGTCACTGGGCCCCTCTCCAAACGTAAAAATATTAATCCAACCTTCAATTGTCCAGTCACCAGTCAAATCCAAGCTTGAAGTATCTGGAACAATAACGTAAGCAGAATCAGACTTAGAATCATTATCAATTCTCAAACACTGGCCTAGCCCGGAAACCACGTTAGGCAGAAAATAGAAATTACTTTCATCTCCAACAAACTGACCATCAGCTGTACTGTCAGATTCATTACTAAGATTACCTTCAAAATGCATAAGCAAAACGGTATGCTCATCGACTTCGTAGGGTCCCCCAACCTGCTCAGTTTGAGCAAAGAGGAAACAACTCAAAAGAACACCCAAACCAAGGAGTTTTAGTAAATTGGTAACTCCCAACTTCATAAGCTTACCTCCTTTCTTTTTTCGGAGCAGACACTGCTCCGCTTTCTCGCTAACATTTTCTTTTTTACGAGTATTGCAAACGATATCGCACACGTTTACAATATAACACCTGCATATAACTTTGTCAATACTTTTATC
>JACDNU010000036.1 GCA_017656505.1 Archaeoglobus sp. | reverse complement strand
GGTTTAGAAGTGTGAAAAAAGAGATTGGGTTATTGTTTCTGCAAGGACCCTAAATTTTAAAGAAACTCAAAAACCCCCCCCAAACTTCTGTATGTCCTCTCTTATCCCCAAGCTCAAAAAGTATCTGATCAGAAAAACATTCAGAATAAGCAGGAAAAATACGAGGACTGAATACAACGGATGTTCTTCAGATTGAAAAACGAGGTAATCCCAGGAGAAGTGGAGAATAATCGCCAGAAGCATGAATGGAAGGATCGAGTTAACCTTCCTTTCCGATTTCAGGCCAAATCCGACTCCCACAATGGATGTCCAAGTTCCGTGGGCTATTGGAGTTAGTAGTACCCTCATCAACGTTACTTCAAGTCCAAGTCCGAAACCGTAAAGCAAGTTCTCTGTCGCAGCAAACCCTAAGCCAGCTGCTGTTCCATAAACAACCCCATCCATCACTCCATCCATCTGTTTTGCTTCATATGGGATCCTGATTGCCAAGGCCTTCGCTGGCTCCTCTACAATGGCGGCAAGAATTGAAATTGTTAAAAATGTTCGGGGGATGAGAAGGGTTGAGATTGACTCAATAAACATTGCTATGCCTATCGAGATAACAGCTCCATATAGGAATGTCACCGCAACGTATCTCAAAGGTTCCGGTTCCAGCCTGTCTTTGTGGTAGAAGTACCATAGCAGGCCTATCGCTGGAGCGTAGGCAAAGAATATGAGGTAGTAGAGAACTCCGTCCACATTTAACTAGGGCAGCTTTTATTATAAATTTTTTATCTGGCTTTTTACTTCTTTGAAGAAATTAGACTTAATAAGGCTTTAAACTAAACCCACTTAACCCTCTAAACTCTTTCAAAGTCATCTTCGAATCTTTCGATGTCATTTTCGTCTAAGTATTCACCTATCTGTACTTCTATAACTTCCAAAGGAATTCTCCCGGGATTTTCAAGCCTATGGATCGCTCCCGCAGGAATAAAAGTACTTTCGCCATTTCTCAGTAGTTTCTCTTCACCATCAACCGTTACCTTTGCCGTGCCTTTAACAACAACCCAGTGCTCGCTCCTGTGGTAGTGTTTCTGGAGACTGAGCCTTTTTTTAGGTTTAACAGTCAGCCTTTTTATCTTATAAAACTGATTCTCTTCCAAAACCGTGTAGGATCCCCAAGGACGATAGGCTGTGCGATGAACCTCTGCCCTCTTATCGTTTTTCTGTTTTAAGATTTCTACAACTTCTTTTACTCTCTGTGAGTCGTTTTTCTTGCAAACAAGAACTGCATCCTTCGTATCTACAACAACCAAATCCTCAACTCCAATTATTGCCGTAAGTCTTCCACCGTAAACGAGATTGTTCTTTGCTTCTAAGGCAACGCATTCTCCCCTTATCGCATTTCCTGCTTCATCCTTTTCGAAGATCTCATACAGAGAATCAAAGCTTCCCACATCGCTCCAGAAAGAGTTAAGCTTTACTACGGCTGCTTTATCTGTTTTCTCCATTATGCCATAATCAACCGATACTTCGGGAAGTACTGAATAAGCCTCTTTGATGGGAAGTTTGAACGCATCAACAACATCAGGCTGATGGAGCTTGCACTCTTCAACAAAAAGGTCGAGACCAAACATGAACATCCCACTGTTCCAGAGGTAACCTGAGGTCACGTACTCCTTTGCCTTTTCCAGCTCCGGCTTCTCAACGAATTTTTCCACCTTGAAAGCTTCAGAATCGATTCTCTCCCCCGGTTTGATGTATCCGTAGCCCGTATGAGGCTTGGATGGCTGGATTCCGAAAGTGACGAGGAATCTTTTAGAAATCCTATTCGCATTCTCAAATGCTTTTCTATATGCCTCATCAGGCTCGATGTAGTGATCTGAAGGGAGCACAGCTACCGAATCGCCCGGATTGCTTCCGTTATCTATTATACTTTTCACCCCAAAATAGATGGCTGGCAGGGTGTTTCTAGCCGCAGGCTCCATCAGAATGTTCTCCTTTGGCACTTCTACTCCCATCTCCTCCAGATCATCGAGAACTCTGAATTTGTATCTTTCATTGGTCACTACTAGAATCTCATCGGGTTTGGAGAAAAGTAAGGCCCTCTCAACAGTCTTCTGAAAGAGCGAGCGGTTGAATATGTTGTAGAATTGTTTAGGATAGTCTTCTCTGCTCAGTGGCCATAACCTCGTCCCTTTGCCCCCTGCCAGGATTAAAGTATAGGTGCTCATAAGAAAAGGTGAAAATGGATAGAATTAATACTTTTTTGTTAACTTTTTAAGTTTTGTTAAAATTGGCTGAGATGAGTTAAATCCAGAGAATTTAATTAAGCTTTAGTATTTGAGTCTGGAATCCACAGCCTTTACAGCTTCCCTTATGCAGTAAAAATCCTTCTTGATTTTGATTAAATACTTGCATTTCTTTCCCGTGTACCCGGAGATGCAAAGCTGGCAATCTTCAGGATATACTTTTTTTATTTTTAGTTTGTATCTCTCTGACAAAAAATCAATCGTCATGTTCATGGAATATATTTTCTAATCTTTTTTAAATGTATCGTATTATCGTATTTCGAATTTTGAATGTGAAAATTTGAAAACCAAGGTTCATTTAAACTAAAGATCGGGAGATGATTTATATCCTAAGTTTACCAAAATCTTCAAATATACAATTATCCAATCTCATCCAAGGGGCTCGTAGTCTAGCTGGTTATGACGTCGCCCTCACACGGCGAAGGTCCCCGGTTCAAGTCCGGGCGAGCCCACTCTTTTGATTGAAAAAGAATTCAAACAGACAAATGTAGCGTGAGTTTGATTTTTCACGCAGGGATATAAGATTTATAAAATCGTAAAATTTTTTTGGGGTTTATCGAATTTATTTCATGGGCTATCATGTGGAAAATTTACTGAAAGAGGTATCACTCCCTTACAGATTAAAAATAATTGAGTGTCTTAAAGATGGAATCGAAGATGGGAAAGAATGGATAAGGTTATCCGAGCTTTATAAGAGGTTAAAAGCGAATGGGATTGAGGTTCCAACCTCTACTGTTTACAGGGCGGTGAGTAATCTATCAGCGGCGGGAATTATTGATAAAAAGAATGGAGAAGTCTCTTTAACTCCAGCAGGAATACTTCTGATAGACTCTGTCGAGTGCATGGAGAGGCTGATGGGTTTTGAGTATCTCGAACTCGCGACCGATTTTCTCCTTTCTCTGCCACCTGAGCTCAGATTTGGAGTACATTATCTCAGCAAATGCGAAAAAGTTGATCCGGTTGAATTTGGAGCAAAAAACATTGAATTCATCGAGAAAACCCAAGAAGAAGGGAAATTCGTAACAGACATTGCGGAAATGGATATATTTAAAGCAGTAATCAGGTCGAGGTTGAAAGGAGCACACCACAGGATGGTGTTCTCTGAGGAATCGATCCAGAAGAAAATCAAGACTCTGGCTAAAGCATCCAAAGACCTTGGTTTGGGGAAATATGAGATTGAATGTGTTCAAGCAAGAGTAGAGTACAGAATTTTGAAAGTTCCAGTCCAGATGGCCGTTCTAGACAGTGATGTTGGAGTTCTTGTTTTGGGTGTAAAACATTTCGTTCCCTTTTTTGTCACGTTCGAGAAGAATGGGATACGATGGCTGGATAGCATCTTCGATTACTACTGGGATCAGGCGAAACCTCTGGGAGAGGTATTTGAGGGAGGAGAGAAGGGATTCACAAAGATGATCTTAAAATTGGCTATAGGTGCAGAGTAAGTCCAATTATTTGAAATCGAGTTTTATTTTTTGTATGTTTTTTGTATGTAGTTCCCTCTTCATCATGTATTAATTTGAAAATTTTAAATAGTATAAAATTTTTTCATTGTTATTATGGCAGCAAAATACCTAGTATTTATAATTTTGTTGCTAGTATTTGTATGTGGATGTGCGGGAGAGTCGCAGAGCAGTCAACAGCAAACACCACAAGCACAGCAAACACCACTGAAAGAAATTTACCTCGAAAACAACGATTTGAAAGTTAGGATATATCCAACAGAGGATAAAAAGGTGAGCGGGGTTATAACCGTAAAACTGGAAAGTTTGCCCTCAAAAGCGACCAAATTGCTGGTTGCATTTGTTCCTCAGGGATTCAAGGGTTCTGCAGAGGAGATGTACAATAATCCAAATGTCATAATTCAGTGGATTGAGAATCCGTCTGCTGGGCAGGATATCTTGATCGACACTTCCAAGGTTAAAAACGGAGTATACAACGTTGGGGTTTCAGCAACATACGAAAACGCTCCCGAATCGAATCCTTGGTTGGCTCTCGTGCAGACCCAGGTTAACGTTCAGAACTAGCTAGGTAACTGAATTAAATTGGTGGACAGGTAATTCATGACAGTTCAGAAATCTCACCTTTGGATAATCCTTTTTCTGTTTCTGATTTTAGCTATAGCTCTGACTGGATGCGCGCATAAAGTTCAAAAACCGCAAGCTACCCCTACAATTTCGCCTTCACTATCTTCCATGAACTACCCTTTTAGCAATGAAAACATGTTTTTCGGGCTTACGATATTGAAAGAAGATCGTGACTATGAACTTGCTTCGGAGTTGAAGGTCTCATGGCTCTCGATGCAGCCGGTAATCATCTGGGCGTTTCATGAACCGGAGCCGGGTAAGTATAGGTGGGACTCCTTAGATGACCAAATAAAGCGCATTCAAAGCCTAGGCATGGACTGCACCCCTGTGCTGATTCCCATGAATGCATTTGGGGAAAAGAGGAAGCTTTTAATGGATCGGCTTCAGGGGAGGGACCCAACAGCGTTTATTCGGTCTCAAGAAGCTGCTGAACTCGAGTTATATCCGAAGGGAGAAACAATGGATCTCTGGAAGAGCTTTTTGAGAGAGCTTGTTGATAGGTACGATGGGGATGGGAAGAACGATATGCCGGGATTGAAGTACCCGATAAGGAACTGGCACTTCCTTGAAGAGTATCCGGAAATATGGATTGGTAGTGCGGAAAATTACGTGTATCTTCTCAAAGAAAGCTCTACTGTGATAAGAGAAGAGGATCCAGACGCCAAAATTATTTTAATGGGTTTAGCCTCCAATTACGCTAGATATTTCGCCTTTGCCGATGGTTTCATAGAGGATGATGATGCTGGAGTTTTCAAGGGTAAGAAGTATACCAGAAAGCAGATATCTTCGAACAGGGTTTTTCAACAGAAGAAAGCCGAGTACGAATTTATATTGAAAGAAGCTAAGGACTACTTTGATGTGGTTGATATACATCTTTACGAAGAGAAGTTAAGTTTCATAAAGGGTAAGATAAGCTGGTTAAAGCACAAAATGGAGGAGTATGGCTACAACAAGCCAATCTGGTGCATCGAAGGTGGAGGACCTTTCAAAATACCAGAAGGCTCGAATCCAAGGCATGGAGACAGCTACTTTGGTTATTACACAGATAAGGAGAACGCTGAATTCGTCGTAAAAATGCATGTAATCGCTGCATGGAGTGGAATAGAAAGATTTCACTGGGGTCTTGCGGCTGAATCGGAAGATAGCTACTGGGATGGGCCTTGGAGGGTTATGGCTCTGACAACGTCTGAAAGAGAGAAGAAACCATCTTTCTTCACATTTAACATAATGACCAATCTTCTTTCCGATTTCAACAAGATTGAAGATGTAAGCCTAGGTTTAGATAACATCTCAATTTATCGCTTTGAAACACCCAAAGGAGTCGTGTACGTTTTGTGGGATGAAAGTGAAAAATGGCATACGGTAGATCTCTCCGAAATAGAGGAGCTGAAAGGAAAGCGTCTCAACTTCATACCCATAGTAACGGAACTCAATTCCCAAGGAGAGCCAATCATTCCCGAATTTAATTGTAGAACTTCGGATTCGATACCTGTGAGTGAAACTCCGATTTTCATCACAATAGGCTGCTAACCGAAGTATTTAAATATAACAACAATAACAATTATAATGACATGTTACTTAAAGCCGAATTCCAGATCGATCCCGAGATACTGAAGATACTTGAAGAATATTGGGCGGAGGAGTACGAGAAGGAGTTACTTTACATTAACCTGGTCGAAGATTAACCTTAACCACTTCGAGCTGTCTCAAATCTAAAAATCTCCCTACTCTTTTCTGATCTCTTTTCTAATCTTGTTTGAATTCGGGTTGTAATTTGGGTTTTGTAATGATCAGACAAGATAAAATAACTGATAAAACTGATAAAGATAATATACTCTGTTAGATAGCCAAGTACATGACTCAGGTCATTCAGAAAATAAAACTCCGAGATGTGATTGCCGAGATCGAAACGCCATTTCATCCTATTGAAGTTGCAAGGGTCAACGATCACGTTGTTAGGGTAGCAAGGATAGAGGGAGAGTACCATTGGCACAAACATGCAAGCGATGAGCTTTTTTACGTCCTTGAAGGTGAGATCCAAATTCAACTTAAGGACAGCAACATCGTTTTGAAAGAAAATGAGATGGTTGTCATTCCAAAAGGTGTTGGGCATTGTCCTAAAAGTGGTTCAGGCGCTTACATCCTGATGTTTGAGCCGTTGGAGTTAAAGAGCGCTGGGGATTAAAGTTAGATTAGTCTTTCCTTTCAATCCTCAGATCGTAGGAGTGGAAAACAACATCTGCTTTTTCAGGCTCGTCATAGTTAAACCCAAGATCCTCGATCTCCTCTTTTGAGAAGAGCTCATCATAAACAAAAACGTTCAATCCCTTCGCTTTGAGATACTCAGCCAAAGCGAGATTTCTGCTGTGATACAACTCCTTTACCCCGTCTCTGAATGATATGCCCTTTATGCAAATTTTAACATCTGAAAGGGGTTTTTTAATATTCAGGCATTCCGAAATTATCCTTGCAGCCCAGTAGTGGATCATCTCATCGTTCAGTTCTCTAGCGGTGCGAAGGAGTCTTGCATGCTCGAATTTCTCCCTCTTTTCCATCTCTTTTATCAAAAACCATGGATAGACTGGGATGCAGTGTCCGCCAACTCCGGTGGAAGGGAGATGTATATGGCAATACTCGTGGTTAGCGAACTCTCTCGCTTCATAGAAATCAATTCCAAGCTCTTCGGCTATCTTGTAGAGCTCATTTGCCAAGGCGACGTTTACGTCTCTGTAACAGCCCTCAATGACCTTTATGAATTCTGCGGTTCTCGCATTCGAAACGAGGTTGAGATTCGGCACGAATTTTTTGTAGAATTCAAAACCTCTCTTTCCGCTCTCCTCATCAACCCCCCCAACAATCTTCGGAAATTCCCGCAGCCTCGAGATGCTGTATCCCGTCATTATTCTCTCAGGCGAATAAGCGAGATAGAACTCCCCCAATTTCATCCCGCTCTCCTCTTCGATCCATTTTTTGACGAGTTTTTCCATTGTGAGGGGTGGCAAAGTAGTTTCAACCGAAATTAAATCACCTTTTTTAATTAGCCTTCCCACATTTCTGCATGCGCTCTCGAGAATGGAGAAATCAGGATTATTAGTTTCATCGATGTAGAGGGGAACGATGATTATATAAGCCTGACAATCTCTTGCTTTTTCATAGTCGGGATAAGCTTTGAGATTTTTGCCTCCATGCTCTTCGACAAGCTCATCAAGGCCTATCTCCTCAGGAATCGGATTTATTCCAGAGTTTATTTTCTCACACTTTTTCGGGTCTAGATCTATCCCTATGACTTCGAATCCTGAGTCTGCTATTACAGCTGCAAGGGGTAATCCCGCTTTTCCGAGTCCGATAACCGCCACCTTAGTTTCTTGCATCTCTAAACCTCCTACCGTTCATCTCCAATCTTAACTTTCTTCCCACAGTAACTGCACTCAAATTCTCCCCTTGCGTTGGGATCGCTCGTTAGTTTCCTCCCGCAGTAGCATACGTATCCCCTCAGCCTTGCAGGATTCCCGTAGACCAGACCAAAACCCGGAACGGACTTGGTTACCACACTCCCCGCCCCTATCATGGCATATTCTCCAATCTCAATTCCGCAGATTATGGTTGAGTTTGCGCCTATGCTGGCCCCTTTTCTTACGAGAGTTTCGACGATTAACTCATCCTCCCAACGAAATGCTCTCGGCAACAGATCGTTTGTGAAGGTTACCGAGGGCCCGATGAATACGCCCTCTTCTATTTTCACACCTCTATAAACACTAACGAAGTTCTGAATCTTCACATTGTCGCCTATCTCAACCTCCGTGTCGATGTAAACCCCCTTCCCGATGTTGCAGTTTTTGCCAATCTTCGCTTTCTCGCGGATGTGGACGAAATGCCAGATCTTGCTACCCTCGCCTATATCGTGGCTTTCCACTATGGCAGTAGGATGTGCGAAATAGGATTTCTCGTTCCTTTCAGACTTTTCAGTTTCCATTCTCATTTTTCACCTTTTGGGATTTTTCCCCACTTTTCTTATTCCCTTTTAACTCTTAGCTTACTTTATGAGATTATCTTAAGCTGGGACTATTTTAAGTCATCTAGGCATTTGGGCATCTGAACCATCTGATTGATGATTCTGATTAAAGCTCCATCCCGTTAACAACTTCTACTACATACTCCAAATCTTCCTTGCTCAGTGATGGATAAACCGGCAGGCTAACAACCTGCCTTGATACTTTTTCTGCAATTCTGCAATCCCCATTTAGCCCCAAATTTCTGTAGAGTGGCTGCTCATAAATTGCAAGGGGGTAGTGAATTCCGTACCCAATTCCAGCTTTCTCCAACTGCTCAATGAATTTTTGTCTATTCTCAACTCTAACAACATACTGATGAAAAACATGTTTAACTTTCCCAACCACAATTGGCTTTACTATGTCATTCCTAAGATTTTTGTTAAGGTATTCCGCGTTTCTGATCCTCCTCTCGTTGAACTCATCAAGCTTTTTCAGCTGCTCAATGCCTAAGGCTGCATTCACATCGGTCATGCGGTAATTGTAACCCAGCATTATGTGGTTGTATTTTCCAGCATCTCCGTGGTTTCTGAGCAGCCTGAGCTTCCCTACAATCTCGCTGTCGTTGGTTGTTATCATTCCCCCCTCTGCCGTGGTCATGTTCTTCGTTGGATAGAAGGAGAAGCATCCGATTCCAAAGCTTCCCACCTTTATCCCCTCGAATTCAGCTCCGTGGGCTTGGGCCGCATCCTCGATTAGCATAAGCTTGTGATCCTCGCACAGATCGGAGATCGCTTTAACATCGAATGGATGGCCGTAAAGGTGCACACCAATTATAGCCTTCGTCTTTGACGTTATTTTCTCTGCAGCATCGTTTGCATCGATGTTCATCGTTTTTTCATCGATATCAGCGAAAACGGGTTTTGCATGTTGGAAGAGAACTGCATTTGCGGTAGCAATGAACGTGAAAGCGGGGACAATAACCTCATCTCCCTCTTTTATTCCTAAAGCCTTCAAGGCAAGGTCGAGAGCTACGGTTCCATTCGATACGGCAACAGCCTCCTTAACTCCAACGTATTCGGCAAAAGCTTTTTCGAACTCTTCAACCAGCCTGCCTTGGGCAAGCATTCCTGACTTGAGAACCTCAACAACTCTGTTGATCTCTTCTTTCCCTATTTCTGGCCTCGCTATAGGAATGCGCATAGAATGTGATACCATCATCACGAATCTTTGGCGGAACGCTTTAAATCTTTCTATAAATTTCATCATGAAGGATGGATAAAGATTATAAACTTCAAATTTAAATGCAATACGTGCAGGCTGTCGTATTAGCTGCTGGAGAAGGCACGAGGATGCGTCCTTTAACGTTCACAAGGCCGAAGGTAATGCTACCGATCGC
This sequence comes from Archaeoglobus sp., assembly GCA_017656505.1. Lineage (GTDB taxonomy): Archaea > Halobacteriota > Archaeoglobi > Archaeoglobales > Archaeoglobaceae > Archaeoglobus_A. Next base: position 19,270 of record JACDNU010000036.1, on the reverse strand, counting down.
GAACAGGCCGATTCTCGAACATCTCTTCGTTAGCTTGAAGGAGGCTGGAGTAAGCAGGGTTGTCCTTGTCGTTGGATACAGGGATGAAACCATCCGTGACTATTTCGGCAACGAATGGGATGGGATTTCCATCGAGTATGCTAACCAGAGAAGGCAACTCGGCACGGCTGATGCTTTAAAAGCAGCCTCACACCTTCTCGAAGAAAAATTTCTGATGATGAACGGAGATGCCATAGTCTCTAGCTCGGATATCTCAAAAATCGCGAGACAGGAAGGCTTTGCCTTGGCTGTTAAGGAAGTTCCGAATCCCGAGGAGTTTGGAGTTGTTGAATGCGAGGGTGAAATCGTAAAGAACATCGTTGAGAAGCCTGAAAAACCGGAAAGTAACTTGATCAATGCTGGAATCTATCTCTTTACCAAGGAAATCCTCGATTTTGTAGATAAAACTCCCCAATCGGTTCGCGGGGAGTACGAGATAACAACCTCGATAAAGCTTGCCATCGAAAGCGGAATCGAATTTAAGGCAGTTGAAATCGATGAGTGGATCGATGTAGGCTTTCCCTGGGATCTGCTGAGGGCTAACGCCTACTTCCTTTCAAAGCTGGAAAGCAGAATTGATGGCGAGGTTGAGGAGGGAGCTCACCTCATCGGAGATGTTATCGTTGGAGAGGGAAGCGTTGTTAAGTCTGGAGCCTACATTGAAGGGCCGGTTGTTATTGGAAGAAACTGCAAGATTGGCCCGAACTGCTACATTCGCCCCTCAACTTCAATCGGCGATAACTGCCATGTCGGCGCTGGAGTTGAGATAAAGAATTCGATAGTTATGAATCGCACGAAGATCCCACATCTGAGCTATTTGGGAGATTCCGTCATTGGAGAAAACTGTAACTTTGGAGCAGGAACGAAAATCGCAAACCTTCGCTTGGACGATAAGAATATAATGGTTAACGTGAAAAATAGACTCATCGATACGAAACTCAGAAAGTTTGGGGCTGTGGTGGGAGACAATGTGAGAACCGGAATAAATGTGACTATAAATGTGGGAACGATGATTGGAGATAACGTTTTCATCGCTCCCGCCGCCAAGGTTGACGGATATGTTGAGAGGAACTCGAAGGTATTTTGATTCTGAGAAGGTGTTTGGATGCAGGCGATAATTCTTACAGCCGGAGAAGGACAGAGGCTTAGGCCTTTCACGGCAAACAAACCGAAGTCGATGATAAAGGTTGCGAACAAGCCCATTCTCGAGTTCATAGTCGAATCTCTCAGACAAAGCGGGATAAACGATGTCGTAATGGTTGTTGGGTATAAGAAAGAGAGGATAATGAACCATTTCGGTGATGGAAAAGATTTTGGGGTAAAAATAAGGTATGTGACTCAAACTCAGCAGCTTGGAACAGCCCATGCGTTGAAACAGGCGAAGGATTTGGCAGCCGAGGAATTTATAGTAATTCCAGGCGACAATATTATCGACCACCAGACTCTCAGCAAGGTTAATGAGCCCTTCACGATCCTCTACAAGAGGCTGCCGGAAGTCTCCAAGTACGGAGTTCTTTTCCTTAGAAACAACCATGTGGCGAGGATAGTCGAAAAACCCGAGGTACAGGAAGGTGGCCTCGCAAATACAGGAATTTACTGCCTTGACAGAACTATATTCGATGAAATAGGGGATGAAACCAGTCTTGTGGCGGTTATAAACGACCTGATCAATAAAGGTTATACGTTCAAGGCTGAAGAAGCTGAAAAATGGCTGGATGTGGTTTATCCGTGGGATATTCTCAAGCTGAACGATCTTTCAATGGATTTCAGAGGAAAGAAAATTTCAGGAAAGGTTGAGAGCGGTGTTACGATTATCGGAGATGTTATCGTTGGGGAAGGAACAGTTATTCGAGGAAATACCTACATTTACGGGCCAGTCATCATAGGTGAGCAGTGCAGAATAGGCCCGAATTGTGTAATCTTTCCATCGACATCGATAGGAGATTCATCAACAATTGAATCCCTGAGCTACATCGAGAACTGCGTGATTGGGGAGGGTGTGAGAATAGGGGCCGGAAGTCATTTGAAGAACTCTGTGGTTGACAACGGAACTTCTATCGAAGCGGGTTTCAAGGCCATCAGTGGCGAATCTGAGATGACGATATGCGATGAATGGCATTGCATCGAGGCAGGAGCTTTCATAGGCGAAGGAGCGAAGATTGCAGCAGGTGTGGTTGCGAAGCCGTGTTCGACAATCGGGAATTACGTAAAGATTGCCGAATTGAAGGTGATCTCTGGCATCATTCCTGATAATTCGGTCGTGTTGTAAGGTGCTGGAGATGTGTGGGATAGTAGGTTATATAGGATTCAGACAGGGAGATAAGGTTGTTGTTTCCTCGTTAAAGAGATTGGAGTATAGAGGATACGATTCGTGGGGTTATGCTGTTGCTAACGGAAAAGAACTGGAAATCAATAAGAAGGTCGGCTCTATATCGGCTTTGGAGGTCGAAGAAAGGAAGGTTAGCGGGATAACAGTTTCGATCGGCCATACGAGATGGGCAACCCACGGGAAGCCTTCGGACATCAACGCTCATCCACATACTGACTGCGATGAGGATATTGCTGTGGTTCACAACGGCATCATAACCAACTTCTCATCCCTCAAAAACGAGCTCATGGCGGAAGGTCACATTTTTCGGTCTGAAACTGATACAGAGGTGATACCCCATCTCATCGAAAAGTTTTACAGGGAAACGAAATCTTTTGAAGGGGCGGTTTTTAGAGCTGTGGAGGTTTTGAGAGGTTCCTACGCTTTTGTGGCGATGAAGAAGGATGAGAGAAAACTGGTTGCATGCAAATACAAGAGCCCGCTAATTCTTGGGGTGGGAGATGGGGAGCTCATCCTTGCATCCGATGTTCCTGCCATTTTAGAGTACACAAATCGTGTGATCTATCTGAATGATGGAGATATAGTCATAGCCGAACCCGATTCGTTCAAGATATTCAACGAAGGAAAAGAAGTCGAGAGGGAAATCGAGCTCATCCACTGGAGTATCGAGGACGCTGAGAAGGGAGGTTACGAGCACTTCATGCTCAAGGAGATCAACGAGAATCCGAGGGTCATCGAAGATACGATAGCCGAATACGTGAGCGATGACATCGATCTCGATCCGAGTTTCGCAGCCGGCATATCGGAGATAGTTATCGTGGCATGCGGGACTAGCTATCATGCTGGCCTCATAGGGAAATACGTTATAGAGAAGCTTGCAGGCATACCGGTTCGTGTGGAGTACGCATCTGAATACAACTACCACTCAATTCTTCCGGGAAGAGTCCTTGTTTTGGGGATAACGCAATCGGGAGAGACGGCTGACACGCTGGAAGCTCTGAGGGCGGCGAAGAGAATGGGGTTAAGGACTTGTAGCATCGTCAATGTTGTGGGAAGTTCCGCCACAAAAATCTCGGATCACGTTCTTTTCACGAGAGCTGGGCCAGAAATATGCGTTGCGGCAACAAAATCCTTCATAGCCCAGCTGGTAGTTCTCTACATTATCGCGATCAAGCTCTCACCGCTTACAAGGCAGGAGAAGAAGGAGCTTGTGGAAGAGCTGAAAGCTCTGCCCGAGAAGGTTCAGAGAATCTTGGATAAGCAGGGTGAGATAGAGGAAATCGCTAAAAAGCTCAGCGAGTTCGAGAACATGATGTACATCGGCAGAGGCATTGGCTTCCCGACCGCTTTAGAGGGAGCGCTCAAGATGAAGGAGATCTCGTACATCCATGCGGAAGGCTATCCAGCGGGAGAGCTCAAACACGGACCTTTCGCGCTACTGGGTGAAAAGACCCCAGTTATAGCGGTGATAAACAGGGATGAAACCTACGAGATCATGCTGAACAATCTGAAAGAGGTTAAGGCGAGGGAATCTTTGGTTGTAGCCGTGTCAGATGAGAAGGATGAAGAGGTAGACAACTTCGTCGACTTTGCGATAAAAACCCCCGAAACATTCCCGATTTTGGCGCCGATCCTGCACTCAATCGCATTGCAACTCCTTGCTTACTTTGCTGCTAAAGTTAGGGGGTGCGAGATAGACAAGCCTAGGAATCTTGCTAAGAGTGTAACAGTTGAATAGAAAATAGAATAGAAAAAGGAAAGTGAATGGCTGTATTTTCCCCCAATCCTTTCGTTTACACTTGCCATTATCTTTTAGTTTTTCAGTAAGTTTTCAAACATATTTTCAAGATATTTTCAAGCTATTCAAGCATCTTTTCAATACTTCTTAACTTCAGAAAGGATAGAGCGAACAGAATCAACCAGCAAAACATCACAATCATCGAAGCGATAAATACCGCTGTGAAATCGTTCAACTTACCACCTCCTAATCCGTTTTTAGATCTCCCTCACTCTCTTCGACACTCAACTTCACGATCTCAGCCCGGCTCTCGATCAAGATATAAGCAAGATAGAGAAGAATGAATCCCAGAATCATTATTCCTAGCGTTTGACCCACATTTAAGCCAATTTTTAGCTCTTTTGTGGACGGATGCAAAGAAAAACCTATGTAAGCGGAGAGATAACTCAATGGGATCGTAGCATACCCGAATATCGCCAGAATCGCGGAATTCTTAGCCTTAGTTTCTCTAACCTCGATCGATTCTCTCAAGGCGAAATAGGCGGCATAAACGAACCATAGTATGAGCACAGTCGTCTCTCTCGGGTCCCAATTCCAGTAAGAACCCCAAGCAACCCTTGCCCAGATGGATCCGCTTATCAAAGCGGCTGTGATCAGGAAAATTCCGGCCTTAGCAGATGTAACAGCATAAACATCGTATTTCATATCCCTCTTTGAGAGGTAAAGAATTGAGAAGACAAGCGTAAGGGTGAATGCCAGAAACGAGGTGATTGCCGAGGGGAGGTGGAAGAACAGGATTCGATAGTTGTTTTTCAGCTCCAGAGTAGAAGACTCAGGAAGCATAACTAGCCCACTGTAAGCTGCGAATATCGAAAAACATAGGCCTATTAGGAAGATAATTAAAGCAGCAGTGGTAATCCTCGCCATGGACATAAGTTTTTTGGATGTTATTTGAAACTTTTGTGTTTTTACGGGCTGTTGAGGAAAAACCTAATGCTGAGGAAAACCTAATATACTTCTCAGCGAATTCCCTTTATGACAAAAATCTACCGAAGCAAAGACGATAAGGTAGTTTTCGGGGTTTGCGGAGGGTTGGCAAAGTACTTCGGCGTTGATTCTACCATCCTGAGACTTATATTCATTATTGCTACCCTCTATCACGGTTCGGGTATTTTGCTCTACATAATTCTTGCTATCATAATGCCAGAAGAGAAAAAGGCTAAAGTTGAAGTTGAAGCGGTTAAGAAGGCTGAAAAAGGAGAAAAAGAAGTTTCTGAAGTTTCGGAAGGAGCGGCTGAATCTGTAGAATCAGAGCCTGTAGAATCAGGAATAGGTAGATTGGAAGAAAAACCTAGGGAAGAGAGGAGGAGACTTCTTGCTCTCGGACTGATAGTCGTCGGTGCATACTTTCTTGTTAAAGATCTAATATCTATTTTTATCTCTTCCTCCCAAATTCTCGGCATAATACTTCTGCTTCTCGGAGTCGCACTGATACTAAAGAAAAGCTGACAGGAGAAGCGGTTATGTCGAAAAAATGGGGAGTAATTTTTATTTTTGCTGGAGTCCTCCTCGTACTTTCTCCATGGCTTGGGCAATTCTTCAGCCGACTGCCTGAGTACACCATGGCTCTCCTGACGTTCATTTATCACCACAAAACCGTTCTTGAAAGGATCTTTCCAGCGTCTCTCATCCTGCTGGGATTTGCCATTCTTACCAAGGGATTTTTGAGGAGGTTTTTGGTTTTTATAGCTTTTATTGTGGCTTTTCTGTCCATTATTGCCCTAATCCCTACTGGCCATGGATTGGTATCAGAGAAAAAGATCGAGTTTTTTGCTGGTGATCTGGTAGTGGAATGGGAGCAGGGAAGCTGGAAAGGAATTTTAGATGGGTTTGATTTAGATGGGTTTGAGGTTGTAAAGGTTAAGGGAAACAGCCTTGATGTTGAATTCTTTGCTGGGAGTGTTAAGGTTTACCTTCCTGAAGAGAATGTAAATGTTAACGTTGAGGGGGGTGTAGGGGAAATAAGGATTTTTGCTCCAAAGAACGTCAAAGTTGAGGTGGAGGGCGATTTGGGAATTGGAAATTTTAAGAACAGCCATGTTGCCGTAAATCCAGAGCATACGGCAAGGATAAACTACGAACTCGGAATTGGAGAGGTTAAGATCGAATAGTTGGTTTGAACTTGAATGGAAATTAAATAAGCTTGAATAGGCGAATCGAAAAATAAAATCAAAAAATCAATCAAGTATTCCGAGCTTTTTCGGATTCAGATAGAACATCTTTTCGTAGGTTTTTTCCTTGAGGTTGAGTTGCTTAAGTTCCTCTATGACTCTTGGATATGTCATAAGCGGGAAGTCCGTTCCGAAAAGCACCTTGTCGCTCAGAATACTGTTCATCTGCTGGACTACAACTTTCGGTATGTACTTCGGACTCCAACCAGCTATGTTGAAGTAAACGTTCTCGTTTCTTCTGACCACAGCCAACGCTTCCTCATACCACGGATATCCGAAGTGGGCGATTATCAGCTTGAGATCGGGAAAATCTATCGCGATGTCGTCTATGTCGATCGGCTTGCAGTACTTTATCTTCGTTCCCGCATGGAACTGCGTGCCGGTGTGGAAGAGAACCGGGATGTTCAGCTCCTGAGCAAGCTCGTATAAAGGATACATCTTCGGATCGTTGGGATTGAGCATGTGTAAGTGCGGCATGAGCTTTAATCCCTTTAGATTCAGCTCATCAACTGCTCTTTCAAGCTCCTTTAGGGCAAGTCTGCCTTTGTGAGGATCGGCTCCCGCAAAACCGATAAGTCTGCCTTTGCTCTCCTGGACTGCATTGTACACGGCGTCGTTCGAAACTTTATACTCGAAGGTCGTTTCAGCATCAACTCCAACGACAACAGCTTTGTCTACTCCTGCTGAATCCATTGAGGCGAGCATCATGTCAACAGTTACACTGAAATCCTTACCAAAAACCTTAGAATAGCTTTTTACCATCTCTTCTGGCATGGACTCGATAACTTCCTTCGTCCAGAGCTGGGCGTGCGTATCAACGATCATAACAGTTTTTCATTAAAAAATTATTTAATTATTTCTTTTTTTCGGCTTTTTCTGGAATACCTTAGTTTAGCCTAGGCTAAAATGGTAAAGTTTATCTTTGACATCCTTCATGCATCACCATGAAACGGGCAATTTTGGTAGCGGCGGTTATCCTTACAATCTTGCTTGCGGGTTGTGCTCAGCAGGCTGCGGAAAAACCAGCCAAAAAATTGAAGGTGGCTTTCGTTTACGTAAGTCCAATAGGTGATGCTGGCTGGAGTTACGCCCACGATCAGGGGAGGATATGGATTGAAAAGAATCTTGGTGTTGAAACGAAGTATACCGAGGCTGTTCCAGAAGGGCCTGACGCTGAGAGGGTAATCAGGGAGTATGCAGAACAAGGATACGATATAATATTCACAACCTCTTTCGGCTACATGGATCCAACTATAACCGTTGCAAAAGACTTCCCGAATACGGTTTTCATGCACTGTAGTGGTTACAAGACAGCAAAGAATGTCGGAACTTACTTTGGCAGAATGTATCAGGCTAGATATCTAAGCGGAATTGTTGCCGGGGCAATGACTAAAACGAACAAAATCGGTTATGTGGCAGCCCATCCCATTCCAGAGGTTATCAGAGGTATCAACGCTTTCGCCTTGGGAGTTAAAAAGGTCAACCCAGATGCGAAGGTTTACGTTGTCTGGACGGGCACATGGTACGATCCTGCCAAAGAAAAGGAAGCTGCAATAAGTCTTCTCGACCAGGGATGCGACGTTATAGCCCAGCATCAGGACTCTCCAAGTCCACAGCAGGCCGCTGAAGAGAGAGGAGCTTACTCGATAGGCTACAACAGCGATATGTCGAAGTTTGCACCCAACGCTCATCTTACAGCTCCGATATGGAACTGGAGTGTTATTTACAAATACGTCATCGATAATGTGAGGGCTGGAACTTGGAAGAGTGAGGAAATCTGGTGGGGAATCGATAAGGGAGTCGTTGATCTAGCGCCCTTCAGCAAGGCTGTTCCAGAGGATGTTAAAAAACTGGTACTGCAGGAAAAGGAGAAGTACATAAAAGGAGAGGTTCCCGAACAGTATCCATTTGTTGGACCGATAAAGGATCAGAGCGGAAAGGTTGTGAAAGCCGAAGGGGAAGTGATGACCGACGAGGAACTACTGCAAATGAACTTCTTCGTTGACAACGTTATCGGAGAGATACCGCAGGGTTAAGGCTTGGGATAGCAAATAAGCACAATAATTAATATACAATTTTCCCATTTTTTATAAAATGATTAGAAGAGACAAGAAACTTGAGAAGAGAATAGCAAGAGAGAGAATCGAAATTTTGCTGGAGAAAGCTCTGAAGACTGAACTTCCCTTCTCTAGGAGGTATGTTGAGCTTGCGATGAGGATAGCCTCCCGTTACCGTACTAGGATTCCTGATAAGTATAGAAACACCTTTTGCAGAAAATGCTACACTCCTTACACATCTACAACTTCGAAAATAAGGCTGGATAGGGGTGTAAAGGTGATAAAGTGTTTAAACTGCGGATTCGTTAAAAGGATTCCTTACAAACCGAGAAGATAAAATGTTAAAAAGATCAAAAGTGAATTTTGGCTATTAATTAAAAAAACTCTATGAACCAAAACTAATTCTTGGGAAAAATTAAAATAGGCATTCAATTTAAGTTAATGAAACCTTGGAGGATGAGTTAAAAATGGGATTGAATGATAATTTGAGGGAAAAGGCAATCGCTCTCTCAGACGCGATTATGGGAACGAATGAGTATGCAGACTTCCTGCAAAAAGAGGAAGTATTAAAGGAAGATTCTGAAACCCAGCAGCTTTTGCTGGAATTTCAGCAGAAGCAGCAGGATTTCATAACCAAGCAGCTTTCAGGAGAAGTTGATCAGGATTTATTGAATCAGCTTACAGACCTTCAATCACAGCTTAAAGCTCGTGAAAGTCTTGCGAACTTTCTTGAATCTTATACTAGGTTACTGGACATGCTTGGCGAGATCACCGATGTGATAAGCCAGAGAATCAATGTGGACATCGCTGAAGTTTTCAGGCAGAGGTAAAAATAGATAAAGATAAAGACAAAAAATAAATTGAAATACAGTTCTATTTTTAATTTAACCGCCGGAGATTACCCTAAGCACCTTAATCTCTCCTTTTTCAACCTTATCGTCGATTGGCACGGGTTTTCCATCTTTGAGCACGATCACTGTCTCTGGATTGATATTAAAAATATTCAAGAGATCTACATAAGTTGAACCCTCATCGATTGAGAGTTCCTCGTAATCTCTGTCGAACCCACCAATAAAACGGACTTTCAGCCTTATTGCCATTCTCTCCCTATTTTTACAGATCTTTGCTCTTCTTTACTCTTCCTCTTTCAAAAGCTCCTTTGCAATGCTTTTTATCCCTTCGTTCCCACCTCTTGTCAGAGCCTCACGTTTCAAGTCCTCAACATTTTTCTGAAGAAGTTTTTCGTCCTTACTAGCTTCTTTAGAAGTGCCTTTTTTCCTAAAAAGTTTCCAGTTAAAACGTCTCATGCCAAGAATTAATTAAACGCCGAAGGTAATAATACTTTCGAAATGAATGATGAAGTAGTATCGTGAAGGTTTTATGAATAAGCTTACAATAGTCTAAAATCTCACCTCAGAATCCCACCAAACCCCTTATCAGCTAGAACCTTTTTCAATGCCTTTCTTATATTCTCAGTCTCTCCTTTCTTTGCTGAAATCGGGAAAATTCTGTGCTTCCAGTTAGTCCATGGGGGAATCATTCCCATTTTCTGGGCTACAATGTTCAGCAAATAATCCTTCTTTTCAACCCTGTCCATTTTGTTCACAGCCAGAAAAACCGGGAAGTCGAAGTCGTTCAGAAACTGATGCATTTCTATGTCGATTGGAATTTCACCCCTTTTCTCCCATCTTTCCACGATTTCGATGAACGATCTTCCATCTATGACTTGAATTGCAACCAGAATTCTTTCGCTATAGTTTTCTATGTAATGAACTATGAAATCCTTGACTCTTTCGGAGAACTCTCTGCTCACTCCTTGGATAAAACCGTAGCCCGGAAGATCCGTTATCTGCAAACCCTTCAAATTTATCGAATTTGGTTTTATTGTGGTGCCCGGCTTTCTTCCCTTTCTTACATCCACACCAAAAAGGTCGGAAAAGAGCGTCGACTTTCCTACATTTGATCTTCCCGCAAAAACAACTTCAGCTAAAATTTTTTGATTCATGCTAGTTCATATAACCTTAGAGTCCGTAATAGAGGTTCAGTACAAATATAATAGCTCCGATAACGATTCCAAAGGCGAAAACGCTTTTTGGGCTGACTTTGATCTGGGTTTTCTCCTCCTCGAAGTACCTCATTATCCCGGCTGAGGACATCAGAGGTGGAGTTTTTGCCTTTGCCTTTTTCGTCTTTGCCATGAAAATGAATTTTCGCTGTTTGTATTTAACTTTAATGGTTTTTTAAATGAGTTTGGAATTTTGAGGGAAAGCAGGCGTTTAGGATTTGTCAGTAGGATTTTTATACTTCTATTCATCCTTAAATTGATGCAACATCCTGCATATCTGATTGACAGAGATTTGAGTGTAGGGGCTGGCTTTTTCTTTGAAGAAGGTGTATTTGGGAAGGAAGTAACTGGGGGAGTATTTGAGGAGAAAGAGCTAGATCCAGCGAAACTTGGGATAAAAAAAGTCATTATGCCCTCTTTTTTCAACTCTCATGTTCACCTGATGGATTCCATAACTATAGCCCCAAAAATTAGCCTCGAGGATTTGGTTGGGCCGGAAGGATATAAGTTTAGGGCAATATCCTCTGTAAAGAAGGAAGAGCTTGTGGAAGCTAGCAAGGAAGCAATATCCCATGCATTTACTAATGGAACTACTGGATTCGCAGACTTTAGGGAACTGGGGTTGAGGGGGCTGGAGATTCTAAAAGAAGCGGATGTATTAGGTGTTGTGCTACCTTTGGCAAGGCCTGAAAGCGTTGAGGAGGCTGAGGCAATCTCCAAAGAAGGTTTTGCGAAAGGTTTTGGAATGAGCAGCGTAAGAGATCATGAATTTGGCTTTCTTGAGGAGTTAAGAGAATTTGCAAGGCAAAAAGGGCTTTTATTTGGGATTCACGCGGGTGAGAGAGATGATGAAGACGTTGAGGAAGCGTTCTCTTTGGAACCAGATTTCATAGTCCACATGAACAAGGCATCTAAAAAGTACCTGAAAAAAGCTATGGATTCTGGAATACCGATCATTTCATGTTTCCGCTCAAACTTCTTTTTCGGACTGGGAAATCTGAAAAACTACTCGATCCTTGCTGAATATAATAATTGGGGAATTGGTACGGATAATGCAATGATAGCGACTCCATCTCTGCTTGATGAAGTGAACTTTGCAAGCTATTTTCTGGATTCTGAAAATCTTCTTAGGGCTGCTTTTTTTGGATTCGACCTTTTTGATGTAGGCCATAGATGGGTTGTGCTGGAGAGTTCTAAAGTGATCAGGAACGCTAAACCTATAGAACATGTTGCGAGGGGCTTTTGCAGAGTTAGAGGGGTTTTGGACAGATTAAAAATCGAATGATTAAGTTTACATCTTACTTTACTTACTTTTTGCTCATGACTCCCGATCCAGTCACGGTACTTAGATTTACCCTAATTTACTCTGATTTTTATTGAATTTCATAAACTCTACAGCCCTAAATTGGGAAAATTATTTATTTTAAGTCGGATTGTTTTTGCTGTCATGAAAGCAGAGGATGTGATGAACAGAGACGTCATATTTGCAACACTTCCTAACAGCAGAGACAAGGTTCTCGAACTCTTCAAGAAGTATGAGATATCTGCCGTCCCTGTTCTCAAAAATGACAAACTCGTCGGAATCGTAACGAGAAAGGACATTCTAAGGAAGGTGGAGGAGGATCAGCTCGCTTTGCTAATGACTCCCGATCCAGTCACGGTTCAGGCCAGTGATCCTTTGAGAAAAGTGGTCGAAATTCTGGCAAACACGCAGTTCAGGAGACTTCCAGTTTTAGAGGGTGAGAAGCTCGTTGGAATAATAACTCTCAGAGATATAATAAGTCAGATCGCTGAGATGGAGATTGATGAGCCGGTAAGGAAGTACATAACCAACGCAACCGTTTGCGTTTGGGAGGAAACCCCGCTCAACCTTGTTGGGGAGATAATGAGGCTGAGCAACTCCGAACTCTGTCCAGTGCTGGACGACAATGCAAGTGTTGTGGGATTAATCGATGAAAAGATAATGCTCACTGAAACGCTAATAGAAGAATTTTTGGAGCAGAAGGCTTATGCCTCTTCAAGCGACAGCGAAGATTCTTGGATGTGGGATTCTGTCAGGGATTTCACGGTTAAGTACTTTGAGGTGAGTGTAGTGAAGCTGCCAAAAGAGCCGGTTAAGAACTTCGTAAAGCCGGCAGTCTTCGTTTATCCGCAGACGAAGGTGACAAAGTGTGCAAGAGAAATGGTTAAGCACGACATCGATCACATTCCCGTTTTGGATGCAGAAGACCGCTTGATGGGTATGATCCACGACAGGGAGCTTATTAAGGTTCTGCTTGAGGTGGAGATGGAATAATTTTTTGCTTAATTTTGTTTGATTTATCCTAATTCATTCAGCTCTCAACTTTTCGAGCGTTCTAGTTAAGATTTCCTTCTTTATCTCATTAAGCTCTTTACTTGCATCAATTACAATCGCGTTTTCGATAGTCTTTGCACACCAGAGGAATATTTCTCGCACTTTTTTCAGGTATTCGAGCTTCTCAAAGTCATTAGGTCTATCACCCCTTTTCTTTACCCTTGATACTGCCTTTTCCGGTGGTATGTCAAGGATGAAGGTCAAATCGGGTTTTGGAGCTATTTCTTCGTTCTTCTCTTTAAGCTTAGCCGGATCGAATCCTAATGCACCTTGGTATGCGATGGTAGAGAGGTAGTAGCGATCCATGATCACGATCTTTCCACTTTTTAAGGCCGGAAGTATGTTTTCTCTCACATCGTATTCCCTATCTTTCAAAAAAAGTTCAAGCTCTTCTTCTGGCCTAAGTCTGGATGAGTAACTCTTCTTCAGTTTTCTCCCCCATTCGCTGTCTGTGGGCTCTTTTAGAAGAGCCACGCTGTATCCGAGCTTTTCCAGCTCATCTCTCAGAAATTCAGCTACTGTTGTTTTTCCTGAACCGTCGATTCCCTCTATCGCTATAAGCACAACCTTTAATTCTAAAATCCAGTTAAAAAACTTTTCAATTCTCAATTTTTGAAAATTTTTCCATGAAGTAAAAAAATACTTAAGATATTCTTTTTAGTTATGAGTTTGTAAAAAATCTATACAGTGATTTTAAATCGAGAAAAAGAAAAAATTTAAGTATTTAGAGGTTAAGGTGAGAGGGGTGGTAGGGTGAGGATGGTTGTTACATCTGTGATTTTAGTACTTTTCGTCTTCTTATGTGGTGTTGCTGGAGCTATGAATCTCTATTTTACAGATGAGGATGCTGGAATTCTTGGTATTGATGGATTTTTGATGAAAGAGAGTGTAAGCAGCAGTGAAGCAACTTTAACGCTTAACGCTAGCGAAAATGCTTTGTGGTGCAGTGAACAGATGGGAGAGGATGTAACATTTTCTGCAGGAGATTGGGAGGTAAGGTATTGGGCCAGCTCTACAGGAGGTCATAGAGTTTATGTTAGGCTTTACAAGTTTGGTGAAGGGAGTCTAACGTTACTGGACGAGGGTTATAATGTTCTGAGTGGGTCAGCTACTAAAACTAAAACCTTCTCCATGGGGCCTCAATCCTTAGCAAAAAATGAAAGGATCTGTGTCGAGATTAACTGGTCAAATAACGCGAGAAGCGATACCCTGACTCTCTACTTCAATTCAGCCAATCATCCATCAGGTCTTAAAACTCCGGAATTTCAACCATTGAACCAAATCCCCGAGTTTTCCCCGCCAACTTTGGTGATAGCAGCTGCTTTAATCATTGGAGGATTCGCAATTTCAAGGAAAAATTAGTAATAAATGCTCCGGCCGGGATTTGAACCCGGGTCGCCGGCTTTCCTCTGTGCTCGAAAGGCCGGAATGATTGGCCGGGCTACACCACCGGAGCTTGGGATGTCACCAGTCCTGTCAGCTGATAGGATTTAAAATATTTTTGTTACATTCGATTTTTAAAACAAGAGTAAGAAAGATAGGAAAAATAGGAAAATCAGATGGAAATTAACCTCTCCTCCCACTTCTTCAGATACGCTGAGCTCTGCGTCACATCTGCGAAAACGCTTGCAGCCCTTTCCACATCCTCAACGTCCACCTTGCCCGCGTTCCGGAGTTTTGCAAATTCGTAGGCTGGAGCAAGCAGCTGGACAGCATATCTCATGCTGTTCTCCTCTCCCAAGGCTGTGAGCTTATCGAGCGCTGCATCGCTGAGCATTATTCCCGATTCTGCCGCTCTTATCTCGAGAATCGTCTTTATCTCATCTCTGGTGTAGGGCTCGGTTGTTATGATGAGCAAGCGATCCAGCAGATCCAGCGGGATGCCGTGGGGGGCGGAGATGTCAGTCCCTCTGATCTTTGAAAATCCCCTGTTCGAAGCCAGGATGATTATCGGAGCCATCTCAGACTCCATCGCCCTGTTCATGAACGCGAAAAGTTCGATGTCCATGAGATGCGTTTCATCGATGAAGAGCACCCCTGGCACGAGCTCGGCTCTTCCCTCTTCAACCCACCTCTTAACTTGTTCGTCAACAGCCTCTCTTACCTCACTATCGATCTCCTTGCTCTCGCTCATGAAGAGGCTGAAAATCGATCCTCTCCTTGCGTTCGCCTCATCCAGATCATGTAGAGTTACAACGTATGTGAACTCCCTTTCTTTCTCGACTTTTCCTGAAGGCACCTCAACGACTCCTGAATCTCCAAGATCGTACTTCTTGCTTGCCCTCTCACTCTTGCCGAGAATCGATATCCTGCCCGATTCCTTGTCTATCATTATCACATCCCCGACTTGAACTCCATACTGCATGAACTGCAAGGCGAGCCTCCCGCTTACGCTGAAGGTTCGCTTCTCATCCTTCGTGGCAAGCGTTAGGTTTGCTGACTCGGGAATCTTCTGGGTTGGATTGTAGGGATTCGGAACCATGTTGTAGTCAAGTCCTGAAACTTCTCCCTCCAGAACAACTCTTACCTCCCTTATTCTCACGCCTATCGCTTTCCTCATGGACTGGATTAAGGCTTCCGTCTTCTTCATCTCGGCGCTGTAGAATTCAGAGGCACTAGCCTGGACGAAAGGTATGTCTCTACCGAGTTCCTTGCTTATGGCAACTGCTATAGCTGTTTTGCCAGTCCCGGGTGGCCCTGCCATCAAAATTCCCCTTCCAGCCATCTTGCCGGACTTGATCATCTGCACTATTACACCAGCAGCCTCTCTGGCTTTTTTCTGCCCAACCAATCCGTCTGCTACATCCTTAGCCTTGAGATTTTCATCCAAGCCCAAGCCTCTGATGTGAGAATGAGCGCCAACCCTCTCAAACCTCTGGGCTATCTCCCTTATCTCGGAAGCCATGCTACCATCCTCCAAAATTTTGTGTCAAGATTGATGGGTATGAATTACTATATAAATTTTCGGATGAGTATGCGAAACGTTAATAGCTATCCGATCGAGTTGAGGGAAACAGCCTTAGGGTGAGTCAGATGAAGTCAAAAAAGAGTATAGATGTGATGGAATTTTTAAGAGAAAACGTGAAGCCTGCTTCGGGCTGTACTGAAGTTGTTGCGGTTGGTTTGGCATCATCCATAGCGTATAACGCTATTCACGGGAATTTTCCGAAGACTACGGGCTTGAGCGTTAAGGAAGTTCCTCTTCCGAAGAAAGAAAAGTTGGAAAAGGTTGAGGTAACCCTCGATCGAAACGTCTTCAAGAACGCCTATGGCGTTGCAATTCCGGGCACTGGCAGAAAGGGAATAAAGCTTGCCGTATGCCTTGGTCTTTTCCTTGACATGAACAGATTCTTTAAAAACGATAAACCTGGCTACCTAGAGATTTTCAGCCAGCTCGATAGAGCTCTGATTCCTGTAGCGGAAAGTATGGTGGATAAGGTCTCAGTTGGCATTGATTCCGGCAGAAGGGATCTCTACATCCACGTTAAGCTGAATTACGATGGCCATGTTGCAGAATCTGTTCTGCAGTTCAAACACGATGGGATAGCCCTGATAAAAGTGGATGGGAAGGTTGCTTACGAGGAAAAGGCCGAGAAGAAGGCGGAGAGGAAAGCTGTTAAATCCATCAAGCTGGGAGGGATTTTGAAGGCTGTGGAGAACATAGGCGATGAGGAAAAGAAAGAGCTGCAAAGGACAATCGACGTTAACAAGCTCTTGGTTGAGGAAGGTTTGCTTGAGAATTATGGTATGGGAGCTGTTAAAACCCTTAAGGCCCTCATTGCAAAGGGCCTGCTGGCTGATGATCTATTAACGAAAATAAAGCTCCAGGTTGCTGCAGGAGTAGAGGCGAGGATGGGCGGCTCTGAATATCCGGCTATGTCATCTTCTGGCTCTGGAAATAACGGGATTGCTGCAACAGTTCCGATAATCGTTGTTGGAGAACATCTAAACGTGGACAAAGAGAGGATTCTCAAGGGGATCTTAATCTCACATCTCATAGTCAAAGAGGCCTCAGATTATATCGGCGAGTTATCTGCTTTGTGCGGAGCGTGCAATAAATCCGCATTTGGGGCTGCTGCGGGACTTACTTACATCTTGGGCGGTGGTAAGAAGGAGATAGAGAACGCGATAAACTACGTGGCCTCTAGCATTGTAGGAATGATATGCGACGGGGCGAAATATGGTTGCGTTTTGAAAGCTCTGGCAGCTGTCTCAACCGCTTATGAAGCGGCGATTTTTGCTTTGGAGGGAATCGAAATACCCTCAGATGGAGTTGTGGAAAGGAAAGCAGATGATACTCTGAGAAATTTGGGTAAAATCTCAGGGGCCATGGCTGGGGTGGATGAGGTTGTAGTGAATTTAATTCATCGAAGGGAAAGAGTGTGAAACTGAATTTTAAGGTGTATAAGGTTGTGGAAAAGTTTTGAGGTGTAAGGGGAAATGGATGAAACGGATGAGATGGATAAACATCTTAAAAATCCAGAATTCAGAAAACTCAAACTCCTTGAATCGAAAAGCGAGTATCTGAGGGAAGCTGCTTACCAGCCGGTGAATTGGTTTCCTTACTGCAGAGAAGCTTTTCAGATTGCCAAGGAGGAAGACAAGCTGATTCTGATAGACATAGGAGCTTCGTGGTGCCATTGGTGCCATGTAATGGATGATGAGTCGTACAGCGATGGGGAGATTGCAAAGTTCCTCAATGAGAATTTCGTATGCATAAAGGTTGACAGGGATGAAATGCCTGCAGTGGATAGAAAATATCAAGAGGCTATTGCTGCGATAACTGGCCAAGGAGGATGGCCTCTTACCGTTTTTGCTCTTCCAAGCGGTGAGGTTTTTTATGGCGGAACTTATTTTCCAAAAGAAAAAAAATTCGGAAAGCCTCCTTTTCTTACAGTCTTAAAAGCTGTATTAAGAGCTTATAAAGAAGAAAAAGAGAAAACAAAGGAGCTTGCATCCCAAATAATGAAACAAGTAGAAAAAAGGCTTGAACTGGAGTATCCTGCAGATTTGAGTGATGAAATTCTGAAAAAAGGTCTTGATTCAGTTTTGAGAATGGGAGATCCTGTTTATGGGGGATTTGGGTTCTCTCAAAAGTTTCCGATGCCAACTGCGGTCAGATTTCTACTCTCGAGCAAAGACAGATTCAACGACGCGATCAAGTTTGCAGATCACACTCTCGAGGAAATGTGGGCTGGGGGAATAAGAGATCATGTTTTTGGCGGATTTTTCAGGTATACCGTGGATAGAGAGTGGACCACACCTCATTTTGAAAAAATATCTTACGACAATGGAGAACTGATGCTGAACTATGCGGTGGCGTTCAGAAACACGGGCAAGAAGATCTTTGGAGACTGTGCGCTCGAAATATTCGAATTTCTCGAAGAATTCTTATTTTCTAAGGAGGGTTACTATACCTCGATAGATGCCGATTTCAGGAGCGAGGAGGGGGGATTTTACACCTACACTTTTGAGGAAATCAAAAATGCCCTTGAAGAAATCGAATTCAAGGCTGTGAGAC
The DNA here is from genome assembly GCA_017656505.1 of Archaeoglobus sp. GTDB lineage: Archaea > Halobacteriota > Archaeoglobi > Archaeoglobales > Archaeoglobaceae > Archaeoglobus_A. Next base: position 934 of record JACDNU010000036.1, on the reverse strand, counting down.
TTGTTTATGGAATAACTAGGGATGGCAACTTCCACGGAAAGAATCATCTCAGAATAGATGCATCCTATGAAAGTGTTGCCGAGGAACTCAAACTAGATGTCTCTTCATTAGGCGAAATTCTGGAAAATGCGAAAAAGAAGTTAAGAAGGCTACGCTCGGGGATGAAAGATGAGCTGAGGATAGATAAAAGCATTTACACAGCCTACAACTCGATAATATCCAGCGGATTGATTTATGTCGGTCTTATCATGCAGAGAGATGACTTAGTCAAAAAAGGAATTTGGATGGCAGAGAAAATCTACAGTGAGAGGTTTGAGGACATCTTATATCGCGAAGAAGGTCTTCCAGCTTTCCTTGAGGATTACGCTTTTCTCATCTCGGCTTTAGTTGACTCCTATACTGCATCGCTCAATCAGCGCCATCTTGAATTAGCCACCGAATTGCTTGAGGCCTCGCTGCAAGAATTCTTTAAGGAGGGAAGGTTCATCGAGAGGGATGGTGCTGTAACTATATACGATCTCTCTTACAGATCCCCTCTCTCCCAGATGATCTCAAATCTGAATGCTTTAGGGTTCCTTGGAGAAGAAAAGAAATTCCTAGAGCTTAGTGAGAGCCTGCTCAAAAAGTATGCGGGGATGGATCATGGACTGTTCGATGCCGGATACTTGCTTGCTCTTCAGAGCTATCTGGAGCCAGTGATGGTTGAAGGCGACATTGAACTGCTTAGAAGACTCACAAAATACATAAACCACGACTTTTATCTGAAAGAAGGCGAGGAAGCTATCTGCATTGGAACAAGATGTTTGAAAGTCTCGGAAGATGAGATGGATGGAATTCTTGAAAAAAGGTACAAAAAAGTGTAAGATCAGATTATAGAAATATAGGGTCCTTGCAGAAACAATAACCCAATCTCTTTTTTCACACTTCTAAACCC